>NZ_CP050296.1:4096497-4398854 GCF_014189455.1 Mesorhizobium huakuii
GGAAATCGAGATCGACCAGACAGGTTGACGCCGCGCGTTCGGCCGATTTCGTCGCCAGGAATTCGGCGGCCGACAAAGCGAGCGTCGTGGCGCCCGCGCCACCGCTGGCACTGATGAAGGTGATGATGCGGCTTTTCGTGCCCTGGCTGCCGGTATCGTGGAAGGTCACCGCGTTGAGCAGTTCCTTGCCGTCGAGCGGCTTGTGCAGCCAGTCCGAGGCGTTCATGCGCACCAGCACGCGCGTCTGTTCCGACGACAGTTCGTTGGAGACCGCGATCAGCGGCACCGATGCCCACAGCGCGCGCGCCTCGACGATGCCGGGCCTGCCGAGCAGTTCGCCATTGCCGAGATCGAGAATGACGATACCCGGGCGTGTATCCGCGGGAGGGCCTTTGAGAAAGTCATCCGTCTCGGAGATCCTGACGTCATAGATCGCCAGCGCATCGAGCCGTGTCGCCACCTCACGTTTGAAATTCGCATCCGATGAAAACAGCGCCACCTGCTTACGCTTGGTCGGCAGAACCTTGGTGTTGATGGCATTCATGGCCAGGTGCTCTTGATGTCTTCGCCCGTAACCGTGCTCAGCATGGAGGGCATGTTGATGTTGGCGAAACCCATCAGTCCCTGGAGGAAGAAGAACTGGAAGGTCCGGTTCTGCAGGCTGACGGTGATTGTCGGCACCGGCCCGCTAAGCCGGGTCTGATAGCCTAGGCCGGTGGCCGTGTAAGTGATGACGACGTTGCTGCGCAGCAGGCCCGGGAAGAAGTGGCACATGCCCGGCCGCTGGTTTGCCGCCAGCGCAGGGCAGACATCGTCATTGGTGTTTGCGGTGTCGCCACGAAAGATGCGGCTGAAATTGGCGGCGCTGAAGCCGCCGCTGTTGCTGCAGCCGCCCGTGCCGGCGGTGTAGGTGCAGACGAAGGGACCATAGGCGCCGGCGGCAACCGGGGCGCCGGGAGACGAGATCGGGGGCGCGGTCGCGAGGTTGGTTGCCACCGCATCCGATATCGAAGCCAGCCGCGCGCCGATCTGCACCGCCTTGGTAGCCGCGTTCCATTGATAGAACGCATAGCCGAAATCGACGAAGCCCAGGACAAGCGAGAACAGCAGCGTCGATACGATGGTCATTTCCACCATCGCTGCCCCGTCTTCCGATTTTGCGAAACGCTGGATCATGGTCAGAACCGGATCAACCGTTCGTCGTGGGAGCCCTGCAGCGTTATCGGACTGATGCCGATGAACGACAGCATCCCGACACCGGTGTATGGGTAGGTACCGGACGCGCGCACGGTGCAGACTTGTGCGGTGGTGGAGCGATATTGGGTAACGCCGCCCACCACGGTGTCCTGGCAGGAGTTGTTCGTCGTCACGGTGACATTCGATGTCTGCCAGCCGCTGACGCGCGGAGTATCGGTCACTACGCCATTGACAACGGTTACAGATGGCTTGCCGTAGACGGCGATGTTCGCGGCAATGGTGGCACAGTTGATCGCCGCCAGCCCGGAGTCGGTATACAACTGACTGTTGCAGCGCGCGGCAAAGCGAGCGGCGTCTGTAAGCCCGGCCTCCATCAGCAGCTTGTCATGGATCAGATTGCCGAATTCGAACACCCCGGCCGACAAGACCAGCATCAGCGGCGTGATCAGTGTCATCTCGACAATCACCGCGCCGCGCTGGTCGTGTCGAAATCGATCAAGATATCGGGACAGCATCTTGAACATCGCGGTCACCGGTAGAGCTGCGCTTCGTCGCGCAGGTAGTTGTCGAGCGTTCCGTTGCCGCCTTTGCCGGTGATGTCGACCAACTCGACGTAGATATTCTTACCGTCCTTGATCGGCTCGGTGATGAAGAAGCTGCCGAATCTCCTTACCGGAATGCCCGTCTGGCGGCCGTTGAAATTCGTGCCTGAAGCCTGAAGCGCATTGCAGTCCAGGATTGCGCCGTAAAGCAACCGGCGGTCTGGGATCGAGATCGGGGTGCCTGCCGCCGCAGGCGGGATACCCGTTTCGCCACCGACTGCAGCGTCCTGATAGATATTGTTGTCGATCTCGTAGCGATAGACCTCATAACGCGTCGGGAGATTGGCGCCGGTTCCCGATAGAGCCGCTGGCACGGCACGTGTGGGATGATTGGCGGCCCAGTAGCGCGCGAAATTCCAGTCACCAGCGCCCATGCGGCCGCCCATCATGGTGCAGTTGCCGGCGATCTGGCACGAATCGCGCTCAAGCCCGACACCCTTTGTCGGGTCTGTTTCATAGTCGACCTTGTTACTCTTGACGAACTGGCTGCCGTTTTTGGCGCCCTTGCGCACATTGACCGCAGGTCCGTCCGAGTAGCTTGACGAATCGATGCCGAAGCGCGAGTTGATGCCGTTCTCGACAGGGCCAGCGTTCTGTCCCGGCTCGGTGTCGACGCCGTCGCGCGAATAACAATTCTGCGGCTTGGAGTCGGCGAGCATCTTTTCGAGCTGGTTGGCGCCGTTGCCAAACGGAGAAGCCAGGAAAGCGAAGTTGCCGGGAAAGTAGGATCCGTCTCCGCGCAGCAGGATCTGGCGGCGACGGTATTGCCTGGTTTGTGCAGCCTGTTCCAGCGTAACGCCGCCGGTGATGGTTGTGTCCTCATACGGGTTGCACATGAAAACGGGCGTGTAATCGCAGACGCCCGACGTGAATCCGGCGACCGCCGTGGCCGCAACGTTGAAGCCGTTACTGGCCGAATTGCCCGTCAGAAACGACGCTGGGAATATCGCGGCGAAACCGGTCGGCGTGACCTTCACTTCAATGAAGGCGGTTTCATCTTCGCCGATAGATTGCGTTGCGTTGGCATAGTTTGCGCTGGTGACCAGAGTTCCGTCCGACGCGGGTATGGTCTTTAGGAAACACCACGAAATGTTGCCGGCGCTGTTGCATCGTGCGGTGCCGCCTGGTTGCCCGGAAGTCAAAGTGAACCGGCCATTAGTGCCAACGGTTGAGAAAGCGGCATTGTTGGCAACCAGTGTCGCCATGGCGCGTTCGGCTCTGGCCCATGAGCCGGGCAAGCCATCAAGCTCGGCGGCTCCCGCCAACGCGAAGGCATCGGCGCCCTTCTGCAGGTCGTTTTGCAAATTGTTGACCCGGCTCATGTCGATCGCCAGTAGCGAAAAGCCGATGAGCGCCGGCAGTGTAACGCTGACGAGGATCAGCGCTATTCCCCTTTGATCGTGCCAGAACGCGCGAATGGTTCGCAGCATGGCCTTACTCTTTGCTCCCTGACGCCAGGTTTCCTCGTTTGGCCTGGCGCGCTGAAACCGCATCCTTCTGTTTCAGTTTACTGCGTCGTCGTCGTCACAGCCGACCCCGCCCCGCCGACATTGACCGTGATGGCAGGTGGTGGCGGCGGCGGTGGTGGAAATTTGTAGTTTTGAGCCACAGTAGCGGCGCGCTGGCCGTCACCTTCTATGTGCGTGTTCCTCGAGGCCGGATTGAGCGGGTCGACTGTCTGCAGCAGCGAATTAAACTTCTGCGAGTCGCCGGCGGCCAAAGTCACCGAATCGTAATGATTCAGATAGTCCGCGGCGCAACCCGCCAGCAGGCCGGTGCACAGAATGAGGACGAAGGCGCTATTTCTTGACATAGAGCATCTTGTCCTTCGATTTGAAGTTCAGCATGTGGCCATAGGGGCCGGTGACGCCGTCGCCGGTTTCATATTTCCGGATCATGTCCTTGTTCACCTCGAGCTGACCGAGCACGAAGAATTCCGGATCATTGGCGGGCCGTGTCTTGTCGAAGGGTGTCGCCAACTGCTCGCCTGGCTTCACCGGCCGCACGATATGCGGCGTGACGATGACGACCAGTTCGGTCTCCTCCTTCTGGTTGCTCGAATTGCGGAACAGCGTGCCGATGACCGGCACCTGGCCGAGCCATGGCACCTGGTTCTGCAGCTTGGTGGTCCTGCTGGACAGCAGCCCGCCAACTGCGAAACTCTGGCCGTCACGCAATTCGACGACGGTGGACAGTTTGCGGTTGGTGAAGATCGGGTCGCCAGCGGTGGTGAAGCCGTTCAGGTCGCTGACTTCCGGCGCCAGGTTCATGTGGATCTTGCCGTCGTCAAGTACCACCGGCGTGAACAGGAGATTGACGCCGAATTGCTTGTAGACAATGCTTATCTCGCCATTCTTGTCGAGAGTTCGGATCGGGACTTCACCACCCGCGTTGAAGCTTGCCTGCTCGCCGGAGAGCGTGGTGAGATTGGGATTGGCAAGCGTGCGCACCGCGCCCTTGGCCTCAAGCGCCTCGATGATCAGATCGACCTTGATGTTGTTGTCGATGACGCGGGTGATCAGTGCTGCAAACGGGTTGCTGGTTGAGAGCAGGCCGGAGAGCAGATCGCCCGGTCCGAGAACCACATTGTCACGGTCGACAGCCGCAACGCCCGTCCCGGTTCGGGTCGTCCCCCTGCTGTTCGTGCTCCTGATCGAGACACCAAGGTCGCGGCCGGCGTTGCGCTTGGCTTCCAGCACGCGCACTTCCAGATTGACCTGCTGGCTGTCGTCGACCGTGACGGAATTGATGATGTCGTCGGGGCCATATTGCTTCACCACTTCCAGGATGGCTGCCAGCGTGGCGCCGTCCTTGACATGACCGCCGAGCCTGACCCTGCCGTTGATCGAGCCGATTTCGATGCGTGACTTCGGCGCCACCTGACGGATCGCCTGCGCCATGTCGCTGACGTCGACGCCGACCTCGATCTGGATGACGCCGAGCGAGCGCTTGTCGGGCGAGAAGAGATTGACGGTGGTGGTGCCGGCGCTCTTGCCGATGACATAGAGGGTGCGGTCGGTCATCGGCTGGGCATCAGCGATCTTTTGGTCGCCGACGACGATATCGCCGAGATTGGCACTCACCTGGATCGTCACCGATTGCGACGTGGGCAGGAAAATACGGTGGACACTCGGATTGGACACGTCGATGAAGCGGTCGGCTGCATCGGCCGCCAGACTCCACGTCAACAGAGTCGCCATACAGGATAGCGCGGCACCGACCAATCTCACCCAAACCCCCCGCATCCCCATCTCCCTACTTCCGCCACCGGCAGCCTTGCTTCCGCCAACGGCAGCCATGCTTCGCGACATTCTAGCTTATTATTTTTGTCGCGGCACTTCATAAGATTCGAGCGTTATCCCCCGATAGACGCCGACAGTTGCCCGCGCCGGCGGCTCCGGCTGGACGTATTTGACCACTTCCTTCGTGACCTCCGGCGCCGGGGCTGATACCACGATCGGAGCCGGCGGCTTGACCTTGCTCAGCTCATCGAGCTTGTTTCCCACGCGGTCCACGGCCTGGGCCAGTCCCGCGATCTTTTCGTCCGCGCGCTTACGAGCGTCTTCCGCGCTCTGACGTTCGGCTGCGGCTGCAGCATCGGCTGCTGCCTGCCTGGCGAGTTCCGCTTGCCTTTTGGCGACGTCAGCCGGCATTTCGCCGGTGAGGTCGGAAAGCGTCACGCGCTCGGTCGCTTCGCCCTTGCTGGCGGCGGCCTGGCGAAGCGCCAGCGACAACTGGCCGGCGCCCGCCGCCAGGGTCAGCTTCTGCGCGTCCTTGGTGCTGGCCTCGAGCGTTACCGATTTGACGACGGTCGGGCTGTCCTTGCTTTCGTCGGCCACCTGGTCGACGGCGAGCACCCTCATGCCCTGCAAAAGCACGTCGACAAAACTCTGATCCGCGCCATCGTTGCTTCGCACCGTCCGCGTCAGCAGCACATCCACCCGGTCTCCCGGGAAGACGAAGCCGGCGACGCCCAGCACGTCATTGACGCGGATGGACACGGCCTTCATGCCGTCGCCGAGCACCGCCGAAAGCGTGGCGCGCTGGCCCGGGCCGGTGATCTTGGTGGTGAGCACGGGTTCATTGACGCCGATCGCCTGCAATGCCTGCTTGGGGCTCCGCCGGGGGAACGTCTTTCGTCAAGAGTTCTTCCGTTGTCTTGAAGGCACCGGCCGGAACCGCGCCCGCCGGCCATGCGACTTCGCGCAACTTGTCGGCGGACAGCGTGTCGCCGAACTTCAGCGCCACCGCGCCACCACGACCGTATCGCGCTGGACATCATTCGTCTGCGCAATCGCGCTGCGCTGGTTGGCCAGCCAGATATTGGCGAGCACCACCGCCAGGACGCCGAACACGCCGGCGAGAACAATCATGATAACGGTATTAGCGCGCATAACCCCAACCCACTCGCTCGACTACGTGCCCCCCAAGGGTCGCCTGTCTCTGGTTGAAAAGAGGCGGGCCCAAGTGTTTTTGCTCAGGCCTGCCAGAATATCGCTAAGCGGCCGCGGTAAGATTCGAGTTAAGTGTGGTCCATTGACCGCTGACCCATGCGCCGACCAAAATTACGGTTGCTATTACCGCCACCGTTATGATGCCGAGCAAGACTGTATATTCGACCATGGCAGCGCCGGTGTCATCGTCGCGGAACTGCCGGGCCATCGTCATGAAATTTTTCATGCCCATTACTCCATTTGGAGGTTTGAACCCGACGAGGTCATTCGACCTTCCGGTGAGAGCGGCGGGCCCAGGCCTTTCGGCTCGGGCCCGCCAGTGAATTACGCTGCTGCCGCAAGGGCCGTATTCAGCGCGGTCCATCTGCCGGCGACCCAGGTGCCGACCAAAATCACGGTGGCGATCACCGCTACCGTGATGATGCCGAGCAGTACCGTGTACTCGACCATGGCAGCGCCGTTTTCGTCATCGCGGAACTGCCGGGTCATCGTCATGAGCTTCTTCATGTCAATTTCTCCCTTTGGAGTTTGAACCCGACGAGACAGAGCCAAGGATGTACCCCATACCCAGCATCCCCCGTCACCTCGATCCTAGGTCCCGAGAAATTGCGGAGTCAAACGGGATTAATGGTTCCTTAACTTTCCAATACATGAACTTTCGAGTTCAGCGTGCCGTTAAAATTCAGCAAGAGCTTGATTCGTCTAATTTTTCAAGCGTTCTTAACCATTCATTCACAATTGTGATGCGCTGCTAATTTAGCGGCCCCTATTTTAGTGACGTAGCATATTCCTTTATATCTAAGGGTTTATAGCCAATTATGGAGCGGGTTTCCGATATCGGGGGCACGCAAGGCGCAGGGCGCTACATAGCTTAGTGCGCCACCCACGTCCGGCAGCGGGAGCGAACCGAAATAAAAACGATATTTTTTCGCGCCGCTTCTTAACTATGTTGAAAGTATTGCCCGGGCGTGAGGCGTCCTGGCGCTTGTGCGGCGCTTGGTTAACGTTTAGTTTCCGCTAATGTGCGCTGGAGGGGTATAAGGGATTATGCTGGGGCGATTCATCAAGGGTGGCGAGGCGCGGGTCGAGCCGAGGGTGGAGCCGATCGCGGTCCTCCCGGTTGCCAACGGCACCCTGCCTGTCGCCGATTTCGAACCACATGGCGACGAGTTCCTGGCGCTGAAAGTCGATCTGCATCGACATCTCATTGATCGGTTCAACCTCGCGTCGCTCGAAACCGCGTCGAAGGACGAGATCCTGAACGAAATCCGTCCCATCGTGCGCGAGTTCGTGCGCGGTCGCAACGTTCCGCTGAACGCGCGCGAACTCGACCAGCTGACCAGTGACACCGCTGACGAGATGCTCGGCCTGGGGCCGATCGAGCCGTTGCTCAAGGATGATTCCATCGCCGACATTCTGATTAATACGCACAAGAGGGTCTTCATCGAGCGATATGGCGTGATCGAGGAGACCGCGATCCGCTTCCGCGACGAGGCGCACCTGCTGCGCGTCATCAACAAGATCGTCTCGGCGATCGGCCGGCGCGTCGACGAATCGGCGCCGATGGTCGATGCCCGGCTCGCGGACGGCTCACGCGTCAACATTGCTGTCCGGCCGATCTCGGTCGACGGCCCGCTGGTTTCGATCCGCAAATTCTCGAAGAATCCTTATTCGCTCGAACGCCTGATGGCGTTCAACTCGATCCGACAGCCGATGGTCGATCTGCTGCGCATCGCCGTGCAGTCGCGCAAATCGATCCTGGTTTCCGGCGGCACCGGCAGCGGCAAGACGACCTTGCTCAACGCGTTGTCGAGCTACATCCCCTCGAAAGAGCGTCTGATCACCATCGAGGATGCGGCCGAACTGCAATTGCAGCAGCCGCATGTCGGCCGGCTGGAGACGCGTCCGCCCAATGTCGAGGGCAAGGGCGAGGTCCGCCAGCGCGAATTGCTGAAGAACGCACTGCGCATGCGGCCGGACCGCATCATCGTCGGCGAGGTTCGCGGCGAGGAAGCCTTCGACATGCTGCAGGCCATGAACACCGGCCATGAAGGCTCGATGACCACCATCCACGCCAACACGCCGCGCGATGCGATCTCGCGGCTCGAGCAGATGGTCGGCATGGCCGGCATGCCGATGACCAATGATTCCATTCGCGCGCAGATCGCCTCGGCCATCGACATCATCGTGCAGACCCAGCGTCTCTCGGACGGCGGCCGGCGAGTCACCTCCATATCGGAGCTGACCGGCATGGAAGGTAATGTCGTCCAGCTTCAGGAAATCTATCACTTCGTCCGCCGCGATGTCCGCGCCGATGGTGCCATAGTCGGTGATTTTCGCGCCACCGGTGTTCGGCCGCGCTTTGCCACCGAAGCCGCGGCGATGGGGCACCATTTCGCAAAAGACGCTTTCAACCCGCAGGTCCCGCTCTGATGCCGACCGGTCAGACCCTCCTCTACTTCATCTATGTGCTGGCGGCGGCGTCGGTCATTCTCGCCGCTGAGTCCTTCTTTCTTTCAATCGCCGGGCGCCGAGCGCGGGCAGGCATCATAAATCGACGCTTGCTGCGGCTGGGAGAAGAAAAGCCAGCCGAGCAGAGTTTGCAGGGACTGCTGCAGGAACGCGGGCTGACGGCGTCGGGCGACTTCATTTTCGGCGCAATCGCGCTCAACCGGCTCTACACGCAATCCGGCATCACCGGCAATCCACTCGCTTTCCTGGCTGTATTCCTGCTCGCCGGCCTCGTGCTGGCGCTCCTCTTGGCATTGCTTCTGCACCTGTCCGTCATTGTCGCCATCATCGCCTTCTTGATTGTCGGATTTGCTCTGCCGGTTCTCGTTTTGCGAAGGGCTCGGAACAAGCGCATCAATAAATTCGCGCTCCAGCTTCCCGATGCACTCGATATGATCGTACGTTCTCTGCGCGCCGGTCACCCAACCACCGTTGCGATAGGGCTTGTCGCGCGTGAAATGCCCGATCCGCTCGGCACTGAATTCGGCATCGTTTCCGACGAAATCAGTTTTGGCCTCAGTCTGGAGCAGGCTGTTCGAAAACTGTCGGAGCGGGTCGGTTTCGAAGGCCTGCATCTGCTTTCGGTATCGCTCTCCATCCAGGCCAAGACCGGCGGCAATCTCACCGAAATACTCTCAAACCTGTCGTCGGTATTGCGCGAGCGCCGGAAATTGCGAATGAAGATCAAGGCGCTTTCCGCTGAAGGCCGCATGTCCGCCTGGATAATCTCGCTATTTCCACTTGTGATGCTTGGGGTGCTGTCAGTCCTCGCGCCGAATTTTTACGGTGACGTCTGGGGTAGTCCGATCATCATGCCGGTGTTCGTGATCTTTGGGTCGTGGGCACTGCTGGGCGACTTCATAATGTACCGAATGGTCAACTTCGATTTCTAGTGGCGGGCATGGACGTGTTTACCAATCTAGGCAATTCGGCCACGCTGCTCTCTCTCTCCGTTTTCCTGGCGGCAGTGGCGCTTTTCTTGTTGGCCGCCTTTGTCCTTATCCCGGTGTTCCAGACGAGAAAGCTGGTTGCGCAAACGCTTTTATCCGAGGGAATCACCAGTCGCCGATCGCTCTATGCCCAGCAGGAACTCAATAGGATTTCCGCGCAGCGGCCTGTCGACGCCTATTTCCGCAGCCTGGAAAAAGAACGCGGTGAGCCAAATGCCCTGGAAGCGAAACTGTTCCGGGCGGGCTTCTATCAATCGAGCGCGCCGGTCATTTACACGCTCTCTCGCCTCGGCGCCGTCTGTGTCGGCTTCCTGGCCTGTTACGCAGTTCTATCGCGCGTGTTGCCGCCGCAATTGCCGGGGTTCGTGGCGTTTGCAGGTTCAGCCTTGATCGGACTTGGCTGCCTTGTCATTCCCAGCATTGCTCTTGACCGCTTCGAGAGCGGGCAAAAGCAGGTCTATCGGCGCGGCTTTCCCGATTTCATGGACATGATGATCACCTGCGCTGACGCGGGCATGAGTCTCGAGGCGGCCGTGGAGCGCGTGGGCGCCGAATTGGCCGGTACCCACAAATGGCTGGGCATTCAGCTGTCGATCGTGACCCTGCAATTGCGTGCGGGCAAACCGTTGCGCGAGGCACTGCGCGAGCTTGCCGACCGCATCGGGCTTGACGAGGCGCGCGCCTTGGCCGTCCTGTTTCGCCAATCGGAAGAGCTGGGCACCAGTCTTACCGACGCCCTGCGCATTTACAGCGACGAAATGCGCAACCAGAGAATTATGAACGCCGAAGAACGCGCCAACGCCTTGCCGGTCAAGATGATGATCCCGCTGGGCCTCTGCATCTTTCCGGTCGTGATGATGGTCGTCATGTTGCCTGTGCTCATCCGTATGAAAGGCGTTTTCTTCTAAATGTTTATATGCTTTGGTTCTAAAACGGAGTCGGAGGGCTCTTGGGAGACAAAATGACAGGGCCAATGCGCCTCGCGACTGTAGCCGCAACCAGTCTGTTGATGGCGCTTGCCGGTTGCCAAACGAATGGTGCGGACGCCACCGACGGTGTCGTGCGCACCAATGAGCCGTCGAAAGGCGACGTGACGGCCTTTGGCGATGCCTTCGACGGGCTGAAAACGGTCGGTAACGTCGAATATTACGCCTCGGATCAGGCTGTGGCCGAAGCCACGAACCAGTTCCGGGCGGAAAATTACGGCAATGCCGGCGCCTTGTTCTTTAAGGCGACGCAACTGGCGCCCAATGATGGCGGCGCTTGGATGGGGCTGGCCGCTTCGTGCGATCGCATCCACCGCTTCGACCTTGCCGACCGGGCCTATAGCAGGGCCTTCAAGCTGGTTGGCGCATCGCCCGAATATTACAACAATATCGGCTACTCCTATTTGCTGCGCGGCAAGCTGCAGGACGCACGCGGCAGTTTCCTCAAGGCCTATGAGCTGGCGCCCAACGATCCGACCGTGGCCAACAATCTGAAACTACTGTCATCCAGCGTGCAGAACATCGAGCGCTAGCATGTTGCTTGTCGAAGTGCTGCTGCTGAAAGCACTCGCCATACCCTTGCTCGCAAGGATTGCGTGGCTGGATTTCACGACACAGAAGATAGCCAATCGCGACGCATTGCTGCTGCTCTGCCTGGGGGCAGGGTCGCTACTGCTTTTGTCGCTCCAGTCCGGATCGTGGTGGGATATGGGTTTGAGCGCCATCGCCGCGCTTGTGCTGTTCGTGGCGCTCTTTCCGTTTTGGGTGCTGCGAAAGGTCGGCGCCGGAGATGTCAAGCTGATGGCAGTCGTGCCGTTTCTGGTCGGCGGAAATGATCTCGTCGGGTTTTCCATCTTGCTGCTGGTTTTCGCCCTCGTCACGGCCATGATCGTGAAAAATCCACTGTTACTGCCGCAAGGCGCCTTCCGCCTCTACGTTCAACACCTTGACCGCAAAGGTGTTGTTCCGTTTGGCGTACCGATTGCGGTGGCATCGATCTGCATGATCGCCTTGCAGGTCGCATACGGCTTTGTGGTGCCTGGCTCTCTATTGATGTGATAACCGACGGGCGCTGGGCTGCCGATGCGCTACTTCGCCTGGCTTATCTCTCGGTTGCCGGCTTTGCGATGGTATCCGCCGTATCCCGGCGTTGTTGAGTGCCACGCACGAACGGGTAGCCGTGCTGGCCGATATAGTCCGTCGGGATCGGTTCATCGACTCCATATTTCACGGGCATTTTGGAGTCTGGAACATGAAACGTGCCGAACAGCGCATCGATGATGGCTAAGTGACTGGCGAAGTTCTTGTCATAGGCATCGCGTTGATCCGCATGATGCCAATGGTGGAATTGCGGCGTTGCGATCAGCCATTTGAGCGGCCCGAAGTTCATCCTGACGTTGGCGTGCAGAAGCAGCGCATGCCCCGTAGCGATGACAAAGTATACGGCGATGGCTGCCGACGAAAATCCCAGAAAGAATATGGGCACAAGCGAGACCGCCTTGGTGATGATCTGGTCCACCGGGTGCGCCCGGAAAGCAACCATCCAGTCCAACTCCTCGATGCCGTGATGGATCGCGTGGAATCTCCAGAGCGCCGGGATAGCATGAAACGCCCGATGCGAGGCGTAGACGCCGAGATCGGCCAAGATGACGATCTCTACGACCTGGAGCCAAGTTGCCTGACCGCCCACTGTCGTTGTTACCCTCTCCGGCACCAAAGACGCCGAGGCCCTCATTGCCGCCGCTGCCATAAGGCTAATGCAGATCTTGAGGAACGCACCATTGACGACTGCGTAGATCACATCGGTGCCGATACCCTTGCGGAATATCTTTTGTTGCGTCCGCAGGGCGAGGATGTGCTCCAGCGGTACGAAGATCAGGGCACAAATGAGCAACGATTGCAGACCAAAGAGGTCCATCGGCTCCATCTCCCAATGTCATTTACCAGAGGAGGAGTGAACCACTTCGCGGTCCGTCACACAAGGTAATGGTTTCCAAACAGTTAACCGGTGCGCCATGACCTTCCAGCCGAGAGACTTTGATAACTTTGGTCACTCATCTCGACCAACGGCCAGTTGGCCGTTAACGCTTTGGAAAGCATTTACTTGTCGGCGCGACCAAGGGATGCTTCAGTGCCGCTTTGCAGGGTTGGCAAAATGCTGAATGAAGATTTTCTCGGCCGTATCGCGATCGTCTGTATCATGACGGTCCTGGCGGTTCTCAGCGCGATTCCGCTGTTTTCCTATTTCCATCAAAACGTGTCGGCAAATTCGCTGGCCATCGTCAACCAAGTCTTGGCTACCGTATCATCAACCCTGCAGGTTTCCCTGACGGTCGGCCGTCTCCCGCCAAAAGGAACCGCGCAGGGAATCGGACCAAGGGTCACCTCTGTAGCCGGAACGTTCATGATCATCGTTGCAATGTTTCTGACCCCGGCATTGGAAAACGGGACCGTGCAGATGGTGGCGCTCGGCTTGATTTTCATCGGCATGGCCAGCTCGGTGTTTTGCCTCTACTGGCTCGGCCGCTCTTTCTCCATCATGGCTACGGCCCGGCAGCTGGTTACCTCTGGCCCATATTCCATTGTTCGCCATCCCCTTTACATTTGCGAGGCGACATTCATTCTCGGAATGATCCTTTCGCATTTTTCAGTGCTGATGGTGGCGTTAGGCGCGGTCCAATTTCTTCTGCAGTACCGGCGCGCCAGGAACGAGGAAGGTATCCTTCGAGAGACGTTCCCTGAATATGACGAATATGCTCGGCGCGTTCCCATGCTTCTGCCGCGGTTCTTTCGTACGGGGGCAGCGGTTTCCGGGCAGTCATAGATCAAGCGGCTATTTGCGCGCCCCAAGGGCGCCGATGTTCGACCGCCAGCATTGCATAGACGACGACCGGGGTCATCATCATGGTGGTCTTCTCGGTGAGGGCTGGCGCGATCAGCTTCGGATCGTGATCCTTTGAGCCAATTCTTGCTGGTCTGCACTAGAGAACATGGTGACGCTGACGATGGCTATGACCGCGACTACACCTCCACCGATGACGTCCACTAGGTAGTGGCCGCCTTCCGGCACTGTCGAGACAATCATAATCGCATTAACCAGGGCAATTGGGATCAGCAAGGGCGTCCTTCGCATGGCATAGGCGATGATGATCCCAAGAGTGGTGTGGAATGAGGGAAAGCACGTGATCCCAACTGTGTTGGAGATCAGGAAGTCGAAAGGCGCCCCGGAGCGCAGCGCATCGACCGTTGCAGCATGGGACAGGCCGGCATTCGTGAAATGGTTGAATAGCGAAGGCGCCGGGTGGAAATAGAGGTAGGGGCCGTCCACCGGGACGGCGGCCATGATGATCGCGGTCAACACCGACGATGCAAACAGGATCGCGGTGAACTCCAGCAGCCGGTGCCGCTGGTTTGTGACGGCATGCCAGAGCACCACCACCGGCAACTGATAGGTGAGCGCCGCGTAGCAGAACACCAGAACTGCTGCGACCTTCGGGTACGAATTGGCGTAGCCGAGCGTCGAGAGCCATTCGAAGCCAAGTGCCTTGTCTCCGGCGACGAGCAGCCAATCGAGCCGAGGTCTGGTTGTCGATGCGGCAAGGTACATGAACAGGCAACTGACAATCGACATCGGGATGAATACCGCCATGAAGATGGCGATGTTTTCGAAGGTAGCTCCAGCCCTCCTCCACATTCGGGAAAGTCGAGACTGGCTTCGGTTTGCCATTAGGGCAGAAAATTTTCCCGCACCCCAGTAAGCGCCGGCGATCGAACAAGCGATGATCAGTTCGACACCATTATAGGCATCGATCGTGATGTTGCTGACTGATAGGCAGAGAAAATCGGCCAGAACAAACGCCGAGATCGACAGGCCGATAATTCGCGCGTAGCGACGTACCACCGGAGCTTCGAAAGCCAGCATCCCCTACCTCTCTTGGGGCAGACAATATTCGAAATTTCAGCGAACTGCAAAACCGGCCCGCAAGCGAAGTAGTTCTTAAATGAACTGACGGCGGAAGAGGCTGGCCACCGCATCGTGCGGCACCCACTCTATGCCTGCGAAGCGATCGTTCTGCTCGGCCTTGTTCTGCGTAATCCGACATGGATCACAGTTGCGATCGGCGCGACTGCACTCGCCTTCCAATATCGGCGACTGATCAACGAGGAGAAGGTCCTGCAAGCGGCTTTCCCCGAATACGACGCCTACCGGCAGGCAACCCCGATGCTCGTGCCTTCCATATTCCGATAATAACGATGCTGGCGCGATCAGCTTCGGGCCGTGACGACTGGATCTGTGACCACGAAGCGATTGAACATCGCCAGAAGCGGCTTCTCAAATCTGATGTGGATGCGCCAGCCGAAAAGCACGCAGGCCGCCGTGGTGACCAGGATGATGAGATCCGGCTCAATCGGGTAGGCCATCCACAGCGGCAGCATCGCCGAGGCGATCAGCGTGTGTGTGAGGTAGAGCGAGTAGGATGCGTCGCCTTGCTCGGTCCAGATGCCCGGCTTCGCCTTGATCTGCATCGTTCCATAGACGATCAGCGCCGCGGGTAGGCCATAGACGAGTACGCGCCGGAAGCCGTCGGTCCCAATGAGGAAATCGAGCGTGCCGCCGCCGGGCGCTATTCCGAGCGGACCGGCCATGACGAGCGCGACGGCGCCGAGCGGGATGCCCAAGAGGCCAACCCACCGCATCGGCGCATTGGCGATGGCGACGCCCATCAGAAATTCGAGGATGATGGGGTTGCCAAGGAACTGGAACACCGGGCCTAAGGGGCGGAGCAGCATTGCCGCACCATAGAGGCCGATCAGCACGTAAATCGATCGGCGATTCCAGAGGACCAGGGTCGCGGCTGCATAGAACAGCATCTCGAAACACAGCGTCCACGCGACCGGCAAAAGCGGCTCGGTCATGACGTCGGTTGCCGGCCAAAAAAGGAACGTGGCGACGACGCTGCGCCAGCCGAAGCCCGTCTTCGCCGCGATCAGCAGCGTAGGGATACAGACCAGGAAGTAGATCGGCACGATGCGCCGCCAACGCCGCCAGGCGAACCCGCGCCAGCTCAAACCTGCCGCTATCCGCGTGATAATGACGCCCGAGATGACGAAGAAGATGTCGACGCCGGCGCGGCCGACAAGCTGCACATCTTGCGGCAGCAGTCCGTTCGATCCTGTCGCGACGGCCGCGATCTCGGCCGAATGGACGTAGACCACCAGCAGCGCCGCGACGAAGCGAAGGATCTGCAGCGACCAGATCATAGCAGCAACCGCGCCACTCGAACCGGCCAGATTAGGCCGTCGATCAGACAATCGGTGAATGTCCTCAGGATCTGCCTCAAGGAATGCCCTTTCAGCCCGCGCTAATGAACCATCACTTCGGCCGCCGTGCAAGGCGATGGTTTCCAAGCGGTTAATGCTTGCGACCGCCTTCTGGGGGACCGCGCCCATCATGCGACCGGTCGTCGAGGCTTATTGGCCCCGCCAGAGGCATGGCGCCAGAGGAAGTTGGCGCCGCCTTCCTGATCATAATTCAGTTGGCTGTGGTCCATCCGGCTTGGCATTACGGGATTGATGGATATGCTTTGGTGCTGGGGACCCGATCATAGGGGCCGTGCCGGATGCGTGGTGAAACGCTCGCCGCAGGCCAACCGAAAGCCCATTCTGTCGTCACGAGTTGCGTAAGACCTCATTCAGTAGAGCGTCGATGGCTAGATAAACGATCACAGGGGAAGGTAATATGGCACTTCACCTTTCGGCAGATGCCCCGGCCTCGGTCGCGGCCGCTCCGCAAAAATATCTCTTTGGCCCGTTCATCGATTTTTTCATGCTTGGCGGAAGCGCTCTTGTCATCCTGCCGGTCCTGTATTTTGTGCCTCTGAGATACGAAGCTGCCCTGACGCTGACGATGTTCTTGCTCTCACATCTCATAAACCAGCCGCATTTCGGTCATTCCTACCAGATCTTCTATCGCAATTTCGCGCGCAAGGTGCGCGGCGAGGGGTACAGCCGCAGCCTCCAGATCCGCTATATCTTGGCGGGCATTGTCGTCCCGTTGGCCATGATTGCCTTCTTTGCCTATGGCGCGCTGACGGGGAACGCCCGCCTGCTGGGTAACGCAACCAACGCGATGGGCTTTTTCGTGGGCTGGCACTACGTCAAGCAAGGCTACGGCATGCTGATGGTGGACGCCGTGCTGAAGCGCAAATTCTTCAGCGATCAGGACAAGAAGGTGTTGCTGTTCAACGGCTATGCAGTTTGGCTGTTCGCCTGGCTTCAGACCAATGTGGTGATCACGCAAAGGCAGTTCTGGGGTTTGGACTACTACACCTTCGCGGTCCCGCCATGGCTTATCACCATCGCCATGTCGATCGCGGCCGCCTCCTCGGCGGCCACCGCCGTGATGTTCATCAACCGCTGGCGCAAGCATGGTGGCGCGCTGCCCTATAACGGCGTCGTCGCCTACGTCGTGTCGCTTTACGCCTGGATCCTGTTCGTGACGCTGAACCCGCTCTGGCTGCTCGTGGTGCCGGCGATGCATTCGTTGCAGTATCTGGCCGTGGTCTGGCGCTACCAGACCAATGTCGAGCGCGATCGAGCCGATGCCGTCGAGCGGTTGGGACCGAAGGTCCTGTCCACGCTTGGACCGGTGTACAGGCTGCGCGTGCTGGCGTTTGTCGTCTTCGGCGGAATTCTCGGAGCGCTCGGTTTCTGGCTGGTGCCGATGGCGCTGACGGCCATGGTTCCCTACGACAAGGCCGTGCTCGGCTCGTCGCTTTTCCTCTTCATCGCCTGGATCTTCATCAACGTGCACCACTACTTCCTGGACAATGTGATGTGGCGGCGCGGCAATCCGGAAGTCTCGAAATATCTGTTCCGCTGAAGCGATCGGTTGAACGCATTTCGGGCAGGGAAGGCCCATTTCCCACGCGAAAACGATTCGTTAACCAAGATGCTGTTCATCGACAGGACGAGTTTGTCGGACGGATGCCCGTCTGCCTGGAACAGCCTGCTTGTCCAGTCGAGCGCTCGGAAAAGAAAGCTCCGCAGCCGGCGACGACGTCAAATCGTCCGAAACAGAAACAATGTGCAAGGCATGAATGTGATCGAAAGCGAACAGAACGCGCCCGGCGCTTCCCATCGTTGGACATGGTTGCCGGCCATTGTCGTCGCGTTTTTCTGCCTGTGCGTCACGAGTGCGTCCGCCGAGACGCGCGCCTTGAAGATCCAGCATCTGCATACGGGCGAGAAGGCCGAGATCGTTTTCAAGCGCAACGGCCGCTACGATCAGGCGGGACTGAAAAAGATCAATTTCATGCTGCGCGACTGGCGCCGCAACGAGCCGACCAGGATGGATCCGCGCCTGCTCGACCTCGTCTGGCAGGCCTATCGCGCCAGCGGCTCGAACGCCTATATCCATGTCGTTAGCGCCTATCGTTCACCGGCGACAAACGCCATGTTGCGCAGCCGCTCGAAGGGCGTGGCCCGGGAAAGCCAGCACATGGTTGGCCGCGCCATGGATTTCTTCCTGCCGGACGTGCCGCTGAAGAAGCTGCGCGATATCGGCCTCAAGATGCAGGGCGGCGGCGTCGGCTATTACCCGACCTCCGGTTCGCCTTTCATTCACATGGATGTCGGCAATGTGCGGCACTGGCCGGGCATTAGCCGCCAGGAACTCGCCAAGGTTTTCCCGAACGGCAACACACTGCATGTGCCGAGCGACGGCAGACCGCTGCCAGGCTATGATCAGGCGCTTGCCGCCTACAAATCGCGCAAGGCCGCCGGCACGCCCAATATCGAGCTGGCAAGCGCCGATGGCGGCCAACGCAAGTCGCGTGGCCTGCTGGCGACGCTTTTGGGTGGCGGCTCGGACGAGTCGGATGATGTCGCGGCGCCGGCGCCGAGCAAACCGGCCAAGTCCATCGAACCCAAGCCGGCCGCGCAGGGCATAGCGATCGTGCCGCCGCAGGATGCCCAGCGCGCGGACATCCAGGTGGCTTCCGCTGGTACGGCTGAAGAACCGCTCGCCGAGCAAAAGAGCAAGACGCCCGAAGCGATCGTCATGGCGATGGCGCCTGACACGGTGCCGTTGCCGGCCTTCGCCCCGCGCGCCGTCACCACGGCCAGCATCCCGACCCCGCAAACAGCACCGTTCGCGATCGCCAGCGCATCCACGGCGCAGGCCGAACTCTCCGCGACCAAGCCGGTGGCTGCCAATGCCGAAATCCCCTTGGGCAAAGCGGATGCCGCTACCGCGAGCGCTGCGCCGGACATGGTGGCACTCAACATCCCCTTGCCGACATGGCGGCCGCAAGGCCAGACAAGCCCGGCGCGTCAGCCGGAATCAGCCAAGTCTGGCGACGCCGTCGCTGCCTTGCTGGCCATGCATCACCCCGATGACGGCCTCGATGATTCCGCCGCTCAGCGGATTGCAGTCCCTGCATCAAAACCCGAAGATCGTGTCAGGACCAGCCCCAAGGCCGATCGTGTCCAGCCACGTCTCGATCCCGAAGCCACCGCCATGATTGTGCTCGTGACGTCACCTGGCCGGTTGCTTGAGACAGGTCGCGGCATTGCCGGCGCAATCGGGTCGGCAGCGGCGCCTGTCATAGCCACCAATTTCATCCGTACAGCGCCGGAGCAGGTCTATCTCGATGGATTCCGGCCGCGAGGACAGACGTCCGATCACCGCCGCTTCACCGGCTCCGCGGTGAAATTCCTGCCCATCGCCAGCTTCAAATAGGGGCGCGAACGCCTGCATTCGATCCAGTGCAGAAATGTGTTGTATGATAAGGATGGCTAGAGTTGTGCTCCTGTTGCGCAACCCACGCTGAAACCTTCCATACAGCTCTGTAAAGCATTTTCCAAATTTGACAATCGTGCATGAAATTGTAAGATAATCGTCTTTCCGTCAGCGAGAGGCGATGACTATGTCGATCCGCGAAGAACTGGCCAACACCACCTTGGCGTTCACCTCGGCGGAAGAAAAGATCGTTCAGGTTCTGCTTGCCGATTATCCGATGTCGGGGCTGGGTACAGCGACTCGGCTGGCGCGCCGCGCCGGGGTCAGCGATCCGAGCGTGACAAGGCTGATGACCAAGCTCGGCTATGTCGGCTTCGCCGATTTCCAGGCGCGCCTGCTCACCGAGGTCGAATCCAGGCTGCACTCGCCGCTTTTGATGATGGAGGCCAAGCGTCCGGGCGGCTCCAGCGAAGGCACGGCACTCGCCTATTTCCATTCGGTTTCCGACAGTCTGGAGCGCACGCGCACGGCGGTGCCGCTGCAAGCCTATACGCGCGCAGTCAATTTGCTGCTCGAGACCAAGGGCCAGGTCGTGCTGCTGGGTGGCCGTTTCAGCCGGCATATCGCCTCCATGCTTGCTGGTTACCTCCTGCAGTTCCGCTCCGGCGTGCGCGACATCGGTTCGCTGAGCCCCGCCGATTTCGACCTGCTGATCGACCTCGGCAAACGCGACCTTCTCGTCGTCTTCGACTACCGGCGCTACCAGTCGGATGTTGTGCGCTTTGCCCAACAGGCGCATGAACGCGGCGTCTCCATCCTGTTGTTCACCGACGTGTGGCTGTCGCCGATATCAGAGGTCGCCGACCTGACCATGGTCGCGGCGATCGACGCCAATTCGCCCTTCGACACGCTGGCGACCGCCGTCGCCCAGATGGAAACCGTCTTTGCTCATGCGCTGGAGGGCCATGGCGCCGGGGTGCGCAAGCGCATCGAGGACATCGAGAAGATCCGCAGCACCAATGCCGTCACGCTCGATGCCGCCCTGTCGCCAGCCGACAACGAAACCGCCAAACCCAAAACCCCAAGGAAATAGCGTCGATACGCCCGATGCGGCGATGCGAGGAAGGAACAATCATGCCTGATACCCAGACCATCATCGACGCCGTGCAGGCCGGGATCGAGGCCGACCGCGACTGGCTGATCGGGCTGACCCGCGACATGGTCCGCATCCCCTCGGTCAATCCCAAATTCGAGTCCAATCCGGCGATCAATCGCGAGGCGGATGTCCAGGCGCTGCTCGAACCGGTCCTCAAGCAGGACGGCTTCCGCACCGAACAGTGGGATGCCTTGCCCGGCCGGCCCAATCTGGTCGGCGAATGGGCCGGAAACGAGGACCGCAGCCTGATCTTGTGTGGACATATCGATGTCGTGCCGGTCGGCGAGATGAGGGACTGGTCCGTCGATCCGTTCGGCGGCGAGATCACCAATGGCCGGCTCTATGGCGCGGTGCGGTCGACATGAAGGGCGGCGTCGCGGCTTGCGTTGCCGCCGCGCGTGCGATCAAAAAGGCCGGCATCACGCTGCAGGGCCGGCTGGCCATCCACTCCGTCGTCGACGAGGAGGCGGGCGGTTTCGGCGCCATAGATGCGGTCAAGAAGGGCAAGCTCGCCAAGGCGGTCCTTGTCGCCGAGCCGACCTGGGGCGATGTCCTGCCGGTCGAGGGCGGGCTTGAATGGGCGCGGGTGACGATCCGTGGCCGCAACGCGCATTCGGCGCTGCGCTACAACGAGATCTATCCGCAGCGCCACGACAAGGACCGGCTGAAGCCGGGCGTCAACGCGATCGAGATCGCGGCGCGCTTCATTGCCGCCGTCCGTCAGTACGAGCTGGACCGGACCCGGGCGAAGTCCCATCCGCTGCTGCCGCTCGGCATGAACACCATCAATATCGGCGTCGTGCATGGCGGCACCGGTCTTGGCGAGCACGGCCTGCCGACGGTGATGACCAACCCGGCCATCATCCCCGATGTCGCCGTGCTCGACCTCGACATGAAATTCCTGCCGGATGAGAACTCGGCCGACTATCGCCGCGACTTCGAGGCGTTCGTCCATCATTTCGCGCAGACCGACGCCTGGCTGCGTGACAACCCGCCGACCATCCAGTGGGAGCTCGGCGGGCTGCATTTCCCGCCGATGAACACGTCCGTCGACCACCCGCTGGTGACGTCGCTGATGAAGCGCAAGGCCGCGATCGGCAAGGCGCCTGAGGCACGCGGCTTCGTCGCCGTCTGCGACGCCGCCCACTATGCCGGTGCGGGCGTCGACGGTGTCATCTTCGGCCCATCGGGCGACGGGTTCCATGGCGCCAACGAATATGTCGAGGTCGAGTCTGTCGTCGAGACCGCCAAGGTCATCGCGGCATCCGTCATCGACTGGTGCGGCGTCCGCTAAGGCGGAGTTGCGTTTCGAAAACGGTCAGGCCGGGCGTTTGATCCGCCCGGCGACAACGCCCCATGCAGCCTTGATCATGCCGGCCAGCCCGCTCGGATAGGCCAGCATCACGCCGATGATCAGCACCGCCGTGATCATCGGGCGCCATGCGCCGAAATCGGCCATCCACTCGGCAAAGATCGTCAGCACGAAAGAGGCGATGATGGCGCCGTAGATCGTGCTGGTGCCGCCTAGCAGTACCATCGACAGGATGATGGTGGCGAGGCTCATGCCGAAGACGTCGATCGAGGCATTGCGCTGGTAGGCGGCGTAGAAGGCGCCGGCAACGCCGGTGAAGAAGGCGCTGGCCGCCAGCGTCAGCATGCGTTGGCGCACGATCGAGACGCCACGGCTGATGGCGTACTCCTCATTGTCGCGCAACGCCACGATGCTGGCGCCGGCGCGCGAGCGTACGAACACGCGCAGGAACAGCGTGCTTGCCACCAGCAGCGCCAGCGCGATGTAGAAATAGGCGAACTTGGCGTCGCGGACCATGTTGTGATCGAGCCAGTAGAGGCCGGGGATGCGCACGATGCCTTGCGTGCCGCCGGTGATGTCGGACTGGCTGAGGATCACCTGCATCACCAGCTGCGCGAAGCCGAACGTCACCAGGATGATGTAGATGCCTTTCAGCCGCAGGATCGGGATGGTCACCAGGATCGCCGCAAGCGTCGCGACGATGCCGCTGGCGAACAGTGCGATCCAGGGGTCGAGGCCGGCCAGCTTGGTCAGCAGGCTGTAGGCATAGACGCCGATGCCGAACAGCGCCAGATGACCGAAATTGAAGACGCCGCCATAGCCGAGGCTGAGGTCCCAGTTCGAGGCGACGATGGCGTAGATGAAGGCCATGATCAGGATGTGGCGGGCATAGGTGTCGCCGAAGACCAGCGGCAGCAGCGCCAGCACGGCGAAGCCGAGCACGAAGCCGACGGCCTCATGCTTCCACGGCGTGCGGCCGGGCGCGATCGGAATTGCCGCCGCTGTGCGGATTGGTGCCATCGTCGAGGTCGTGTCGGTCATGCGAGGCCTCGTGAGCGGCTGGCGAAAATGCCCTCGGGGCGTACCATCAGGGTCAGGATCAGCACGCCGAACAGCAATGCCGGCGTCCAGTAGAGGCCGAAATAGTAGCTGCAGGCGGCCTCGAAGAAGCCGATCAGATAGGCGGCGAAGATCGGTCCCGATATGCTCGATATGCCGCCGAAGACCACGACGATCAGCGCCTTGAGCAGCGGGTCGCTGCCCATGACCGGCGACATGAAACGATAGCCGCCCATGAAGATGCCGGCGAGCCCCGCCAGTGAAGCGGCGATGGCGAAGGCCAGCCCATAGAGCGCGGTGACGTTGAGGCCGACCAGATGGCTGGCATCCTCGTTTTGCGCCACGGCGCGCAGCGCCAGCCCAAGCCGAGTGCGGTTGAGGAACATCCACAGTGCCGCCAGGATCAGCGGCGTGATGACGATGATGGCGATCTGGTGCAGCGAGACGCCGACGCCGCCGATGATGGCGTTGCCGTCGATCAGCGCCGGGATCTGCTTCGAGCGCGGCCCCCAGATGGTCAGGGCGCCGTTCTCGATCAGCGATCCGGCGGCAAGCGTGGTGATGACGACGACCAGAACGATGTTGGGCCGGCCGATCAGCGGCCGCACGACGCTCGCCTGCAGGATCCAGCCGACGCCGGCCATGACGACGACGGCGACCGGAAAGGCAACGGCCGCCGGCAGGCCGAGTTCGACCAGCTGCCAGGCGATGTAGGCTCCCAGCATCATGAACACGCCATGGCTGAAATTGAACACGCCGATCGTCGTCCAGACCAGGGCCAGCCCGACTGCCATCATGGCGTAGAGCGAACCCTGGAACAGGCCGCCGAACAGGATTTCCGCCAATGCGCTCATTCTCGGATCCTCGAGCATTTTGCAGCCAAGCGGCATCGCTTGGCGTCGCAGAAATGCGGCTGAAACAAATCGCTAGAGCGGGATGCCAGTTTCAATTCAAATGCATCCCGCTCTAGTGACCAAAATACATCGACATGATCTCGCCGTGGTCGAGGCTTTCGCCCGGCTTGATCTCGGTCGCCACCGCGCCGTGGTTGACGAGGTAGAGTTGCTGCGTCAGCTCGAGCAGGAATTCGATATCCTGCTCGACGACGATGAGCGGCACGCCGCCGCGCGAAATGTCCATGACCGAGGCGCAGAGCTCATACTTGATCTTGGGCGCCAGCCCAAGCGTCGGTTCATCGAGGATCAGCAGGCGCGGATGGCTCATCAGCGCTGTGCCGATCGACACCATCTGGCGCTCGCCGCCCGACAGCGTGCGCACGCGCTGGCGCCAGCGCTCCGCCAGTTTGGGAAACAGCTTGATCACTTTCTCGCGGTTCTCAGCCTCATGCGGGCGGGCACGTGCCGAATAGGCGCCGAGCGCCATGCAGTCGGCGATGGAGAGATCGGGAAACAGCCGGTTGCCTTGCGGCACATGGATCAGCCCGGTACTGACAATGGCGCGAGCGCTTCGGCCGGCAATGTCCTGCCCATCGAACAGGATGCGGCCGCTCTTCAGCTGCAGCAGCCCGGAGATCGCCCGCAGCAGCGTCGTCTTGCCATGGCCATTGGGGCCGAACAGGCCGACATTGCCGAAGCGGCCGGCCTCCAGTGAAATGTCGTGCAGCACGGTGACGCGGCCGTAGCCGGCGGTGACGCCTTCGACGGTAAGAATGGGACTCACGCCACGGCCCTCCGTGTTCCCAAATAAGCCTCGATGACGCGCGGGTCGGCGATCACATCAGCCGGTTTGCCGGCGGCGAGCACGCGGCCATTGTTGAGCACCAAAAGGTGCTGCGACAGGCTCATCAGGAAGGTCAGCACATGCTCGATCAGGAGGATGGTGATGCCGCGTTCGGCGATGCGGCGGATCAGCCCGATCGACGTCTCGATCTCCGGCTTGGTCAGGCTTGACGCCGGTTCGTCAAGCAACAGCATGCGCGGCTGCATGGCGATCGCGGTGGCAAGCATCAGGCATTTGCGCTCGAAGACGGACAGTTCACCGGCCAGCCGGCCGAAGGATGCGGACCCCAGGCCGACGAACTCCAGTGCTTCTGCCGCTACATCGCGGGCGGCGGCTGCCGCTTTCTCCTGCTTGCCGTAGCTGGCGCCGATCAGCGCGTTTTCGAACACGGTCAGTCCATCGAAGCTGGTCTCGCGCTGAAAGGTGCGGGCAAGGCCGAGGCGTGCGATGGCATGCCCTGACTTGCCGTTGATGGCGGTCCCGTCGAAGCGGATGCGGCCCCGGTCGGGCCCGAACGGGATGCCGGTGATGATGTTGAACAGCGTGCTCTTGCCGCTGCCGTTCGGGCCGGCGATGCCAAAAATCTCGCCGGCCTCGACCTTGAATGACACGCCGTCGACGGCCTTCAGCGAACCGAAGGCCTTCGAGACGTCGTCCAGTTCAAGCAGGGCCATTCCTCACTGCATCCAGGGCTGTGGCTTGAAGGCGCCGGTGGCATATTTCTCCGGCGAGATCAGCGTGCGCTGGCCATCCCAGATCTGGAAGAAGGTGATCGGGATATAGTCGTCGCCTTGCGTGGCAAGATGCGTGGCCGGGTCGAACTTCAGCCGGCCTTCGGCGACCTGCTTGTCGGTCTCCGACAGCGCCTTCATGATCGCTGCGTGGTCGGATGCGCCGCCGACCTTCTTGACCGCGTCGAAATAGACATTGGTCATTTCGTAGAGGCCGACGCCGTAGGTGCCGCTCTCGACGCCGTATTTCGCCTTGAACTTGGCCGCCACCTCGTCGGCGCGCGGGTTCTTCGGCGTGGTCAGCGCGCCACCGAGCAGATTGTAGATGACGCCGTTCGATTTCTTGCCGGTCAGTTCGACGAATTCCGGCACGCTCGGCGCGTATTGCAGAAAGACCAGGCTCTTGGTCGGCTGCTCGAGGAACTGGTTCAGGAAGGATGCCGAATTGCCCGGCAGATAGTCGGTGTTGATGACGACGTCAGGAACATTCTCGCGCACCTTGGCCAGGATCGAACGCCAGTCGGTCACTTCGCCGAAGGGAACGATCTCGTCGACGCTGATGGTCCAGCCCTTCTCCTTGAAGGTCTTCTTCATGCCTTCCGAGATGGTCTTGGAATAGGCGTTGTCGGAGGAGATGATGGCGACCTTCTTGGTCGGCAAGGTGATCTTGCCGTCGGCCGCGAGCTTCTCGACGAACAGGGTGACGTCGGTGTTGTAGGCGTCGAAGGACGGCGTCAGCGACCAGCAGCACATGTATTTGTCCGGGTACGGCGCGATGATGTCCCTGGTCTGCTGCGAGGTGGCCGCCAGCATGTAAGGCATTTCCGCCTCGGCCATGTTGTCGATCTCGAAATTCGTCAGGCTGGCATAGCCGGTGAGCATGAACTGCACGCCGGGATCTCCAAGCAGGCGCTCGACCGCGCTGGTGACGTTGCCGGCCGACTGATCCTTGACGTCGCCGACCACCAGTTCGAACGTGTTGCCGGCAACGCCGCCGGCGGCGTTTGCCTCGTCGATCGCCATCTGCACGCCGCGCTGGAATTCCTGGCCGTCGGCCGCCGCAGGTCCGGTAATCGGTGCCAGCAGGCCGATCTTGACGACATCGGCGAAGGCGGGAACGGCGGATACGGCAAACGCGCCGATCAGCGCGGTGCTCATCAGCATATGGCGGATTCTGGTGGCGGTGGATTTGGATCTCATCGTGCTGTTCCCTGTTTTCCTCCCGTTCATCGGGAGTTGGATAATTGACAATCTACGCATAATTGTTCTTATTTGAAAAGGATTTTTCAACGCGACCTGATCGGGAAGACGATTCCCGCAAAGGTGTAAAAGCCGTGGCGCTTTGCTGCGCACCTGCACTGAAACAAGACAATTCCAGACGGAGCGGACCATGACGATCGCGCAGAAGACCCTTGAAACCAGCCACGGCAAGATCGCCGTTCGCGAGACCGGCGGCAAAGGCACCGCCGTGCTGCTGGTCCACGGCAATTCGTCTTCAAGTGCCGTTTTCCGCAACCAGCTCGAGAGCCCGCTGGGCGAGCGCTACCGCATCATTGCTGCCGATCTGCCGGGGCATGGGGCATCAGGCGATGCGATCGATCCGGACCGCTCCTACAGCATGGAGGGCTATGCCGATGCGATGACTGAAGTGTTAGGCCTGCTTGGTGTCAGCAAGGCCATCGTTTTTGGCTGGTCGCTTGGCGGCCATATCGGATTGGAGATGATCGACCGCTTTCCAGGCCTGCTCGGCCTGATGATTACAGGCACCCCGCCGGTGGCGCCTGAGGAAGTCGGCAACGGCTTCAAGCCGAGCCCGCATATGCACCTTGCCGGGCAGGAGACCTTTAGCGCCGCCGATGTCGAGGCCTATGCGCGCAGCACCTGCGGCGAGCCGTTCGAGCCGTTCCTCATCGACACGGTCGCGCGCACCGACGGACGGGCGCGACGCCTGATGTTCGAAAAATTCGCGGCCGGCACCGGCCGCAACCAGCGCGAAATCGTCGCCGGCAAGACGCCGCCGATCGCCGTGCTGAACGGCATCGACGAACCCTTCGTCAACACCGATTTCGTCGCGGCGGTGAAGTTTTCCAACCTTTGGGAAGGCAAGGCGCATCTGCTCGACAGATCGGGCCATGCACCGTTCTGGGATTCGCCCGACCGTTTTGATCCGATCTTCGCTCGCTTCCTGGCAAGCGTCGACAAAAGCTAGAGCAATTGCAGGAAAAGTGTGAAGCGGTTTTCCGTTCGGAATTGCGTCAAAACAAAAAGTTGGAGCGTTTCGCCGTTTCTGTGAAACGGTGAAACGCTCTAGGCGCGAGCAGCCGTCAGGATTTTGCCGGACTATCCGACGGCATCGAACATTGTTCGGCGGCACGCCGCCACAGCGTCGCATTGCCCTGTTTCAGAACCTCGAGCAGTCGGATCTTTTCAACGCGGTAGACGCGCCAGAAGCCGGGATCGTACCGTTCAATGGTGCGCGTGTTGTCGATGAGATCGGCAAGCTTGATCGTCTTGGCTTGCGCAGGCGCGGCTGCCGTATGCGCCAAATCCCTGGCCTTGCGTGCCGCACGGTTGCCGTCGGAAGGCACCGACACATCGGTCAGCCACCCGACGAGTTCGGCGACCGTGCGACCGAATTCGACTTCGATCTCGGCAATCGTGACCGGCGTGTCTTCCACCACATCGTGCAGATAGGCCGCGGCGATCATTTCGTCAGTATGCGGCACGCCACGCACGATCTCGGCGACCGCGGTGGGATGCACAATATAGGGTTCGTTGGTGTATTTTCGCCGCTGGTCGATCGACTCATGCGCCTGGGTGGCAAATGCAAGGGCACGGCGCTCCAAATCGCTAGGCAAGAATCCCCTCCTGAAAATATCTTTCCAAAAATCGGCGGCAGCGGGCCTAAGCCACCGACCAGCCTCCGTCGACCAAAATATTCGCCCCGGTGATCAGCGACGCAGCCGGCGAGGCGAGGAACACCACGGTTCCCGCCACATCGATCGGGTCGCCAATGCGTCCGAGCGGAATGTGGCCGAGCACATGCGCGTGGAAATCCGGTTCGGCGAGCGAGGGGCGTGTGCCATCGGTCCAGATGAAGGTCGGCGCCACGCTGTTGACCGCGATCCCGTGCTGCGCCCACTCGGCGGCCAGGCAGCGCGTCAGATGGTTGATCGCCGCCTTGGTCATGCAATAGATCGCCTCGCCCTTCAGCGTCACCGTGCCGGCCTGAGAACTGATGTTGATGATGCGCCCGCCTTTTTGCGCGATCATCAGCTTTCCGACCGCCTGGGTGGTGAAGAACGTGCCCTTGAGGTTGACGTTCACCGTCAGGTCGAAATCCTCCTCGGTGACGTTCTCCGCCAGGTTTTCCGGCCCGAGCCCGACATTGTTGACCAGGACGTCGATGCGGCCGAAGGCGGCATGCGCGTCGGCGACACCTTTGCGCACCGTGGCAAGATCGGTCGCATCCATCCGCACGGCAAGCGCCCGCCGGCCGATACGTTCGATCTCGGCGACAAGCTCCGCGCCGTCGGCCTTGTTTCGTACGCCGACGATCATGTCGGCGCCGGAGCCGGCGCAAGCCAGTGCACAGGCGCGGCCAATGCCGCGCGAAGCGCCGGTGACCAGCACCACCTTGCCGGCCAGATCGAATTTTGGCGTGAAGTCCGTCATCGCAACCTCCCCTGAAAGCTTTTCGGGCCGAATCCGTCCACAGTGCGCGCATGGGAACGGCCGCTTTGCTGAAGACTACCTGCTCACGGCATGAAAACCAGCCGGCATCGTGCCTCACGACAAGAACACCGTTCACCCCAGGACTTGCCATGCGCCGGCCATCATGATGCCATCTCGCAAGGTAAGATCGCACCTTGCGGGTTCCGGGGTGGGCGATGCAGTTTGGGCGAAGGGCAGTCGAAAGGGTGCGCATGTGCGCGGCGTTTGCCGCGGCGATCATGCTGTGCCTCTGTATGCTGGTCCCGGCTCAAGCCGAGGAGCCCAAAGCGCTGAAAGGTATCGCGCTCATCATCGGCCAGTCCGACTACAAGCATGTCGGCAAACTGCCCAATCCCGAAAACGACGCCCGCGCCATCGAGGAAATGTTCGACAAGCTCGGCTTCGAAACAACCGTGGCCACCAACCGCGACGCCCGCAAATTGCGGCGCGATCTCGAAGGCTTCGTCGACGACGCCGAGGGCGCTGACGTCGCCGTCATCTATTATTCCGGTCACGGCATCGAGGCCGGAGGCGAGAATTTCCTGGTCCCTGTCGATGCCGATATCTCGGCGCTCGAAGATGCCGGTGAGAAGCTGGTGCCGCTGTCATCGATCGTGACCGAACTCAAGGCCAAGGTGCCGGTTACGATCGTGCTGCTCGATGCCTGCCGCAACGATCCATTCCCGCCGGGCACGCTGCTGAAACTGGCGCCGGAGGACGAGGGCAAGCCGATCGGCACCGGCGGTCTTGGTGAGACGCGCAGCGTCGTGGCGCTGAAGAGCAGCGCGCCGGCCAACGACTCGGCCGACGACAGCCTTGGCCAGGTCATCGGCTTTGCCGCCGAGCCCGGCAAGGTGGCGCTCGATGGTCCGGCCGATGGCAACAGCCCCTACGCGGCGGCGATCCTGCGCCACATCGACATGATGGGCGGCGAGGAATTCGGCACCGTGCTGCGCATGATCGGCGAAGAGGTCTATCTCAAGACCAACGGCCAGCAGCGGCCATGGGTCAATGAGAGCCTGCGCCGGCTGCTCTATTTCGGCACGCCGGCCGAAGCCCCGAAAGGCGATGAAGGCGACATCCTCACCGAGCGCCGCCGGCTGCTGCTCACCATTTCAGCGCTGCCCGACCCTGAACGCCGCCAGATCGAAACCATCTCGCGCGACGGTGGCGTGCCGATGGATGCGCTCTACGCCATGTTGAAGACACTCGGCGCCGACACGCCGAAGGACCCGGCCGAACTCGATAAATTGCTGCGCGGCCAGACCGAGCGGCTGAAGCAGGTTCTGGCCGAGCAGGCGGCGCTGAAGAGCCAGGACCCGGAGATCGTCCGCCTGTCCAAACTGGCCGACCAGGCGGTGCGCGAGGGCGCGCTCGATGCCGCCCGGAAATTCCACGAACAGGCCAAGGCGCGCGTCGGTGAATTGTCAAATACTGTCGACAAGGCCGAAGCCGATCTCAAGGCGCGCCGGCTGGAATTCGCCGAGGTGTTTGGCAACAGCGCAAAAACCTACGAAATCTCTTTCAAGTTTCAGGAGGCGGCCCAGGATTACGGCAAGGCTTACGAGCAGGCCGAGAAATGGGACGATGAGGACGCCTGGTTCTACAAGGCGGCTGAGGCCAACGCGCTCTCCCAGCAAGGCGCCTTCTCCGGCGACAATGCATTTCTGGCGCAAGCGGTCGCGGCCTATGAAAAGAGCCTGACCTATGTGTCGCCCGAGAAAAATCCACGGCAATGGGCGGCCACCCAGAACAACCTCGCCACGACGCTCTCGACGCTGGGCGAGCGCGAGGCCGGCCGCGACAACCTCGACAAGGCGGCGGCCGCCTTCGAACAGGCCCTGACGGTCTATACGCGCGCGGCCTATCCGGATGACTGGGCGTCGACGTCAGGTAATCTCGGCACCGTCTACTGGCGGCTTGGCCAGCGCGAGACCGGCACGGCGCTGCTCGACAAGGCGGTTGCCACCTTCCGCGCCGCGCTCGAGGTGCAGGGCTCGAAAAAAGTGCCGCTGGAATGGGCGGCAACGCAGAACAATCTCGGCATCGTGCTGTCTGAACTCGGCGAGCGTGAGACGGCCAGCGACAGCTTTCGCGCTGCCATCGAGGCGCATCGCGCTGCCCTGACCGAATATAGCCGCGAGCGCGTGCCGCTCGACTGGGCGTTGAGCGAGGTCAATCTCGGTGCTGCGCTGTTTCGCCTCGGCGCGCGCGAGAAGGATGTCGCGACGCTGGAGCAATCTGTCGCCGCCTACCAGTCGGCGACGGAGGAAATGACCAGGGAGCGCGCTCCGGCGCAATGGGCGACCATTCAGAACAATATGAGTTCGGCGCTGGAAACGATCGGCGAGATCAATGGCGACATCCCGACGCTGCAGCATGCGCGCGAAGCGGCCGAAGCAGCGCTCACCGTGTGGACGCGCGAGCATGCGCCGGCAAGCTGGGCCAACGGCCAGCTGACGCTCGGCAACGCCTTGCAGCGCCTCGGCGTGAAACAGGACGACACCGCGACACTGCTCAAGTCGGTGTCCGCCTATGAGGCAGCACTCTCGGAATATCCGCGCGAAAAGCTGCCGCTCGACTGGGCCTCGCTGCAGCAGAATCTCGGCTCGGCCTATGCCTCGCTCGGCGATCGCGACACCGGAATCGACTATCTGCAGAAGTCGGCAACCGCGTATCGCAGCGCATCGGAAGTTTACACGGCTACGGCCGCGCCCACGGAGTTCGCTTCCATCGAGCACAGTCTCGGCGGCACGCTGTCGACCTGGGGCGATCGCGCCGGCGACAGAGTGGTGCTCGAACAGGCGGTCGCCGCCTACGATGCCGCGCTCACCGTACGGACCAAGGACAATGCCCCGAAGGATTGGGCAAAGACGCAGTATCGGCTGGGCGCTGCGCTTTCGATGCTTGGCAAATCCAGCGACGGCCCGACCGAAGCGCTCGAACGCTCCGCGACGGCCTATCGTGCGGCGCTTGAAGTGCAGACCCGCGACAGCGATCCCGATGCCTGGGCAGCGACGCAATGGGGGGCTTGGCCATGTGCTTCTGGTGCTGGGAGACCGCGTGCAGGACGGCGACGATTTCAAGCAGTCGGTGACGGCGCTTGAAGCGGCTTTGCCCTTCTATGACATTGCCAGCGTGCCGCAGGATCACGCCCAGCTGCAGAACGATCTCGGCAGCGCCTATTATTACCTCGCCGGCGCGAGCAACGATCCGTCGCTCTACCAGAAGGCGGCGACGGCGCATGAAGCAGCCCTTGCTGTTTACGCCACGCTGCCGGACCGCACGTTGTGGGCCTCCGTCGAAAGCGATCTCGGCAATGCGCGCATGATGCAGGCGAGTGCGGCTTCCGATCCGGACATCATGGCGAAGTCGGTGCAGGCCTATGAGGCGGCCCTGACGGTGACGACCCGCGACAAGGATGCCGATGGCTGGACGCGCAACCAGTCCAATCTGGCGAGCGCGCTGTCGTCGCTGGGCTATTGGCGCAACGACGTCGCCTTGCTGAAACGCTCGGCTGGCATCTACCGCAGCATACAGGCCGTGCGCACCCGGGCTCGCGACCCCGAACGCTGGGCGACCACACAGGGCAACCTCGCCAATGTGCTGAGCATGATCGCGGCGAGGGAACCTTCGCCTGATGTGTTCGACGAGGCGATCGCCGTCAACCGGGCGCTGGCCGACGAGGTTGGCCGCGACCGCGACCCAGACCGCTGGGCGAGCCTGCAGAACGAAGTCGGCTATGCCCTGACGCTGGCTGGCCGCTCGGAAAACAACGTTGCCCGTTTCGAGGAAGCGGTGCCGATCCTGCGCGAGGCGATCGCCGTGCAGAAGAAGATCAATTCGGTGCCGGCCGTCGCCTTCACCGAGGACAGTCTTTGCGACGTGCTGACCGATCTGGGTGCTGCCCGCAAGGACAAGGCGCTGGCTGAGGAGGCGATCACTGCTTGCCAGGAGGCGCTCGTCATCTTCAGGGATCGCAAGATGGACGATCTCACCGCGGGTTCGGAAAAGAACCTTGCCGAGGCTCAGGCCTTGCTGGCTGATTTGCACTGATACTGGAGTGCCACGTGTCCAGTTGGACATGCAAAGGACGCTCCGGCAACGGTCGTTCTTGGCGTTTGTTGCTCCGGCACCTCCATTGGCGCGTGACACCGTTCAGCGAGAAGCGTATATTGACATAAAGATATCCTTATGTGACATGAATAGGCCTGTCGCCCAAGGGATAGAAAATGTCGCAGAATTCTGCATCGCTGGATGACCTGTTCGGCCCTGTCGCGGCCAAGCCCGACGGCTCGGAAGTGCTCGCGGCGCTGACCGCGGCGGCACGCGAGCGCATTCTCATTCTTGACGGCGCCATGGGCACGCAGATCCAGGGGCTTGGCTTCGACGAGAACCAGTTCCGCGGCGAGGCCTTTGCCGGCTGCGCCTGCCATCAGCAGGGCAACAACGACCTGCTGATCCTGACGCAGCCGCAAGCGATCGAGGAGATCCACTACCAGTACGCGATATCAGGCGCGGATATTCTCGAGACCAACACCTTCTCGTCGACCTCGATCGCCCAGGCCGATTATGGCATGGAGGATGTCGTCTATGCGCTGAACCGCGACGGCGCGCGACTGGTGCGCCGGGCGGCGAGGCGGGCTGAGCAGGAAGACGGCAAGCGCCGCTTCGTCGCCGGCGCGCTGGGGCCAACCAACCGGACTGCCTCGATGTCGCCCGACGTCAACAATCCCGGCTATCGCGCGGTGACCTTCGACGAATTGCGGCTTGCCTATGGCGAGCAGCTGCGCGGGCTGATCGACGGCGGCGCCGACATCATCCTGATCGAGACCATCTTCGACACGCTGAACGCCAAGGCGGCGATCTTCGCTTGCAACGAGATCTTCATCGAGAAGGGCGTGCATCTGCCGGTGATGATTTCGGGCACCATCACCGACCTTTCCGGCCGCACGCTGTCGGGCCAGACGCCGACGGCGTTCTGGCATTCGGTGCGCCATGCCAATCCCTTCACCATCGGCCTCAACTGCGCGCTCGGCGCCAACGCCATGCGCGCGCACCTGGCCGAAATATCTGATACCGCGGACACCTTCGTCTGCGCCTATCCGAATGCCGGCCTGCCCAATGAATTCGGCAGGTATGACGAGAGCCCGGCCTTCATGGCTGCGCAGATCGAGGACTTTGCCAGGGAAGGGCTGGTCAATGTCGTCGGCGGTTGCTGCGGCTCGACGCCGGACCATATCCGCGCCATCGCCGAGGCGGTGAAGAAATATCCGCCACGACCCATACCAGAGATCGAGCGCAAGATGCGCCTGTCCGGGCTGGAGCCGTTCACGCTTGCGGACGAGATCCCCTTCGTCAATGTCGGCGAGCGCACCAACGTCACCGGCTCTGCCAAGTTCAGGAAGCTGATCACGGCGGGCGATTATGTTCCCGCGCTCGATGTGGCGCGCGACCAGGTCGCCAACGGCGCGCAGATCATCGACATCAACATGGATGAGGGGCTGATCGATTCGAAGAAGGCGATGGTCGATTATCTCAATTTGATCGCCGCCGAGCCGGACATTGCCCGTGTTCCTGTTATGGTCGACAGTTCGAAATGGGAGATCATCGAGGCCGGGCTTAAATGCGTGCAGGGCAAGCCGCTGGTCAATTCCATTTCGATGAAGGAAGGCGAGGAAGCGTTCCTGCATCATGCCAGGCTGGTACGAGCCTATGGCGCTGCCGTGGTCGTGATGGCCTTCGACGAGGCCGGCCAGGCCGACACCAAAGCGCGCAAGGTCGAGATCTGCACCCGCGCCTACAAGCTGCTGACCGAAGAGGCCGGCTTTCCGCCCGAGGACATCGTCTTCGACCCCAATGTCTTCGCGGTCGCCACCGGCATCGAGGAGCACGACAATTACGGCGTCGACTTCATCGAGGCCACCGGCGAAATCACTTCGACGCTGCCGCATGTGCATATTTCCGGCGGCGTCTCGAACCTGTCCTTCTCGTTTCGCGGCAACGAGCCAGTGCGCGAGGCCATGCACGCGGTGTTCCTCTACCACGCCATCCAGCGCGGTATGGATATGGGCATCGTCAATGCCGGTCAGTTGGCCGTCTATGACACAATTGAGCCGGAGCTACGCGAGGCCTGCGAGGATGTCGTGCTCAACCGCGTGCCGAGCGCCGGCGGCACCGCCACCGAGCGCATGCTGGAGATCGCCGAACGCTTCAAGGGCGCGGCCGGCAAGGAAGCAAAGGAGCGCGATCTCGCCTGGCGCGAATGGACGGTCGAACAGCGGATATCGCATGCGCTGGTCAATGGCATCACCGAATTCATCGACGCCGACACCGAGGAAGCGCGGCTGATGGCCGAGCGCCCGCTGCATGTCATCGAAGGCCCGCTGATGGCCGGCATGAATGTCGTTGGCGACCTGTTCGGCGCCGGAAAAATGTTCTTGCCGCAAGTGGTGAAGTCGGCGCGGGTGATGAAGCAAGCGGTGGCGGGTTTGCTGCCGCATATGGAGGCCGAGAAGCTGGCCAACGCCGCCAACGGCATCGACAATGGCGAGCGCCAGACGGCCGGAAAAATCCTGATGGCGACGGTGAAGGGCGATGTCCACGACATCGGCAAGAACATCGTCGGCGTGGTTCTCGCCTGCAACAATTACGAGATCATCGATCTCGGTGTCATGGTGCCGCCGGCAAAAATCCTGCAGACGGCGCGCGAGCAACATGTCGACATCATTGGCCTCTCCGGCCTGATCACGCCGTCGCTGGACGAGATGGTGCACATGGCCGCCGAGATGGAGCGCGAAGGCTTCGACATTCCGCTGCTGATCGGCGGCGCGACGACCAGCCGTGTGCACACGGCGGTGAAGATCCACCCGCGCTACGCCAGGGGGCAGACCGTCTATGTCGCTGATGCCAGCCGGGCGGTCGGCGTGGTCTCGGCGCTGCTGTCCAACGACAGCAAGGCGGATTACGTCGAGACGGTGCGGACCGAGTACAAGAAGGTTGCCGACGCGCATGCCCGCTCCGAGGCCGACAAGCAGCGGCTGCCGCTGGCCAAGGCAAGGGCCAATGCGCACAAGGTCGACTGGTTAGCCTACGAGCCGCCGAAGCCGTCTTTCACGGGCGTAAAGGTGTTCGAGAACTGGGACCTGACTGAGCTCTCGCGCTACATCGACTGGACGCCGTTCTTCCAGACCTGGGAGCTGAAGGGCCGCTATCCCAAGATCCTCGAAGACGAGGTGCAGGGGCCGGCAGCGCGCCAGCTGTTCGAGGATGCGCAGGCGATGCTGAAGAAGATCATCGCCGAGAAATGGTTCGCGCCGCGCGGCGTCGTCGGCTTCTGGCCGGCCAATGCCGTCGGTGACGACATCAGGCTGTTCACGGACGAGGGGCGCTCGCAGGAATTGGCGACTTTCTTCACGCTGCGCCAGCAACTGACCAAGCGCGACGGCAAGGCCAACGTCGCGCTCTCGGATTTCGTGGCGCCGACCGAGAGTGGCAAGCCTGACTATATCGGCGGCTTCATCGTCACCGCCGGCATCGAGGAGGTGGCGATATCAGAGCGTTTTGAGCGGGCCAACGATGATTACTCCTCGATCATGGTCAAGGCGCTGGCCGACCGCTTCGCGGAAGCCTTCGCCGAACGCATGCACGAGAAGGTGCGCAAGGAATTCTGGGGCTATGCTGCCGACGAGAAGTTGGCGCCGGACGAACTGATCGGCGAACCCTATCGCGGCATCCGCCCGGCACCCGGCTATCCGGCGCAGCCAGACCATACCGAGAAGGCAACGCTGTTCAGGCTGCTCGACGGCGAGCGCAATGCCGGCGTCAGCCTGACCGAAAGCTACGCGATGTGGCCGGGCTCGTCCGTGTCCGGCATCTATTTGGCGCATCCCGAAAGCTACTATTTCGGTGTCGCCAAGGTCGAGCGCGACCAGGTCGAGGATTATGCGCGCCGCAAGGACATGCCGGTCACGGAAGTGGAGCGCTGGCTCGGGCCAATCCTCAACTATGTGCCCGCGCAGTATGCCGAGGCGGCGGAATGGCGGCGGGAGGCTCTGTCGTCTCATCCTGCCGCCATGGCGAGACGCGATGTGTCAATATCGGCATTTGCACTGGCGGCTCGCCTGTGATCCAAGGCGACGATAAATCCCAGGCTTTGCAGTTGGAGCGCTGAATGACCGGATGGACACGCCGCGGGCTCTTGAAAACGGCCGCCATCGCTGGCGCCGGCGGGGTCGGGCTCTCGGCCATCGGCAGGCTTGGCAGTTGGGCCGCCGCCAGTCCGGAACCGGTGGTGCTGCAGACGGCGAAAATCCAGGCGAAGCTGATGGATGTCGGCCCGACCAACAATGTGCTGACCTATGGCAACGCCGGGATGCCGCCGGTGCTGAGGATGAAGAAGGGCGAGCCCTTCGCTGCCCGCCTCATCAACGCCATCGACGATCCGACAACCATCCACTGGCATGGCATTCGCGTGCCGAACAAGATGGATGGCGTGCCGTTCCTGGTGCAATCCTATGTCTACGCCGGCGATCATTTCGACTACACCTTCACGCCGCCCGACGCCGGCACCTTCTGGTATCACCCGCATTGCAACACGCTGGAGCAGATGGGCCACGGCCTGACCGGCGTGATCGTGGTCGAGAATCCGAATGATCCGAAGTTCGACGCCGAATTTGTCGTCAATCTGCGCGACTGTCGTCTTGGCGACGACGGCCAGTTCATCGACCAGTTCCGGCCGCGCGACGCCGCGAGAACCGGCACCTACGGCACGGTGCGCACCGCCAACTGGCTTGACCAGCCGCAATATGACGCCCCGGCCGGAGGGCTGGTGCGGCTGCGCGTCGCCATCACCGACGTTACCCGCATCTATGCCTTTCGCGTCGACGGCGCCGAGGCGATGGTCATGGCGCTGGATGGCAATCCGGTGCCTGAGCGTTTTTCGCCCGATGCCTTGCTGCTCGGGCCGGGACAGCGCATGGAACTCGCCATCCGCATGCCCGACCAGGAAGGCGCGGTGGTGAGCCTGCGGGACGTCAGGGGGACCAAGCCCAAAATCCTGGCGACCCTGCGCGCGACGGGCAGCTCGCTCAAGCGGGACATCCGCGATATTGCATCGCTGGAGGTCAATCCGGTGGCGGAGGTCGATCTCGCCGGCGCCCAGCATATTCCGCTGGCGCTCAGCGCCACGGCGGAAAACGTCCCGAGCGATGGCATCTGCGGTTCGCTTGGCTACAGTTTCTGGGCCATCAACAAGGTGCCGTGGCCTGGCGATACATCCGATCCGACCGCGCCGCTGGCCGAACTGAAGCTCGGCAAGAGCTATGTTATCGACATGGAGAACCTGACGCCGCAATCACACCCGATGCATCTGCACGGCATGAGCTTCAAGGTGCTGTCGTCCTCGACGCGGCAGGTTGAGCCGTTGATTTCCGACACCTATCTCATCCAGCCGAATGAGAAGGTGAGCCTCGGCTTCGTCGCCGACAATCCAGGCGACTGGCTGCTGCATTGCCACATTATCGAGCACCAGAAATCGGGCATGACGAGCTACGTCAGAGTGGTCTGAAGCCACGTTCGAGCGGTTTTGTTGGCAAAAGCGGGTGGTTCCCTGCTATGCCGCCTCCAAATCAGGAACCATGGACATCCCTGCATGACCAATGTCGCCTTGACCGGCCTTGCCCGTGATCTCGCCAGCCGTGCCGCCGAAGGTCGCCCGGTGCGCATCGGCGTCATCGGTTCGGGCGAAATGGGCACCGACCTGGTCACGCAAGGCATGCTGATGCCGGGCATTTCGGTTTGCGCCGTTTCCACCCGACGTCCGCACACCGCGCGTGACGCTATCCGCATCGCCTATGGCGACGAGGCGATGGCGGTCGAAGCCGACACGGCATCGAAAGTCACCGCGGTCATCGAGGCGGGAAAGATCGCCATCACCTCCAATGAGATGCTGGTCACCAATCCGCTGATCGACGTCGTCATCGACGCCACCGGAAAACCGGGCGTCGCCGCCGATTTCTGCCTGTCGGCGATGGAGCATGGCAAGCATCTGGTGATGATGAATGTCGAGGCCGACGTCACCATCGGCTGTTATCTCAAGCAGCAGGCCGATCGGCTCGGCGTCGTCTATTCGGTCGGCGCCGGCGACGAGCCGTCGAGCTGCATGGAACTGATCGAGTTCGCGTCCGCGCTCGGCCTGACCATCGTCTCGGCCGGGAAGGGCAAGAACAATCCGCTCAACCACGACGCCATGCCGGACGACTATCGCGAGGAAGCGATCCGCCGCAACATGAACCCGCGCATGCTGGTCGAGTTTGTCGACGGCTCGAAAACCATGGTTGAGATGTGCGCCATCGCCAACGCCACCGGCCTGGTGCCCGACGTGCCCGGCATGCATGGCCCGAAAGCCGACCGCGACGACCTCGTCAAGGTGCTGATCCCACGCGAGGATGGCGGGCTGCTGCTGAAAAAGGGCGTTGTCGACTACACCATCGGCAAAGGCGTGGCGCCCGGTGTCTTCGTCATCGTCGAGGCGACGCATCCGCGCATCATCGAGCGCATGGACGATCTGCATATCGGCCACGGCCCCTATTACAGCCTGTTCCGGCCCTATCATTTGACCTCGCTGGAAGTACCGCTGACCGCCGCCCGCATCGTGCTGTCCGGCAAGCCCGACATGGTGCCGCTGCCACGGCCGGTCGCCGAGGTCTGCGCGGTCGCCAAGCGCGATCTGGCAGCCGGTGAGACCTTCGATGCGATCGGCGAGACCTGCTATCGCTCCTGGACCATGACCGTCGGCGAAGCCCGTGCCCAGCGCGCCGTGCCGGTCGGCCTGCTCGAGGGCGGCAAGGTGCTGAAACCGGTCAGGAAAGGCGAATTGCTCACCGCCGACAATGCCATGCCTGACCAGACGACAAGGCTGTTCGCCTTGCGCCGACTGCAGGATGAGATGCTGTACGGGGGCTAAGCCTGGGAGCTACCGCTCAAGCTTCGATTCTGTCAAAATCATTGCGTCGAGGACCCGGATGAAGCTCCACATCAGAAATCCGCGCGCACGCGAGTTGGCGAGACGGCTTGCAGACATGCGCAATACTTCGATGGCCAAGGCGGTCATCGACGCGCTTCAATCCGAACTGCGGCGGGAGCAACTCCCGCTCGCCAAAAGGCTCGCTATCATAGCTGACGATCTTAGGGCCAAGGCAGGGGCGGGTGGCCGAACCGTGGACAAGGACGAGATCAGCGAAATGTGGGGACAGCCCTGACTCCTCTCGAACCGTCTCTGGTTTATTTCCCCAACTCGATCGACCGCAATCGCGCCGCCTCGACTGCCTGCGTCAGCAGATTGGTCAGCCGGTCCTCGCCCATCAGCACGCCAAGGGCTGCTGCCGTCGTGCCGTTCGGGCTGGTCACCTGCTGACGCAGCACGCCCGGGTCCTCCCGGCTTTCGGCGGCGAGCGAGGCAGCGCCGTAAACGGTCTGCATGGCGAGCAGTTTGGCGGTTGCCGCTGGCAGGCCCGCTTTTTCGGCGGCGACGGTCAGCGCTTCGATGAAATGGAAAATATAGGCCGGCCCCGATCCCGACACGGCGGTGACTGCATCCATCAGGCCTTCGTCGTCGATGGTGGCCACTTCACCGCTGGCCGACAGCAGGTCGGCGACAAAGCGCTTGGTATCATCCGAGACGAGCGGGTTGGAAAACACCACCATCATGCCCTTGCCGATGGCAGCGGGCGTGTTGGGCATGCAGCGCGCGATCGGCGCGCGGTTGCCGAGGATGTCTTCGAAAGTGGCGACCGGCGTGCCGGCAGCGATGCTGACGAAGGTGGTGCGGCCGTCGCCAAAGCGCTTGTAGGCGGCAGTGACGTCGCGGATCACCTGCGGTTTCACCGCGATGACGACGAGGTCGGGCACCGCATCGGCGGGAATCTCACTGGCATCCGCGGCTGTGGCGCAGCCAAGCGTTGCAGCGCGCTGGCGCAGATCGGCATTGGGCTCGACCACGAAAACCGCCGATGGCGCAAGCTTGCCTGATTTCAGCCAGCCCGAGAGCATGGCGTAACCCATATTGCCGCAGCCGGCGAGAACAAGCCTGATCGTCATTGAAAGCCCTCCGAAGGAAGGCCCTGACATAGACGCTCGCGGTTCTCTGGGGAAGCCCTGTCAGGACAGACGGGGAGGGCTCCGCACCGCGATCGGCCGCAGCGACACTTGCCTCAGGCCAAGCACGCCGAGCACGAAGAACAGCCAGACCGGGTCGCCGCGATGGAAGAAGAAGCTTTCTAGGAAAGCGTTGAGCGCGGTGAACAGCACCACCATCATGAAGAAGTCGCCGAGAAAGATGTTTTCCCTGCGCTGCGGAATGCGCATGTAGTCGCGCAGCGGCGCGATGAGGAAGGTGTAGACCGCCACGCAAAGGGCGGGGATGCCCATCAGCACGGCGATGTCGAGATAGCCGTCATGGCCGTGCACGATGGTCCTGATATCCCAGGGCCGGTCGAAGGGCTGGTCCTGGTTGAGCAGCAGCGGCGTGCCCCAGAAGCTTTCATAGCCGTAGCCGGTCCATGGCTTCTTCGCCAGCATCGAGCCGGCGAACTCCCACAGCGTCGTGCGGCCGGTATAGGTCATGTCGGGGAAATAGATCGCCGTCAGATGTTTCACCGGGGGCAGGAAGACGATGCCCAGCGTGCCGACCGCCGTGGCGATGATCGCCAGCGCAAACAGGATCGGCGTGCCGAGCCGCATGCCCATCAGGCTCGGCAGTACCACGATCAGGATCGAGAACGGCACCAGGCCGGCAGTCGTCTTGGAACCGGTGTGCAGCATGAAGACCATCGCCGCGCAGAAGATCCCCGCGCCCCACCAGCGCTGCCCGCGCCGGTAGAGATAGAGGCCGGCGAAACTGAAGCAGGCCATGATCGGGCCGGCGATGTTCTTGTGGGTGAACACGCCGCGCCACAGGCCGGCATGTTCCGGTTCCTGGGAATCGGCGGTGTGCATCGCCTCGTGCGGAAAGACGATGAGGCCGAGGTAGGAAAGCCCCATGACCACGACCGCGGTGAAGATGATGACTTTCGAAAAGGATTCGGCATCGCGCGGCAGCGCCAGGATCGTTGCCATCGTCAGGATGCCGATCATCGTGAAGGATGCGGCGCGCATCGCCGAGGGCGGGTCGGTCGCCAGCACCACCGACAGGAAGAAGAAGCCCAGCATCAGCACCCATGACGGGCTGAGCAGCGAGCGCACGATGCGCGGATCGGCAAAGGCCATCAGCGAAAAGATCGAAACGGCACCGAGCGAACCGAAGCCGAGCTGGTTGACGATGTCGCCGCCGTCGCCGGTGAGTTCGGCGCCGGCCGGCTGGAACGGGCGGAAGGACACCATGATGACGGTGAACAGAAGTGCGGCGATCGCGGTCGCCACGCCGTCGCGCGTGAACGCGTCGCTGAGCGGGGCGCGCTCAGTTCTTCTCGGGCTGGCGATACTGCTCATTGGCATATCCGAATTCGGCCAGCACGCGGCCCAGCGCCACGTGGACGGGGTAGATGGCGATCGCCGGAGATCCGGTCCACGCCAGCCGGATCAAGCCGCGAAACGGCGCGGCGGCAAGCAGCGCCAGGCTCTTCGCGAACACTCTGGCGCCGGCCAGCGGCGTGCCCGCACGTTTCTTCTTTTCGACCAGTGTCGAGATCACGCCGTTGCGCAGGCTGCGGGCTCGGATCCAGTCGGCCTCGACACGCCGTGCCGGAACGGTTTCGCGCACTTGTCCTTCGGCACACCAGCCGAGCACAAAGCCTCTTTGCGCCGACCGGCTGAGAAAGTCCGAGTCGCCGCCGCCCATGAAATTGAATTTGAGATCGAGGAAGGGCGGCCCCATGGCGACCAGCACGTTGCGCCCGACCAGAAGATTGCCGGACGAATAGAGCGCCGGCACGCGTCCCGTCGCCCGGTAGGGCGGTGCGAAGACAGGATGTTCGGCCCATTTCGCATGGGCGGGATCGGCGAAGACGGGCACCTGCGGGCCGCCGACAATATCGGCGCCGAGCCTTTCGGCAGCCGCGCACATACGTTCCAGCCAGTGCGGATCGGCGATCTCGTCATCGTCGATGACCAGCAGATGCCTGAAGTTCGGGAAGTGCAGGATCGCCGTCTGCCAGCCGGCATTGTAGGCGCTGCAATTGCCGCGCTCATGCGCGATGATGACCATGCCCGGCATCTCGCCGCGCTCGAACAGCGGCAGCACCGCCTTGGCGCCTTCCCGCGCCTCGGCTTCGTTCTCCATGATGATGACGGCAAAGCGCCTGCCGGTCAGCTGCGCGCGCAGTGACGCCAGCGTTTCCAGCACCTGTTCGGGCCGCTTGAAGGTCGGCAAGGTGACGACCACTTCGACTGCCTCCACGTCAAGCCGGGGAGACCGTCCAGCGATCGATACCGAACCATCCGATGGCAAAGGGATCATCCGTGTCCAGCCACATGGTGAGTCGCGTTCTGGTAGCACCACGGTGATAAGGTTTCGTTAATCACCTTGCACGGAGAAGCCCATCAGGCAGGGGCTTTCTGCCGTTGATTGTGCTCGCTTAATCAAGGGTTCACCGCGCTTTGCTACCGGCTACACCACAGGATAGGTGAGATGCATCTGCTGTTCGCCACATCGATCGTGCCCGACGGCGCTCTCGCCTCGGGCTACGAGATCGCCAATGCTGCGATTATCGCCGCCTTGCGGCGCGCCGGCGCGCGCGTCACGGTGATCGGCTTCACCTGGCCCGGGAAAGCCGCGGCCGACCCCGAAAACACCGTGGTGCTGGGTGCCATCGACGTCCGCACCGAAAGTGCCTCTGCGCTGCAAAAGCTCGCCTGGGTCGGCAAGGCGATGTTTTCGGGCTTCACCTTTGCATCGGTCAAGCTGCGTACGGTGTCCAACCGCGATGTGCAGGTCGCTCTCGAACAGGCCGGTCCGTTCGATGGCTATGTGCTGAATTCCGTACAATTCGCCGGCGCCTTCGAAAAGCTGTTCGAAGACCGGCCTTCGATCTTCGTCGCCCACAATGTCGAGCATCTCTCCGCGCGGGAAAACGCCGCTGCCGCCGGCGGTCTCTTCCAGCGCCTGCTGTTCCGCCGCGAGGCAAGGCTGCTTGAGATCGTGGAAGAGCGTCTCTGCCGCTGCGCGCGGTTTGTCTTCACGCTGGCCGAGGAAGACCGCGGGGCGCTCGGCGTCGCCTCCCACGACCGCTCGGCGGTGCTGCCGCTCGTGACCGGCGCCAAAGCGCCAACCCGGAACGGCCCGCGCCGGATCGACTGCGACGCCGCTTTGATCGGCACCTGGACCTGGCAGCCGAACCGCATCGGCCTTGACTGGTTCCTGGGCAAGGTGGTGCCGCATCTGCGGCCGGATTTCCGCATCCGCATCGCAGGCCACATGCCTTCCGGCGTCACCTCGACGCATCCGGGCGTCGAGTTTGTCGGCCGTGTCCCGGATGCCAGGGCTTTCGTGTGCGGCGCGGCCGTCATCCCACTGATCAGCACCGCCGGCAGCGGCGTGCAGCTGAAGACCATCGAGACTTTCGAACTCGGCCTGCCGTCGGTCGCCACCAGCCGCTCGCTGCGCGGTATCGACCATCGCCCCGCCAATTGTGTCGTCACCGACGATCCGGCCGGTTTCGCCAAGGCGCTGGAGGCGGCTGCGGCCAACGTCCGGGACGTCGATGGCAGCGCCTTTCATCGCCAGCAGGTCAAGGCGCTCGATGCCGCCATCCGGCTTGGCTTGGAAAAACTCGGGGCGGTCAGGCAGGAGGTGTTTGCATGAATATGCACACCGTTCGCGCTGCCTTCGGGCTCGACAACCTGAAGACGATCCTCGGCATTTCGGTGCTCGCTATTCGCTGGGACGATGCGATCGCCCTGTTGAACCGACTGATTGCCGAGCGGCGCTTCACCAAGGTCAGTTTCCTCAACGCCCACAATGCCAACATCGCCTGTTCCGACCCGGTCTTCGCCGAGGCGCTCGACGATTTCCTTATCCTGCCGGACGGCATCGGCGTCGATCTCGCCGCGCAGCTTCTCTACGGCGCGCCGTTTCCGGACAATCTCAACGGCACCGATTTCGTGCCGGCCTTCCTGCAGGCCTCTACACGGCCGCTGACCGTGGGGTTGCTCGGCGCGACGCGCGTTAACGCCGAGGCGGCGTCGGTCAAGCTGGCGGCCCTTGCCGTGCAGCACAATTTCGTGGTCATTCATGACGGCTATTTCTCCACCGCGCAGGAGCCGGAGATCATCGGCCGGATCGCGGCGCTGCGGCCCGATATGCTGCTGGTCGCCATGGGCGTGCCGCGCCAGGAACTGTGGATCGCGCGCCACATCGATGAGCGCCACTGCACGATGCCGGTCGCGGTCGGCGCGCTGCTCGATTTCCTGAGCGGCTCGGTGCCGCGCGCACCGCTGTGGATGCGCCGCCTGCGCCTGGAATGGCTGTTCCGCCTGGCGGTCGAGCCGGACCGGCTCTGGCGCCGCTACGTGGTCGGCAATCCCGTGTTCCTGTGGCGGGTCGTCAAACAAAGATGGTCGCGTGGAGCCGAAACGGCCGGAGAGCTCCGTTGAACAGGCGGTTCGTTCCAGGCGCTTTTGCCGTCTCCGGCCTGTTGCCGAAGACGCCGACAGCAGCGGTGGTGACGGCAAGCTACGCGCCGGACTTCGAGCGCTGCCGCCTGTTGTGCGAGACCCTCGATCGGCATGTGTCCGGTGCCGCGCACCATTACATCCTGGTCGAACATCGCGACGTCGCGCTTTTCCGTCAGCTGGAGACAGACCGGCGCACGGTTGTCGACGAGCGTGACCTGCTGCCGCGCTGGCTGCGCGCTTTCGACGATCCGCTCAGCCTGTTTCGCCGGCGTGTCTGGCTCAGCCTGAAGACGCAGCCGTTGCGCGGTTGGCACGTGCAGCAATTGCGCCGCATTGCCATCGCGGCGCATGCCAGGGAAGACGTTCTGGTCTTCTGCGATTCCGACGTTGCTTTCCTCAAGCCGTTCGACTGCACCGCCTTCTGGCGCGATGGCAAGGCGCGGCTGTTCCGCCGCGACGGCGTGCTGGCGGATGACGGTCACGACGAGCATCGCATCTGGTCGCACAATGCGGGTTCAGCGCTCGGCATCGACCCGTCGCCGACGTCGGTCCACGATTACATATCGACGCTGATCGCCTGGCGCCGCGACACTGTGCTTGCCATGTGCGGCCAGATCGAGAAGGTGCATGGCCGCGACTGGGTCGAGGTGGTCGGCCAGGCGCGCAAATTCTCCGAATGCATGATCTATGGCCGCTATGTCGACGATGTGCAGGACGGCGCCGGCCATTTCCACGGTTCGGAGGAATTCTGCCGCGTCCACTGGACCGGCGAAGCACTTTCGGATGACGAGTTTCGCCGCTTCGTTGCCGGCATGGCGCCGGAGCAGGTGGCGATCGGCATGCAATCCTTCATCGGCACCGATATCGGCCGCATCCGCCGCCTGATCGGGCTGGATTAGCCGGCGCAGGAATTCAGGTCAGCGGCCTCACCTGAATTTAGATCGCCTTGGCCGGCCTGCGCAGCGCCGAATAGGTAAGCAGCATCGAGGCAAGATAAAGCAGCAGGAAGACGATGTTGAGCGACAGCACCAGTCTCGACGTGTCGGAGATGGTGGTCAGCACATAGGTCAACAGCAGCGCCTTTAATGCGGCGAGCAGGCCGAGATTGAGCGCCCGCACCGCCGTCTGCCCGCGCGCGAAAAGAAGCTCGGCCTGGTATTCGACCAGATTGCGCAATCCCGGAACGCAGATCGCCAGCGCCACCAGCGGTGCGGCTTCGGAGACATTCCTGCCAAGCGCGTTGGGGAAGAAATGCAGCACGATGCCGAGCGCCAGCAGCGCCAGCGTTGAAACGAGGAAGACGCCGCCCTCGATGCCGCTCTTGACCGTCAGCCGCGACAACAGGTCCGGCGCGCGCATCATGCGTTGCACCAGCATCATCGAGAAGGTGCGGATCGGGATCGCCGTCAGGTCGACCAGCCGCATGATGATGGCATAGATACCGGCCAGATGCGGACCGCCGATCGCCAGCACCAGCAGCTTGTCGAATTCCGATTGCAGGTAGAACAGGATTTCGGCGCCGGCGACGTAGAGGGAATCGGCCAGCCGCCTGAGATAAAGTTCGATGCGCAGCCGCAGTCTTTGGCGCGGATAGAACCAGCCGAAAGCCAAAAGCAATGAGGCGGCGTTGGCGCCGATATAGAACCACGACCACGCCCAGATGCTGTGTTGCGCCGAGACCATGAACAGCACCGCGCCAAGCGCCCGGAATGCCGTTGCTACGATCGCCAGTATGGCGGCGCGGCCGAATTTGCCCAGCCCGTTGTTGACGATCAGCGCCACCTCGACTGGCCGCCACAGCAGCGCTTCGGCGAAGACAATCGCCGAAAACACCGTCAGCGGCACGGTGCCGGCAAAGAAGATCAGGTAGACGCCGAACGAGGCCGCGGCCAAGAGCGGCAGCGAGACGATGCCGAGCAGCAGGAAGCCGGCGGTGAAGGTGCCGATCAGATTGGGGCGGATGGTGGCGGTGCGGTAGAGCGCCGAGATGAAACCGAAGGCCAGGATCCGCGACAGCATCACGCCGGCCGCCGAAGCGGTGGCGAACATGCCGAATTCGGAGATGGACAGCGTGTTGGCGAGCGCGATGAAATAGGCCAGCGAAAACACCAATCGCCCGCCGGCGCCGCTGATCGCGGAAAAATAGTCGCGCACCAACCCCCGTCGCTCGGCCACGAAAGTGCCGATCCGGGCGAGGGGCCGCCTTTGCGGTATGCCGCGAGCTTCGGTCATGTCTGGGAAGCCATAGGCGGGAAAGCTTAACGTGCCGTTCTGGAGCCTTGATGCGCCGAGATTCCAGCGCTTGAGGTTATGAAAAGCTTACCCGCCGGCCGGCCAAAATTAACCTTTTGTTTCCTATGCTTGTTTAGCGTGACTTAAGGAATAGCCGACCGCCGCTGCCCAGCGGCCAAAGAGTGAAGCTCCAAGACAATGGTCGACAGGGAAAACCGTGAAGACTGGAGGCGCGAGCGTTCTTTGCTGGCGCTCGGCCAGGCCATGCGCGGTGAGGATGACCCATCCCTGGTCTCGATAGGGGACCGGGCAGATTCGGCATGGCGCGAGGACGCCGCCACGCGCCATCGCCTTGCCCGCTCGCAGCGTGAGGCGCGGGCAAACCCAAATCCGTCGGCCGCCGAAACAGAGCGGTTCCGGCCAGAGCCGGAAGCCCCCGCGCAGGATCGCGCTGGGCGCTCACAGGATGACGACGACGCCGGCGATCTGCCGCCGGCCATGCCGTATTCAAGCCAGGCCGCTGAAGAGCCTTCCGGCAGCGCTCGCTCGCATGACACGTCCGGATCCCGCCATAGGGGCGGAGCGGATACATCCTCTGGCGATCGCAGGGACGACCAGCAATGGAAACCGCTGATCGATCCGATGCAGGTGGTGCGCGGCATTGCCAGGTCGAAGCTGCTGATCATCACCACCACCCTGATCGGTGCCGGGCTCGGCATCGCCATCGCGCTGTCGACGCCAAAGAAATATGAAGCCACCGCCGAGCTGATCGTCGATCCGCGCGACCTCAAGCTCACCGACCGCGACCTCACCCAGAATGTGGTCGCTTCCGATGCCACGCTCGCCATCGTTGAAAACCAGGTCCGGGTGCTGACCTCGGGCACTGTCCTCAACAAGGTCGTCGACAAGCTCAACCTGAGCAACGATCCGGAGTTCAACGGCCAGGGTGCCGGCGGGTTTGGCATCAGGTCTCTCATTCGTTCGATTCTTCCGCACCAGGATGGCCCGAGCGGCGCTGACGAGGTCCGCCGGCGTGCGCTCGCCGTCGGCAATCTGGCCGAAAGCCTGTCGGTCGAGCGCGGCGGCAAGACCTTCGTCATCACTGTCAGCGCGATCACGCAGAACGGCGAGAAATCGGCTCTCATCGCCAACACAATGACAGATGTGTTTCTGCAGACCTTTGGTCAGATCCAGTCCGACACGGCGGGCCGCGCAACCGACGAACTGACGGCAAGGCTCGATGAACTGCGCAAAGGCGTCGAGGTGGCCGAGCGCAAGGTCGAGGAGTTCAGGGCCTCGCATGATCTTGTCGACGCACAGGGCCATTTGATCAGCGACGACGAGATGCTGAAGCTCAACGAGCAGCTCTCGGTCGCCCGCGCCCGCACGCTGGAGCTCAATGCAAGGGCGGCCTCGGCGCGCTCGATCGACGTCAATTCGGTTCTCTCCGGCACCTTGCCGGAAGAGATCAACTCCAACACGATGAGCGATCTGCGCTCACAATATGCGACGCTCAAGCAGGAGGCGGACCGCGCAGCCATCCGGCTTGGCCCGCGCCATCCCGAACTCCAGGCGCTCAACGCACAGATCGCCGGCGCGCGCGACCGCATCGCGGGCGAATTGCGCCGCATTGCCTCCTCGCTGCAGGTCGACCTGAAACGCGCCGTCCAACTCGAGCAGGATCTCTCCTCCCGCCTTGCCCAGCTCAAGGTGCGTAGTGGCGACGTCAACAACGACCTGGTGTCGATGCGCGAACTGGAGCGTGAGGCCGCCGCCAAGCGCTCCGTCTACGAACAGTACCTGCTGCGCGCCAAGGAGACCGGCGAACAGAAGGACATCAACACCGCCAACATGAATGTGATCTCCAAGGCTTTCGCGCCGCTCGAGGCGAAGGGGCCGTCGCGAGCCTTGATGGCACTTGCAGGCCTGCTGCTCGGCTTTGCCTCTGGCGTTGGCCTTGGCGCCATGCGCGGCGCCTATGAAAGCCTGCGCGAGACCGCGACATCGCGCTCGCGCCGCGACCGCAAGGCGCCCCTCGAGGAGCAGGCATTCCGGGCAGCACCGCCGCCCGCGCCGCCAATGCCGGCCGCACCGGTACCTCCAGCGCCGCCACCCCCTCCGCCTGCACCACCACCGCCCGTGGTACAGGCCAAAGCCGCTCCCGTCGAACGGCCCGGGCGCATCGCCGCGCTTATGGCAAAGCTGCGCAATGCCGTATCCCGCAAACCCTCCACAGAGGCGGATGACGACGAGTTCGCCGCCTTTAGTGGAAACACGCAGCCGGCGGATGCTGTCATGCCCTCGGGTGTCCCCAACACGGAGTCCGCCTTCATGCCTCGGCCGTCAGACTATGCGCGGCCGCCTTTCCCGCCAGGCTTCGATGCCGCCTATTCCCAGCCGATGGGGCCGCCATCGCGGTCGCCCCTGATGCCACAGCTGCCGCTCTATCCGCCGCCGCCCTATCCCTCTGCGCAGCAGCCGGGCTATCCGCAGATGCAGCCATGGCAGGCGCCACCGGCAGGCAGCCCCTACGCCCAGGCCACGGCGCCCTATGCTGGGCATACGCCGTATCCGCCGCAGCCCGCTCCGCCGCAACCGCAGGCCTATCCAGCCCAGCCACCGGCTGAGCCTTCGCCGGCCGAGGAAAGCGCCGAACAGGCGCCGATAGAGGAAATTCGCGCCAGCCTGCGCGAATTCCGCGAGGCGGTTCGCGAACTCACCGAGAGCCGCACCCGCCGCCGCTACTTCTGAGCCACAAGATACGTCGCCGAGGCCGAACAAAACCATCCTGGTTTTCGCGTAAACGGCATGGGACGGCGCTTTGGCGGGATTGCGTGCCGGAATTTTCGTGACAATGCCGCGCTGCATGGTGCCGCCGCCGCGGCATTCTATTCGCGAAAGCGGCGTTGGGTGAAACAGTGTTGAGGATGGTTCATGGCCGAAGTGATTGACGGAAAGAGCGTTGCCGAGGATGTGGTGCGGACGGTCAAGACGCTGACCGCCGAGCTGGTCGCCAAGGGCAAGGCCAAGCCTGGTCTGGCCGTGGTCATCGTCGGCGAGGATCCGGCGAGCCAGGTCTATGTCGCTTCCAAGTCGCGCACCGCCAAGGAATGCGGCTTTCATTCGCTGCAGCACACGCTGCCGGCGGAGACCTCCGAGGAGGCGCTGCTCAAGATCATCGGCGACCTCAACGCCGATCCGGGGGTTAACGGCATCCTGGTGCAGCTGCCGCTGCCCGCCCATATCGACGCCGGCAAGATCATCCAGACGATCGCACCGGAGAAGGACGTCGACGGCTTCCATTTCATCAATGTCGGCAAGCTCGGCACCGGCGAACTCGACACCGCCTTCGTTCCCTGCACGCCCGCCGGCTCGATGCTTCTGATCGAGCGCGTGCGCGGCAAGGACCTGTCCGGCCTCAACGCCGTCGTCGTCGGCCGCTCCAACATCGTCGGCAAGCCGATGGCCAACCTGCTGCTTGCCGCCAACTGCACCGTCACCATCGCCCACAGCCGCACGAAGGACCTGCCGGCGCTTGCCCGCACGGCCGACATCCTTGTCGCCGCCGTCGGCCGGCCGGAGATGATCAAGGGGAACTGGGTGAAGCCCGGCGCCACCGTCATCGATGTCGGCATCAACCGCATTCCGGCGCCCGAGAAGGGCGAGGGCAAGTCGCGCCTCGTCGGCGATGTCGCCTATGCCGAGGCGGCCAAGGAAGCCGGCGCCATCACGCCGGTGCCCGGCGGCGTCGGGCCGATGACCATTGCCATGCTGATGGCCAATACGTTAGCTTCTGCCTACCTTGCGGCCGGATTGAAGCGGCCCTCCTTCTGAGCCCGGGTTGACCCTGAAAGCGCCAGTTTTGCCGAACCCCACCATTTCCCCGGAACGGCCGGTCACGACAGATCCCGTTCAAGGTGGCCGGCAGTTCGCCTTTCTGCTGGTCGACAAGTTTTCCATGTTCTCGCTCGCCGCCGCGATCGACACCTTCCGTTCGGCGAACCGCCTGCTCGGCCGCGATTTCTATGGCTGGACCACGGTGTCGGCCGACGGCGATCCGGTGATGGCATCCAACGGCCTGCCGCTTAAGATCGACTATGCCGTCGCCGACCTGCCGCCGGTCGACATCCTGTTCGTTTCGGTCGGCCTGACGACCGAATTTCCCGGCAAGAGCAAGGTTCTGGCGGCCTTGCGCAGCTGGGGCCGGCGCGGCAATGCGCTTGGCGCGCTGTCGGTCGGGTCCTATCTGCTGGCCGAGGCCGGACAGCTCGACGGTTACCGCTGCACCATCCATTGGGAAAACCGCGCCGGCTTCATGGAGCGCTTCCCCGACATCAACTGCACCGGCAATGTCTTCGAGATCGACCGCAAGCGCTACACCTGCGCCGGCGGCACCACCTCGATCGATCTGATGCTGGAGATCGTGCGTGGCGATTTCGGCTCGAACCTCGCCAATGGCGTCGCCAACCAGTTCCAGCACGAGCGCATCCGCTCGGCCGGCGACCGCCAGCGCGTCGGGCCGGAGCGCGACCTGACCGGCAAGTCGGAGAAGCTCAGGCGCATCGTCGAACTAATGGCCGACCACCTGGACGAGCCGCTCTCGGCGGTGCAGCTCGCCAAATCGGCCGGACTTTCGGTGCGCCAGGTGGAGCGCCTCTTCCTGCGCCACCTCAATGTCACGCCCGGCCGTTATTACATGCGGTTGCGGCTGGAGCGGGCACGCGAATTGCTGCGCCAGACCAACATGCCGATCCTCGACGTGGCGATCGCGACCGGCTTCACCTCGCATTCCTATTTTGCCCAGAGCTACCGGCTGCAGTTCGGCAGGCCGCCCTCGGAAGAGCGCCGCACCACCTATTGATCTGGACTCCGTTCTAGGCTCGGAGACGCCCGCTGCGGGCGATCTTCCTGCACGAACACTCTGTCACCGCTCAAACACCTGAGCGACATGGCGGCGCGCCCGGGCTTGTGTCCTGACGTCGCGTCAAATAGCTTCCCTATGCGGATGAGGGGGCTAACTCAGGAGATTTCGATGGCGGTACTTGCGCGGGGCGTCGCTGCGGCGATCCTCCTGTTTTTCATGACGACGTTCGGCTTTGCCGCAAACAAGGTCATCATCATTCTCGATGCTTCCGGCTCGATGTGGGCGCAGATCGACGGCAAGCCCAAGCTCGAAATCGCCAGGGAATCGCTGAGGACCGTGCTTCAATCGGTTCCCGCCGACGATGAGATCGGCTTCATGGCCTATGGCCATCGCGAAAAAGGCAGCTGCGACGACATCCAGCTGATCGTGCCGCCCCAGGCGGGCTCGGCGAGCGCCATCACGGATGCCGCTGACAGTCTGAAATTCCTCGGCAAGACGCCGCTGACGGCGGCGGTCAAGCAGGCAGCCGAAGCGCTGAAATACACCGAGGACAAGGCGACCGTCGTCCTCATCACCGACGGGCTCGAAACCTGCGGTGGCGACCCCTGTGCGCTCGGCAAGGAACTCGAAGCGTCCGGCGTCGACTTCACCGCCGACGTCGTCGGCTTCGGATTGACCGCCGATGAAGGCAAGCAGATCGCCTGTCTGGCTGAAAACACCGGCGGCAAGTACATCCAGGCCTCAGACGAGAAGGCGCTGCAGGAAGCGCTGGTCGAGACCGTCGCCGCGCCCGCACCAGCCCCTGCGCCGGCACCAGCCCCGGCTCCCGAACCAGCACCGGCGCCCGCGCCGAAAGCGGCCGAGGTCGACTACAATCTCATCCCCCAGGCGTTCTTGAAAGAGGGCGGCGAGGTGCCGAAGATCGACGTCTACTATGAGGTCTTTCCGGACGATGCCAAGGGTGTCGGTGGAGACCATGTCAACGACGGCTACAACTCTGTCAAATTCCACGTTCCCGCTGGCAACTACATCGTCGTCGCCTCGAGTGGTGCCGCCAAGGCGCAGCAGAAGGTCACGCTGACGGCGGACAAGGCAACGGAGCTTGCGCTCAATCTAAACGCCGCGGAGCTGTCGATCCACGCCCGGCCGGCGCCGGGGGCCGAAGTCGACCGCAATGCGCAGATCAGCATCGCCTATCCCGGCGGCACGTCCGACGCCAACTACGGCGAGGTCAACTACGTCGTCCCGGCCGGCGAGACCAAGGTTACCGTGAAGCTGGGGGCCGGCGAGGCAAGCGAGACCATGCAACTAGTCGCCGGCCAGGTCGTCGACAAGGACATCATCGTCGGCGTCGGCAAGGCCAAGGCCAACGCCTTCTACACCCAGGGCGGTGAGAAGGCCGAAACCGATGTGGGTTGGAAGGTGTACAAGGCCGCCAAGAAGCTCGATGGCTCCCGCGATCAGGTGACCTACGCTTACGGACCCGACAGCCAGTTCGATCTGCCTCCGGGTGACTATGTGATGGGCGTCGATGTGCAGGCCGTGTCCACGGAACAGCCTTTTAGCGTGACGGTCGGGCAGATGACCGATGTCAACGTGACGCTGAACGCCGGCGTCCTGGCTGTCGATGCGCCAGGCGCTGACGGCTTCAAGATCTTTGAAGCCAAGAAGAATATCCAGGGCGAGCGCAAGCAGGTGACCTACGCCTATGGAGAGAAGATGCAGACCACGCTGGCGGCGGGCGACTATGTGCTCGTGACCAATTTCACCACCGACAAGGCCGACAAGGAAACCCCTTTCACGGTCAAGGCCGGCGAGCGGAGTGAGCTCAAAGTCCAGTAGCATCAGGACAGGCAAAAGGGCGGCTCAAGGCCGCCCTTTTCATTCGGAAATCAGAGAGCTCAAGCCGTTCCGAAGGCGCTGGCGCCATGGTCGGCACGGCCCACCAACTGCCGGAAGCCGGCGAAAAGCTCGCGGCCAAAGCCGAACTCATTGCCGATGAGATCGGCTTCCGCTGTACGGCGAAGCGCGAATTCAGGAGCCGAGACAAACACCTCCAGCGTTCCAGCATCGGCGTCGAGGCGGATGATGTCGCCGTCATGGATCCTGGCGATCGGCCCGTCCTCGACTGCTTCCGGTGTCACATGGATCGCCGCCGGCACTTTGCCGGAGGCACCCGACATGCGCCCGTCGGTGACCAGCGCGACGCGCTGACCACGGTCCTGCAGGATGCCGAGCACGGTGGTCAGCTTGTGCAGTTCCGGCATGCCATTGGCCTTCGGCCCTTGGAAGCGGATGACGGCGATGAAATCGCCGGTCAGCGTGCCCGCCTTGAAGGCATCATTCAGGCCCTGCTGGCTGTCGAACACCTTGGCCGGTGCCTCGATGAGGCGCCGTTCCGGCTTGACGGCGGAGGTCTTGATGACGGCATGGCCGAGATTGCCCGCCAGCACTTTCAGGCCGCCCGTCGGCTGGAACGCCTTGTGGAACGGCGCCAGCACCTTTTCGTCACCGCTGGCCTGCGGCGATGCCTCGCGCACCACGGAGCCATCTGCGCCGAGCTTTGCCTCGACGGCGTAAGGCCGCAGGCCTTCGCCCCACACCGTCTGCACATCCTCGTGCAGGACGCCTTCGTCAAGCAATTCGCGGATCAGGAAGCCGAGCCCGCCGGCGGCATGGAAATGATTCACGTCGGCAAGCCCGTTCGGATAGACCCGCGCCAGGAGCGGCACCGCTTCCGAGAGGTCGGAAATATCCTGCCAGGTCAGTGCGATGCCGGCCGCCGCCGCCATCGCGATCAGGTGGATGGTGTGGTTGGTCGAGCCGCCGGTGGCGTGCAGGCCGACGACGCCGTTGACGATCGAGCGCTCGTCGATCATCCGCCCGACCGGCGTATAGGCGTTGCCGAGCGCGGTGATCGCCAGCGCCCGCTTCGTCGCCTCGCGGGTCAAGGCCTCGCGCAGCGGCGTGCCGGGATTGACGAAGGATGCGCCCGGCGTGTGCAGGCCCATGATCTCCATCAGCATCTGGTTGGAGTTCGCCGTGCCGTAGAAGGTGCAGGTGCCCGGCCCATGGTAGGATTTGGACTCGGCTTCCAGGAGTTCGGCGCGTCCCGCCTTGCCCTCGGCATAGAGCTGGCGGACCTTGGCTTTTTCATCGTTCGGCAGGCCTGTCGTCATCGGTCCGGCTGGAATGAACACCGCCGGCAGATGGCCGAAGGTCAGTGCCGCGATCACCAGTCCCGGCACGATCTTGTCGCAGACGCCGAGAAAGACCGCGGCGTCGAACATGTTGTGCGATAGGCCGACCGCCGCCGACATGGCGATGACGTCGCGCGAAAACAGCGACAGCTCCATGCCGGGCTGGCCCTGCGTGACGCCGTCGCACATCGCCGGCACGCCGCCGGCTACCTGGGCGATGCCGCCAGCCTCGCGCGCCGCTTCCTTGATCACGGCAGGGTAGGTCTCGAAGGGCTGATGCGCCGACAGCATGTCGTTGTAGGAGGTGATGATGCCGAGATTGGGCACCTTGTCGGCGCCGAGCGCCAGTTTTTCCGAGGGGCTGCACACCGCAAAGCCGTGGGCGAGGTTGCCGCAGGACAGAACCGACCGGTTGGCGGTCTGGTTCGACGCCTCAGCGATGCGGCCGAGATAGCGCTCGCGGCCAGCCTTCGAACGTTGGCGGATGCGCTCCGTGATGGCTTCGATGTCGCGTCTTGCGGTCATGGCGGTCGGTCCTTTCAGGCGAGGTCCCGGAAACATCCTCCCGCCGTTGCCGGGACCACTAACGTAAAATCAGGGCGCCCAGAAAACCTCTACGGGCCTGGGGGCGGCGTCCAGCACGGCACGGATCGGCTTTCGCGGTCCGGGCGCGACTGCGCCGTCGAAGGCGGTGCGCTTGTCCTCGCCCTCTATGTGCAGCGCGATGAAGCCGGCATCGATGATGCGCGCCAGCGTCAGGGTCAGCCGAGGCTCGCCCGCACTGGCCGCATGAACCGGCAGGATGATCCTGTCCGAGGCGGGGTCGAGCAGCTTGGCCAGATCATCGGCATCGGGAAAGAACGAGGCGGTGTGGCCGTCCGGCCCCATGCCGAGCACCACGACATCGAGCGGCCAGGGCAGGGAGCGCAGTGCGGCATCGTCCGATGCCGCCGCATCCTCGATGCCGGATGCCTCATGGTAGAGCGGCACGAAGCGTGCAGCTTTGGCCGCGTTCTGCAACAGATTGGCGACCACCAGCCCGGCATTGGAGCGCGGCGAGGAGGCTGGCACGAAACGCTCGTCGACCAGCGTCACGATCACCTTGTCCCAGGCGATCGGCGCCACTGAGAGGGCAGCGAAGAACTTTGCCGGCGTCGTGCCGCCGGAGACGGCCAGCACGGCCGTGCCGCGTTCGGCCATCGCCCTGGTCAGGCGATCGGCCACGCGGGCGGCCAGCGCCGCCGCCAGTTTCGGCCGGTCGGGGAAAGCGTTCCAGTTGTAGCTGGCGCTGGTCAATTGCTCTCGTGCCATGTCCGCCCGTCACGTTCGATCAGCGCTATCGACGCCGACGGCCCCCATGTGCCCGCCGTATAGCCCTGTGCTTCCTGCTTGGCGCCTTCCCAGGCATTCTGGATTGGGTCGATCCATTTCCAGGCGGCTTCCACTTCGTCGCGGCGCATGAACAGCGTCTGGTTGCCACGGATGACATCCATGATCAGCCGTTCATAGGCGTCGGGTGCACGGCCGTCGAAGGATTGCGCGAAGCTCATGTCGAGCGAGATCTGGCGCAGCCGCATGCCGCCCGGTCCTGGATCCTTGATCATGATGAACTGCTTGACGCCTTCGTCGGGCTGCAGCCGGATGACCAGCTGGTTGGCGAAGATCGGTCCGGCGCTGTCGCCGAAGATCGAATGCGGGATAGGCTTGAACTCGATGACGATTTCCGAAACCCGGGTCGCCAGCCGCTTGCCGGTCCTGAGGTAGAACGGAACGCCGGCCCAGCGCCAGGTGCCGATCTCTGCCTTGATGGCGACGAAGGTCTCGGTGTTGCTGTCCTTGCCGAGCTCTTCGACATAGCCCTTCACCGGCCCGCCGGCGGATGCGCCGGCGCGGTACTGGCCGCGCACGGTGTGCTTCGGCGCCTCGTTGCCGTTGATGCGCTTCAGCGCCCGCAGCACCTTCAGCTTCTCGTCGCGCACGGCGTCGGCGTCCATGGACGACGGCGCCTCCATGGCGACGAGGCAAAGCAGCTGCAGCATGTGGTTCTGCACCATGTCGCGCAGCGCGCCGGCCTTGTCGTAATAGGTGACACGGTCTTCCAGGCCGACTGTCTCGGCCACCGTGATCTGCACGTGGTCGATATGGGCGGAATTCCACAGCGGCTCGTAAAGCGCGTTGGCAAAGCGCAGCGCCATCAGGTTCTGCACCGTCTCCTTGCCGAGATAGTGGTCGATGCGGAAGATCTGGCTTTCGTGGAAGTCGTCTCCGACCAGGTCGTTGAGCGCCCGCGCCGAGGCAAGGTCGCGGCCGATCGGCTTCTCCAGCACGATGCGTGAGTTCGGCGTGATCAGCTTGTGCTCTTTCAGCTTGTGCGAGATATCGCCGAACAGCGCCGGCGCCACCGCCAGGTAGAAGGCGCGGATGCTCTCGCTCTCGCCGATCGCCTTCTTCAACTTGTCGAAGCCGGCACCGCTCGTCGCATCGGCCGAGACGTAGGAAAGCCGCGCCAGGAAGGTCTTCAGTTCCTTTGCGTCGATATCGGCCGGCTTGACGTGGTCGGAGATCGCCTGGCTGGCGAAGGCCCGGAATTCCTCGTCGCTCATCTTCGAGCGCGACGTGCCGATGATGCGCGTCGGCTCGGAGAATTGATGGTCGCGCTGGCGATAGTAGAGCGACGGCAGAAGCTTGCGTTCCGACAGGTCGCCGGTGCCGCCGAAAATGATGAAGTCGAAAGGGTCGACGGGGATGATCTGGCTGGTCATGGTCTGTCCGCTTTGACGCCGGTCGCGAGTACGCGGCTGATATATTCTAATCGATTTAAATTTTCCAGTGCCATGGTGTCACATCAAGGACCAATCGCTGGATATTGATTGGGTCCACATGTGCGCTTGACACTGGCGCTTGCCGGAGGCTTGTCGGTGAACGAAGACTCCGGAAGCTTTCGCAGTTGCAGCATAGAACGTGAATGTGACGAAAGCTAAGGGAGAAATGGCGCGTTGTCTGTCGCGGCATGGGCCGAGGCGGTCGGCCGCCTTGTCGGCTCTGAGAAGACATCAATGAGCGGGAAAAGCATGCGTCTGGAAAACAAGGTCGCCATCATCACCGGCGCGGCATCCGGGTTTGGCGAAGGCATGGCCAAGCGTTTTGCCGAAGAGGGCGCCAGGGTGGTTGTCGCCGATCTCAATGCCAAGGGCGCCGAGCGCGTCGCCGGCGAGATCGGCGAGGCGGCGATCTGGACGCAGACCGATGTTTCGCTGCGCTCCGAATTCGACGAGATGGTCTATGCCGCAAAGAGCGCCTTCGGCCGCATCGACATCATGGTCAACAATGCCGGTTTTACGCACCGCAATGGCGACATGCTCAAGGTCGACGAGGAGACCTTCGACCTGATCACCGCTGTCAATATGAAGGCGATCTATCACGCGGCCCTTGCCGTGGTGCCGATCATGGACCAGCAAGGGGGTGGCGTCATCCTGACCACGGCCTCGACCGCAGGACTCAGGCCACGGCCCGGGCTCACCTGGTACAATGCCTCGAAAGGCTGGGCGATTACGGCTACCAAATCGATGGCAGTGGAACTCGCACCCAAGAACATCCGCGTCAACTGCCTCTGCCCGGTCGCCGGCGAAACCGGCATGCTGGAGAAATTCATGGGCGCCGACACGCCCGAGATACGCGAGACATTCCGCGCCTCGATCCCGCTCGGCCGGCTTTCGACCCCGCTCGATATCGCCAATGCCGCACTCTGGCTGGCATCGGATGAAGCCGCCTTCATCACCGGCGTGGCGCTGGAGGTCGATGGCGGCCGCTGCATCTGAGGGGTATCGTCATTGCAACGCCGGTCGGTTTGCCCGCCCCCGCGACTCGGATTTGACTTGAGGGTCTCATGGCCTAGTGTTTCACAAGCTAGGGGGTCGACGGCGCGATGAACGCGAGAGTGCGGAAGGTTCGCGAAGACCTGCAGCGTCGCGTCAAGGTCTACAGGGCCAGGCGCGCCCGGGCGAAAAGCAAGGCGACCTTCATCGGTGTCACCGGCAGTTCGGGTAAATCGACCGTCACGGCGCTGCTTGGGCATATACTGGCCGCCCATCGACCGACCTATTCACGCGTACTCGCCAACACCATGAACTCGCTGGTCAGCACGCTCTACAAGCGCATGCGGCAAGCGAGTGAGGTCGACTATGTCGTTTTCGAAGCCGGGGCCTCCGGCGTCGATACCCTGCGGCCGATGGCGGAAATGCTGCAGCCGCATGTGGCTGTCGTCACCATGGTCCGCCTTGAGCATTTTGCCAGTTTCAGGACCGTTGAGAATGTTGCCAGGGAAAAGCGCGCCTTGGTCGAAGCGCTGCGGCCGGACGGTCTTGCCGTCCTCAACGCGGACGATCCCCACGTGGCCGGCATGGCTGCCGGCGCGGGATGCTGTGTCGTTACTTTCGGCACGGCTGAAATGGCCGACTATCGTGTCACCGACATCCACGCCGCCTATCCGGATCGGCTGACGCTTTCGATCCACTGGCGCGGCGGCGTGCTTGAACTCAAGACGCTGTTTCCGGGCGAACATTTCTGGCTGCCGACCGCGGCCGCCGTTGCGACGGCGCTCGAACTCGGCGTCCCTCCGGACAAGGTTGCCGCAGAGCTGGCGACTTTCCAACCATTGGTTAATCGCTGTGCCGTGCTCGTCGCCGAAGGTGGCCCGCACTTCATCGTCGATGCCGCCAAAGCGCCTTGGCACTCGATCAACCTTGCCTTGGACATGGTGGCCAAGGCCACTGTCGGCCGAAAGCGCATCGTGCTTGGCCAGATATCGGACTATTCCGGCTCGAACAGGAAATACGCCACCGCCTACCAAACCGCGCGGGAGATTTCGGATCAGGTGATCTACACCGGCGACCATGCACATCGCTCGGAAGCGGGGCAGGCTGACCGCGACAGCGGCCGGTTTGTCGAGCTTCGCACGCCGAAGGAAGTCTCCGACCATATCAGGCGCACGGCGGTGCCGGGCGAACTGATACTCGTCAAGAGTTCTTCGAACCTTCACCTCGAGCGCATCGCGCTCGCCTGGACCCATGACGTCAAATGCTGGATTCCCGTCTGCGGCAAGCGGGAGGGCTGCGCCACCTGCGGCCTCTATGAGGTGCCGTTCGAGCAGCACGGCGACCATGTCAGGCAAGGCAGGCGCGCCAGACGGTGGCAGCGGTTGCGGCGCCTGTTCGGCGGCGGGCCGTCATAGGCCGGCCCCAGCCGCAAATGCGCAGACACATCAGGCGCCGGTCTTGATGTAGCTCTTGTAGATCCAGCCGGTCTTGCCGTTGTAGACGATCTGGCACCATTGCTTACAGCTCATCACCTGCACCGAAGTCCTTGCCGGCACCGTGGCGATGGCGGCTGCGTTCTTCTTCGGGCCGCTGCGCATGGTCACGGCTCTCAGGATGCGCCCATTGCCGGCCGCCGCCGTTTTGCGCGGCTTGGCCTTGGCCTTGCTGCCATCATCGTCGGTCGCCGCCGGCTGCTGTTCGGGTGTCTGCGGCTGCACTTCGGGTATCGCGGCGGTCTGCGCGCCATCCGGATTGCTGCCTGCCGCCGGTGCCGGCGCGGCAACCTTGGCAAGTTCGCTGGCGGCATCGGTATCGGTCGCCGATTGCGCGAATGCCGCCGCGACAGCCGGCTTGTCCGGCGCCGGCTCGGCCTGAGTGGCCACCTGATTGGGGCCAGCCGCTTGATTGGAATCAGGTGCCGCCGAAGCGGTCTTCGGCTGTGCCTCGGTCCAGCGGGGGTTATTGGCGGCAAGCGCTTGTATGTTTGCTTTCGCCGCTGCCACGGTCGGTGAGACCTGGTCGGACTTGCGGGCGGGCTGCGGCACGGTCGCCGCGGCCACCGTCGTTCCGGCAGGCACGATCTTCGTCGTCTTCACCGGAATGGTCGGAATGCTTTGTTCCTGGCTGGCGGCCGCTTGCCGCTCGCTCGTCGGCAAGGCCAGCCAGAGCGCCACCGCGCCACGCCGAGCAGCGCGGCGGTGCCGACCGCGGCAATCACCAGATGCGAGTTCGAGCGGACTTCCTGCCAGAAGGACGGCCGCATGTCGTATCCGAACTGCATGGCAAAGCGCCGACGTTCCGGCGCACCGAAACTGAAGGGCTCTCTCACTCTTGCCACCTCCATACGCGGGCCAATGTTCTTTCGATCGTTGCCGGAAGTCCGGCATTTGATCGGCATCGGTCCCAAAATCAACGCGGGCAAGCCCGCAGCAATCCCCGAATAATCGCCCAGAAGCGCGAACCTTTCGCCCGCGATTGTGGCATCAGTACGCCATTATAGGGGATTCTGCGCCTTTGACGGCATTTCCGCAATGTGCCGCTAGGGCAACAAATGTTACAATGATATTACAATATTACATCAGCCCGTGATGGCGTGGGACCGTGGCGATCCGATCCCGCCTATGCATGTCGCCCAAAAGTGATCTCGGTTTTGGGAGAACGACGTGCATAAAACAAAGATCTAAAGCGCGTCACATGAATCCGTTTCAACGCGTTCAACGCGACGCGCTTTAGATTCTGTCGCGCAGCGCGAACCAGTTGAGCGCCAGGAAAAGCAGCGGCGTACGGAAGCGCCGGCCGCCGGGAAATGGCGGAATCTTCAGGTCTTCGATCAGCTTCAGCCGGTCGCGATTGCCGGCAACGGTCTCGGCATAGAGCTTGCCGAAGAAGTTCGACAGCATGACGCCATGGCCGGAATAGCCGCCGGCCGAGATCACATTGGGCATCACTTCGCGCACGAACGGTTTCCGCGGCACGGTGATGCCGACATAGCCGCCCCAGCCATGGGTGATCTCGATATCCTTCAACGCCGGATAGAGCTCGACGATCTGGCGGCGGATATGGATGTGGATATCCTTCGGGTCGTTGACGCCATAGACCTCGCGTCCGCCGAACAGCAGCCGGCCATCCCTGGATTTGCGGAAATAGCGCACGACGAAGCGCGAATCATCGACCGCCTCGCCGCCGGGCAGCACTTTCGTGTCCACTCCCAAGGGCACGGTCGCACCGATGAAGGAGCCGATCGGCATGATGTGCGCGGCACTCACCGGTTCGAGCGTGCCGCCATAGGCGTTGACCGCGATCAGGCATTTCTGCGCCGTTATCGTACCCCTAGGTGTCGAAACCCTGACCTTGCCGCCGGTGGAAACGATGCCGGTCGATGGTGTCTTCTCGAACAGTTGCGCGTCGGCCTGCGACGCCACCCGCGCCGTGCCGATCACCAGCTTCATCGGGTGGATGTGGCCGGTGCCGGTGTCGCGCGTGCCGCCGAAATAGGCGGTCGAGCCAAGCCGCTCCGCCGTCTCCTTCGCATCCATGAACGAGATGTGCGGATAGGAGAAACGGCTCGCCATAATGTCGGCATGCGCCTTGTAGTCGTCGACATAGCGCGGCTTGTGCGCCACCGAGAGCTGGCCCGGCATGTAGTCGATATCGATCTGGTTGGTGGCGGCGAATTCCAGAAGATGCGCCTTCGCCTCCTCGGCGAGATCGAACAGCGCCCTGGCGCGGGACAGGCCGTATTCCGCCTCCAGATCCTCGGCCCAGGCGCGCTGCCCGGTGCCAAGCTGCCCGCCATTGCGCCCGGACGCGCCGTCACCGAAACGGTACGCCTCGATCAAAACGACATTCGTTCCAGCCTTGGCCAGATGTGTTGCCGCAGACAGACCGGTAAAGCCGCCGCCGATAATGACGACATCACAGGTCCGGTCGCCGTCGAGCGATGGATACTCAGGCCGTGGCCCGGCCGTATCCTCGTACCACGAGCGGCCGGGGGAAATGGGGGATTGGTAGGGCATGACGGGCGAAGACTCGAGGGAGTTTTGGAAGGGGTAGAAGAGCGAGTAGCGAATAGGGAGTAGCGAATAGGGAAGAACCGATATTGTTTCTATTCGCTATTCGCTATTCGCTATTCGCTTCTTCAAACGTTGAGCAGAAGGTACTCCCGCTCCCACGGACTGATCACTTCCATGAACGTCTCGAATTCCGCCCGCTTGATCGCCGCATAGGTGGCGGCGAACGACTTACCCAGCAGCGCGCAGAGTTCCTCGTCGCCCTCGAACAGGTCGACAGCTTCGAGCAGGCTGCGCGGCAGGTCGATCTCGTGTGCATTGGCGGTCGTCAGCACCGGAGGTTCGGCCTTGATCTTCCTTGTGATGCCGATCAGCCCGCAAGCGAGCGAAGCCGCGAGCGCCAGGTAGGGATTGGCATCGGAGGACGGAATGCGGTTTTCGACACGTCGCGCCGCAGGATCCGAACGCGGCACGCGGAACGCGGTGGTGCGGTTGTCATAGCCCCATTTGTTGTTGACCGGGGCCGAGGCCGCCTGCGTCAGCCGACGATAGGAATTGACATAGGGCGCGAACATCACCAGCGCGTTCGGCACGTGCTTCTGCATGCCGCCGATAAAGTGGAAGAAATCCTCGGTTTCCGAGCCGTCCTCGGCTGAGAAGATGTTCTTGCCGGTCTTCTTGTCGATGATCGACTGATGGATATGCATAGCCGAACCTGGCTGGCCCTGGATCGGCTTGGCCATGAAGGTCGCGTAGATCTCATGCTTCAGCGCCGCTTCGCGGATGGTGCGCTTGAACATGAAGACCTGATCGGCAAGCTCGATCGGGTCGCCGTGGCGCAGATTGATCTCGAGCTGACCGGCGCCCTCCTCGTGGATGAGCGTGTCGATCTCCAGGCCCTGGCTTTCGGAGAAATGGTAGATGTCGTCGATGAGCTCGTCGAACTCGTTGACGCCGGCGATCGAATAGCCGGCGCCGCCGCCGATTGCGCGCCCCGAACGGCCGACGGGCGGGGTCAGCGGATAGTCCGGATCGGGATTCTTGCGCACCAGGTAGAATTCGATCTCGGGTGCCACCACCGGCTTCAGTCCGAGCTTGTCATAGGCTGCAAGCACGCGCTTCAACACGTTGCGCGGGGTGAATTCGACGGAGCGGCCATCCTGGTGGACGAGGTCGCAGATGACGGCGGCCGTCGGGTCTTCTTCCCAGGGCACCACCGTCAGAGTCGACAGGTCCGGCATCAGCTTGAGATCGCCGTCGTCTTCCGGATAGTGGAAACCGTTGCCGTCTTCGGGGTAGCCGCCGGAAATCGTGGTCATGAAGACGGCCGAAGGCAGCGCCAGCGAGGTGTTGGAGGTGAATTTCTTCGACGGCATCATCTTGCCGCGCGCCACGCCGGCCTGATCAGGCGTGATGCATTCGATGTCCTCGATGCCGCGCCATTCCAGCCATTCGCTGACTTCCTTCCAGTTCTTCACACCACGCAGGTTTTTCACGAAGGCAGGCGTGCGCGCCCGTCCTCCGCGGCTCGACGGACGGACTTCCTTTTTTGCAGGCGGCATCATTCACCAGATTGGGTTGCGGATTTCGGAGTATAGCCGTGCCCCCCTGTGGAAGGGAAGGGGAGCCGCTGCCGGCATTCCTCGTTCCGGTTGAAAATCGCGCCGGCCGGCTTAGGTTCGGGCGGCTCGCAACCTGGAAGGCATCGATGCGAAACAACGAACTGACGACCATCGGCTTCGACGCCGACGACACACTTTGGCAGAACGAACAGTTCTTCCGCATGACGGAGAAGCGCTTCGCCGCCATGCTTGCCGATCATGGCGAGGAGCAGCAGATTTCGGCGCGACTGCTCGAAGCCGAACGGCGCAACCTTGCCATCTATGGTTTCGGCATCAAGGGATTTACCCTGTCGATGATCGAGACGGCGATCGAGGTCACCGACGGGCGTGTGCCGGCTTCGGTCATAGCGCAGATTCTCGACGCCGGCCGCGAGATGCTGAGCCACCCGATCGAGGTCTTGCCGCATGTGCGTGAGACGGTGGAGACACTTGCCGGCGCATATCGCCTTGTGCTGATCACCAAGGGCGATCTCTTTGACCAGGAGCGCAAGCTGGCTGGCTCAGGCCTCGGCGACCTGTTCGACGCGGTCGAGATCGTCAGCGACAAGAATGCCGCGACCTATTCCCGCCTCTTCAGCCGCCACGGCGACGGTCCGGCAAAGAGCATGATGGTCGGCAATTCGCTGAAATCGGACGTGGTGCCGGCCATCGAGGCAGGGGGCTGGGGTGTCCATGTGCCGCATGAGCTGACCTGGGTGCTCGAGCATGTCGAGGCGCCGGTCGCCGAGCCGCGGTTCCGCCAGATTGCCGACCTCGGGCAATTGCCCGAATTGGTCGAAAGCATCAAAAACCCAGCTTGATTGCAGCTTTCAGTTTTCTATTCCGAGCATTTGCGGATGGAAAACCCGTTAGCGGCTGATCAGGCGATCGATCACCGGTTGCAGCCGCTCGGGCGTGATCGGCTTGGCGACGACGGCGTCGATGATGCTCGACAGGCCCAGGCTCTCCGGCGTGCCGGTCTTGGTTGAAAGCAGGATGACGGGCGGAAGCGATTTGCCCGAAGCCCGCCGCAGCGTTTCGATGCCGGACATCAGATTGTCGCAGTCCTTGTTGTCTGCGCCGCCGTCCAGCACAATCACGCCTGGCACCAGCGTTCGCAAGGTCTTCGCCGCCATATCGGGCGATTCCGAGATTGGCCTGAGCCCGGATCGCTCGACAATCTTCGATACAACAACGCGATTGATCGGCGATTTCCCGACAACAAGCACTTGCGAGGGACTGTGGATCGTCTCTGCGCTTGAATCCTGGGTCGCCAGATTCGGATGGTTTGCGGTCTCGCCCTCGCTACTCACTGGGCACCCAAGTCGGCCAAGAATCTCGCCCCTATTTCAATGCAGAGTTGAATCTGGCCGACAATTGGCGTGAGATGGCACCCCATGTCAAGTTGAAATAAAAGGCTTCCGAAAACACCTCCTGCGACAGTGGAGTCAAGCAACAGTACTGTACTGCCCTGTCCACGGATCGGCTGCATAAAAATAAAATTCACCTGCGCATACACTGCGCAGGTGAAGGGTCGGTTGCAACGATTCCCGGTCAGCCATGGCTCTGCTGGGTGACGATCACCGGGATCAGCAGATCGCCCCAATTGCCGTCGCCGCCATGGTGCCTGGCCGAGCGCACCAGCTCCACCGAGACGCCGGCCTCGACCGCCTTCATCACCGACTGGTTCAGTCTGTGCAAATCGTTGGCGAGCATGCGGATCGTCGCCTGCTGGTCGACACTCATCGTGGTCGATTGTTCTTCCGCACGTTCCTTGACGCGGCTTATCGATGCCATTGGTCTTCTCCTGTGTCTGAAGCCCTTTTGGGCGTTTCCTCGATGTTTTCTAATCCGCTATTCGGCGGCCGGCTTGAACTGTGCATGCTCGGTCGATTCATGCATGGCGGTGGTCGACGACTTGCCGCCGGTGATTGCCATCGACACGGCGTCGAAATAGCCGGTGCCGACCTCGCGCTGGTGCTTGGTCGCGGTGTAGCCATTGGCCTCCGCCGCGAACTCGGCTTCCTGCAACTCGGAATAGGCGGCCATCTGCCGTGCCTTGTAGCCACGCGCCAGTTCGAACATGCCGTAGTTGAGCTGGTGGAAGCCGGCGAGCGTGATGAACTGGAACTTGTAGCCCATGGCGCCGAGTTCCCTCTGGAACTTGGCGATCGTCGCGTCGTCGAGATTCTTCTTCCAGTTGAACGAGGGCGAGCAATTGTAGGCGAGCAGCTTGCCTGGATGATGCCTGCGCACACCCTCGGCGAACTTCTTGGCCTGCGCCAGATCGGGCTTCGAGGTCTCGCACCAGATCAGATCGGCGTAGGGCGCATAGGCGATGGCCCGTGCGATGCAAGGCTCGATGCCGTTCCTGACCTGGTAGAAGCCTTCCACCGTGCGGCCGGCATCGTAGTCGACGAAGGGCTGGTCGCGCTCGTCGATGTCGGATGTCAGAAGCTTCGCGGCTTCGGCGTCGGTGCGTGCCACGACAAGCGTCGGCGTGCCCATCACGTCGGCTGCCAGGCGCGCGGCGTTGAGGTTGCGGATGTGTGCGGCGGTCGGGATCAGCACCTTGCCGCCGAGATGGCCGCACTTCTTTTCCGACGCCAGCTGGTCTTCGTAGTGGACGCCGGCGGCACCTGCCTCGATGAACGCCTTCATGATCTCGAAGGCGTTGAGCGGTCCGCCGAAGCCGGCTTCGGCGTCGGCGACGATCGGTGCGAACCAGGTCTCGACCGAGAGCCCGTTGCCCTCGGAGGTCTCGATCTGGTCGGCACGCTGCAGCGTCCGGTTGATGCGCTTGACCAGCTCGGGCGCGGCATTGGCCGGATAAAGCGACTGGTCGGGATACATGGCGGACGCCGTGTTGGCGTCGGCTGCGACCTGCCAGCCCGACAGGTAAATCGCCTTCAGTCCGGCGCGCACCTGTTGCATCGCCTGGTTGCCGGACATGGCGCCGAGCGCGTTGACGAAATCCTCCTCATGGATGAGCTTCCACAGCCGGTTGGCGCCCATTTCGGCCAGACTCTGACGGATCTGCACCGAGCCGCGCAGCCGCTTCACATGCTCCGGCGAATAGGGGCGTTCAATGCCGTCGAAGCGGCCTTCCGGCGCCGAGGGAACGAGATTGTAAAAATCAGTCATGAGTCACTCCGAAGGATTGCTGGCACTTGTCCGCACGCCCGTCTTCCCGGCGCATTGGGATGTGACTGAATTTACATTGCGGCGCAAAATCAGCCAGAAAAATCAGAAGATATGGCCGGAGATAAGGGAAAACCTGTGTTGTGTTTGACAGGTGACTGCTGTAAATTTGTCACGATTGTAAAAATCAACAGCAATGGATTGACGCGAATGCCATGTAAATTCCTGTCAAGGTCAGTCGATGGCTGAGCAGAAGATCTTCGCCGGGCCGCGCATCCGCCGCATCCGCAACGCCAAGGGCCTGACCCAGACGGCGATGGCCGAGGGGCTCGGCATCTCGCCGTCCTATCTCAACCTGATCGAGCGCAACCAGCGGCCGCTGACGGTGCAGCTGATCCTCAAGCTGGCCTCGGTCTACAAGGTCGACCCGCATGAGCTGCAGGGCGAGGCGAGGGGGGTCGGTGGCGGCCTTGAAGGAGGTGTTCACCGATCCACTGCTGGTCGGCGAATTGCCGGGAGACCAGGAACTGATCGAGCTCGCCGAGGCGGCGCCCAATGCGTCGGCCGCGGTGATAAAATTGTTTCGCGCCTATCGCGAGCAGGCCGAGCGGCTTTCCGACCTCAACGAGCTTCTGGCGCGTGAGGGCCGCGCCACGGCGCTGTCCGGTGCCCGGCTGCCGATCGACGAGGTGCACGAGACTTTCGAGCGGCGGCCGAACCATTTTACGGCACTCGAGGAGGAAGCCGAGGCGTTCACCGCGGTGCTCGATCCCGGCGACGATCTGTTCGGTGCCTTGAAGGCCTGGCTGAAGCGCGAATACGGCATCGTCGTCAAGGTGCTGCCGGTCGCCACCATGCCGAACTGGCGCCGCCGCTACGATCGCCATTCGCAGCGCCTGTTCCTGTCCGAGCGGCTGTCGCCGTTCGACCAGCTGCGCGAAGTGGCGATGGAGGCCTGCCTGATCCGCATGACGGTCGCGGTCGCCGGTCAGATCCAGGCGCTCAAGCTGAGCACCGACGAAGCCCGCCGTCTCGCCCGCTTCGAGCTCGGCCGCTATGCCGCGCATGCGCTGATGATGCCTTACCAAGCCTTTCATGCGGCTGCCGTTCGCGCCCGCTACGACATCGATGTCCTGCGTTCGCGCTTCGGCGTTTCCTTCGAGCAGGCGGCGAACCGGCTGACCATGCTGCAGCGGCAGGGCGCACTCGGCGTGCCCTTCTTCATGCTGGAGGTCGACAATGCGGGGAACCGCTTTCGCAGGGCCGGCAGTCAGGGCTTTCCGCACAGCCGCTTTGGCGGCGGCTGCCCCAAGCTGCCCGTGCATGCCGCCTTCTCTCAACCCGGCCAGGTTTTCGTCGAGGCGGTGGAAATGCCCGACGGCGCCGAGTTCCTGTGCATCGCCCGCACGCTGGAAGGGCCGCAGGGCGCCTTCTCGGAGCGTCCGCGCCGTACCGCGCTGCTGCTCGGTTGCGACATCGGCTTCCGCGACGACATCGTCTACGGCGCGGCTCTGCCCGGCGCTGCAGTTGGCGGTAAGGCTGGACCGGGCGCTCTGACAGCTACGCCGGTCGGACCCGCCTGCCGGCTTTGCGAGCGTGTCGGCTGCCTGGCACGTGCCGAACCGCCGGTGACGCGTCCACTCGGCCTCGACGAGATGGTGACAGGCCTGAGCGCTTTCGACTTCCAGTGAAGTTGTGACGGTTTGTCAGCTAGACAAAATGGTCCCTTTCCCTGTCTAGCGCAACAAGCTATCCCCTCGGACATTGCAGATCGCAATATTGATTGAGCATTGCCGGTAGGATATCAAAACGGCAAGCTGTGCAACGATCGGGGGGATTGATGAGCAGGACAAGTCTTTGGCTCGGTTTGGGTCTCGCGCTTGCCACGTGGCCTGCTTTGGCAGAAAAACCCTCGGATTTCTTCAAGTCCTATCAAGGGTACAATGAAGCCGGAAAGGCTTTCCTGGACAAGATCGATCCTAAGATCGGCGCGGTTGACCTTGCCGAGGGTGTGCACCTGAACCTTGGCGACAAGTTTTATTTTCTGGACAAGAAAGATACGGTCTCGGTCTTGACCGAAGCTTGGGGCAATCCGCCCAATTCCGCTTCCGACGCTGTCGGCATGATCTTTCCGGCCAAGTACGATCCTCTCGCTGAGGGTAATTGGGGGATAGAGTTGCGATGGGAGAAGATAGGCTATGTCGATGATGGCGACGCCGCGTCCATCGATTATGACGAGCTCCTCAAAAGCATGCAGTCGGACACGTTGTCGGGTAATGACCAAAGGGTAAAGGACGGCTATCCGCCTATCACCTTGATCGGTTGGGCATCACCGCCAGTCTACGACGCAGTCAACAAGCGCTTGCACTGGGCCAAAGAATTGAAATTTGGCAACGATGCCACCCATACGCTCAACTATGACGTCCGCTTCCTGGGCAGGGAGGGCGTTTTTGTGATGAGCTATATAGCAACGGTCGAGCAGCTGCCGGAGATAAAGCAGAGTCTGGATGGGGTCCTAGGCATCGCCGACTTCACTGCAGGCAAGAAGTACAGTGACTTTATACCAAGCACCGACACAGTTGCGGCAGTCGGCATTGGCGGCCTCATTGCAGGAAAATTGGCGGCGAAGGCAGGGCTCATTGCTGTGGCGCTTATCGCGCTGAAGAAATTCGGCTTGATCCTGCTGGTCCCTCTGGCAGGGCTCTGGCGCTTCATCCGTGGGAAAAGGACCACTTCGTAAGGCTCTCTCTGGGTGCCAACGACCGCAGACGCGACGACATGCCGTCGCCAGTGCGCCAAGCGGAACGCCGCGCTGGATCACCCGCGGCTCAAATCTTTGCGTTACGCGAACAGAGCAGATTTTTGTCGTCCCTTGCGCATCGTCCCGTCCACAAAAGCTCGACAGTCGCGCCCATGACAAACGCAGCATCATCACCAGGTCTTGTTGCATCGACTTCCTCGCCGCGCGAGGAACGTGTCGGCATGCTTCTGGTCTTCCTGTCGGCGCTGATGTGGAGTTTCGGCGGCACCATCGCCCGCTTCATCACCGTCGGTGATAGTTGGACGGTTATCTTCTGGCGCTCCGTCTGGGCCGCTGCCTTCCTGCTCTCCTTCATGGCCTGGCGTGACGGCTGGCGCGGCATGCTGAGATCGTTTCGCGACATGGGCCTGCCTGGCCTTGCCGTCGGGCTCTGCTTCACCATCGCATCGACCGCCTTCGTCGTGGCGCTCGCCTACACCACCGTCGCCAACATCCTTTTGATGCAGGCCGGCGTGCCGCTTCTGGCGGCGTTGTTGGCCTGGGCATTGTTTCGCGAACGGGTTGGTGCCGTGACCTGGGCGGCGATCGCCGCCGTCATTGCCGGCGTCGCCATCATGGTGTCGGAATCGCTCGATGGCGCCGTCTCACCCATAGGCGACGGGCTGGCGCTGCTTATCGCCTTGATGTTCTCGATCGCCACCGTCATCACAAGGCGGTTCGCCAGCGTCAGGATGACGCCGGCGACCTGCCTCGGCACGATCCTGGCCGCGGGCTTTGCCGCCTCGCAGGCGTCGACCTTCACTGTCTCGGCCGCCGACATGGGCTTTCTCTTCGCCTTCGGCGTGGTCAATCTCGGCATCGGTCTCGCTTTCTTCGCCACCGGCGCGCGGCTGATCCCTGCCGCCATCGCGGCGCTGCTCGGCACATTCGAGCCGATCCTTGGGCCAATATGGGTCTGGCTCATCCATTCCGAGGTGCCGTCCGGGCGCACCATCATCGGCGGCGCGGTGGTGGTCACGGCGCTGCTCGTCCATATCGGGCTCGAGTTCAAGCGCCAGGCGCGGCCGCAAAGGGCAGGGGTCACCGGGGTGCCGTCGCCGAATTGATGCAGGCCGCTGAAGCTTTGCCATTGACAATGTTGCTGCCGCCCGGGCAGGCTGGGAGCACGGCAACAACAAGACAGGCGTATCTTGCCAAGTCTCCCCGGCGGCCCGATCGAGACCGCTTCATATTTCTGTATTTCTGTCCGCGCGGCGGCGAAAGCTTCTGACGGCGCCGTGATCTCCCTCCAGACCGGGACAAATGCGCGATCGCGACCGCCGCGCCAATCGGCGCTTGTTGTCCCCTGGAAAGCTCAATAGTCTGAAACAAATGCCCGGCCGCGCGCCTGCCGCGACGAGCCGGCGATGGAACACTCACCAAAGGAGAATAGCATGATCCGCAAAGCGCTCTGGCTTTCGGCAACCTCGGTATTTCTGACATTGTTCACGCCTGCCGGGCACGCCGAGGACCGCGTCGTCAATGTCTTCAACTGGTCCGATTACATCGACCCGACGATCGTCGAAGATTTCACCAAGAAGACCGGCATCAAGGTCGTCTACGACACGTTCGATTCCAACGAGATCCTCGAAACCAAGCTGCTGGCCGGCGGCAGCGGCTATGACGTCGTCGTGCCGAGCGGCAATTTCCTTGCCCGCCAGATCCAGGCCGGCGTGTTCCAGAAGCTCGACAAGTCGAAACTGCCGAACCTCTCCAACATGTGGGACACTGTTTCGCAAAGGACCGCCAAATACGACCCGGGCAACGAATACTCGATCAATTATATGTGGGGCACGGTCGGCATCGGCTACAACATCAAGAAGGTGAAGGCAGCACTCGGCACCGACAAGATCGACAGCTGGGACGTGTTCTTCAACCCCGAGAGTCTCGCCAAGCTGAAGGACTGCGGCGTCTATGTGCTGGATTCGCCGGCCGACATCATTCCGGCGGCGCTGAAATATGTCGGCCTCGACCCGAACAGCACCTCGCCCGACGACATCGCCAAGGCCGAGGAAGCCCTGATGAAGGTCCGCCCCTTTATCCGGAAATTCCACTCATCCGAATACATCAATGCGCTCGCCAATGGCGACATCTGCCTGGCGGTTGGCTGGTCGGGTGACGTCTTCCAGGCGCGCAACCGCGCCCAGGACGCCAAGCAAGGCGTGGAGATAGGCTATTCCGTGCCGAAGGAAGGCGCCCAGATGTGGTTCGATCAGATGGCGATCCCGGCCGATGCGCCGCATGTCGCCGAAGCGCATGAATTCCTCAACTACATGATGACGCCGGAAGTGATCGCCAAATCGTCGAACGCCGTGCTCTACGCCAACGGCAACAAGGCATCGCAGCAGTTCGTCGACAAGGCACTGCTGAGCGACCCGGCCGTCTATCCGGACGACGCGACGTTGCAGAAGCTCTACACGGTCTCTCCTTACGATCCCAAGACCCAGCGCGTTATCACGCGCACCTGGACCAAGATCGTCACCGGCCAATAAGCATTTGAAGCGACCCCGACAGACAACTGCCGGGGTCGCGTTTTTTGAGGAATCAATAAGCACGGAGTGGGGATATGAAATCGCTTGGCAGCATCCGCAGGGATTTCGCGCCATGGAACGACCCGAACGCCAAGCCATACATCCAGTTCGACAACGTCACCAAGAAGTTCGGTGACTTCACCGCCGTCAACAATCTGTCGCTGACCATCTTCGAGCGCGAATTCTTCGCCCTGCTCGGCGCCTCGGGTTGCGGAAAGTCGACGTTGCTCAGGATGCTTGCCGGGTTCGAGGAACCGACAGCCGGCCGCATCCTGCTCGATGGCCAGGATTTGCGCGGCATCCCGCCCTATCGCCGGCCGGTCAACATGATGTTCCAGTCCTATGCCCTGTTCCCGCATATGACGGTGGAGAACAACATCGCCTTCGGCCTCAAGCAGGAAGGCATGCCCAAGCCCGATATCGAAAAGCGCGTCGCCGAGATGCTGAAGCTGGTCAAGCTCGAGCAATTCGCCAAGCGCAAACCGCACCAGCTCTCCGGCGGCCAGCGCCAGCGCGTCGCGCTCGCCCGTTCGGTCGCCAAGCGGCCGAAGGTGCTGCTGCTCGATGAGCCGCTCGGCGCGCTCGACAAGAAGCTGCGCGAGGAAACCCAGTTCGAATTGATGGATTTGCAGCAGGAACTCGGGCTGACCTTCGTCGTCGTCACCCACGACCAGGAAGAAGCGATGACCATGGCCGATCGCATCGCCATCATGGACAAGGGCGAGGTCATGCAGGTTGCGACGCCGGCGGAAGTCTATGAAGCCCCGGCCTCGCGCTTCGTCGCGCATTTCGTCGGTAATGTGAACATGTTCGAGGGCAAGGTCGCCGAGCGGTCGGCCAACACCACCCGCATCACTGGAGCGAGCGGAGCCCAGATCGTCGTCGAGAATGGCGGCGCGGCCGCCGCGCCAATGCCGATATCGTCTTCGCCATCAGGCCGGAGAAGATCAAGGTCTCGTCGAAGAAGCCCGCCGATGCCGTCAACGCGCTGGAAGGCGAGGTCTATGACGTTGCCTATCTCGGCGACATGACCGTCTACCACATCAGGCTCGACGACGGGCAGATCATCAGGGCGAGCGCCCTCAACGCGGCGCGCGTGACCGAGGATCCGCTGACCTGGAACGACCGCGCCTGGGTGTCCTTCCGGCCCGACGCCGGCGTCGTGCTGGCACGGTAGGGGGCGGATATGTCCAACATCGCCGTCACCGATGCCGCCGCGCCATCGACTTCCGCCAAGCCGTTCCTGAACCGCCTGGGTGCCGGCTTCGTCAACCGGCTCGTCATCATCGTCCCCTACCTCTGGCTTCTCTTCTTCTTCCTCATTCCCTTCGTCATCGTCTTCAAGATTTCACTGTCACAGACAGCGATCGCCATGCCGCCCTACACGCCGGTGCTCGATTTCAGCGACGGCGTCTCCGGCTTCTTCGCCGGCTTCCGCGACCTCAACTTCGACAATTATGTCTGGCTGACGCAGGACGCGCTCTATTTCAAAGCCTATGTGACGAGCGTCATCATTGCGGCGATCTCGACCGTCCTGACGCTGATCGTCGGCTACCCCATCGCCTATGGCATGTCACGTGCGCCGGCCACCATCCGCCCGACCTTGCTGATGCTGGTCATCCTGCCGTTCTGGACGTCGTTCCTGATCCGCGTCTATGCCTGGATCGGTATCCTCAAGCCCGAGGGCCTGCTCAACCAGTTGCTCCTGTCGCTGCACATCATCAACCAGCCGCTGGTCATCCTCAACACCTATACGGCGATCTTCATCGGCATCGTCTATTCCTACCTGCCGTTCATGGTGCTGCCGCTCTATTCGTCGCTGGAAAAGATGGATTATTCGCTGATCGAGGCGGCCAAGGATCTCGGCTGCCCGCCGACGTCAGCCTTCTGGAAGATCACCTTCCCGCTGTCGCTGCCGGGCGTCATCGCCGGCTGCCTGCTGGTGTTCATCCCGGCCGTCGGCGAGTTCGTCATCCCCGATCTGCTCGGCGGCTCGTCCACGCTGATGATCGGCAAGACGTTGTGGAACGAGTTCTTCGCCAACCGTGACTGGCCGGTGTCGTCGGCGGTCGCCGTCATCCTGCTGTTGCTGCTCACCGTGCCGATCATGCTTTTCCAGCAGGCACAGGCGCGTGCCCAGGAGCAGGGCAAATGAACGCCACCTGGAGTCGTTTCAACGTCACCTCGATCGTGCTGGGCTTTGCCTTCCTGTACCTGCCGATCGTGCTGCTCATCGTCTTCTCGTTCAACGAGTCCAAGCTCGTCACCGTCTGGGGCGGCTTCTCGACCAAATGGTACGTGTCGCTGTTTCACAATCAGGGCCTGATGGATGCCACTTGGGTCACGGCGCGCGTCGGCGTCATTTCGGCGACGGTGGCGACCGTGCTCGGCACGCTGGCGGCACTCACCTTGACGCGCTACACGCGCTTCCGAGGCAGGGTGCTGTTTTCCGGCATGGTCTTCGCACCGCTGGTCATGCCGGAAGTCATTACCGGGCTGTCGCTGCTGCTGCTCTTCGTTGCCGTCGGTCTCGACCGCGGCTTCTTTACGGTGACGCTCGCCCACATCACGCTGACAATGTGCTTCGTGGCGGTCGTCGTGCAGTCGCGCCTGGTTTCCTTCGACCGTTCGCTAGAGGAGGCGGCGATGGATCTCGGCGCAACGCCGGCCAGGACCTTCTTCCAGATAACGCTGCCGGTCATCCTGCCGGCGATCGTGTCCGGCTGGATGCTGGCCTTTACGCTGTCGCTCGACGATCTGGTCATCGCCAGCTTCACCTCTGGGCCGGGCGCCACGACGCTGCCGATGAAGATTTACAGCCAGGTCCGCCTTGGCGTAACGCCGGAGATCAACGCCGCCTGCACCATCCTGATCGCCGTCGTCGCGGTCGGCGTCATCATCGCCTCGATCGCCAACAAGCGGCGTGAGGTGCAGCGCCAGCTCGACGAACAGGCGGCGCAACGCGGGTGAACAGGATCGCGCTCAACTGAAGGAGAGCAGGATTCTATTCGCCCGAAACGCCGCGGCTTATCGGGGAAATGAACGGCGTGCTCCAGGTTCCGCCGACGAAGAAGGACGACTGGTTGGGCCCTTGCTGGCCGGTCTTCTGTGCCGCCGCCTGGTCCGGCTGGATAACGCCGCCGGACAGCGCCAGCCCACGCCCCGCATAGGAGGCGATGCCGGAAAGCCAGATCTTGTATTTCGCCGAATTGGCTTCGGCCTTGTCCAGCCTCGCCACGCCTCGCGAAATGGTCGCCTTCACTTCGGCGCCGTCGATCGGCAGCGTGCCGTCCGAGACATCGTCGAGCGCGAAGAAGCCGCCCTGTTCGCTATGCTTGAGAAAGGCCGCCAGGTTGAACTTGCTGAGAGCGCCCGGGCCGAAGGTCGCCGAGACCGAGCCGTCGGCATTTTCAAAGATCGAATCCCAGGTCCTGCCCGGTCCCTTGAGGATAACCGAAACGGTGCCCGTGCCGACCGGCACCAGCCGGGTCATGCCGGCCGCCGTGCCGAACGCACCGCCGTCGACGTCGGACGCAAGCAGCCGGATCTCGACCTGGGTGCCCTCGGGCTTGCGGTCGAAACGCAGGCTGGTCTGGATGTTGCCGCCAAAGGCCGAAGCGTCGGAGATATCGAAGACGGAAAGACCGTCCTTGACCTGGGCGGTGGCGGCGACATCGGCGAGCTGTATGGCGCCGGCCGTGGCATGTGCCGCCGACAGCCTGAGATCGAGGTTGACCCGGTCGGCGAAATTTCCCTCGACGTCACCTGGTCCAGTCCCGCTCGCCGGCCCAAGCGGCGTGAAGGCGGACAGGAAGGACCTGAGGTCGAGCGTGTCGAAGGCGAGCGTGCCCGAGATCACCGGCTGGGCGTCGCCAAGTGACAGGTCCAGCGCGCCCATGCCCGGATTGTTGTCCAGCGCCAGCGCGGTGTTCTCGAATTTGATGCGTCCGGCCGATGCCGTGACCTTGCTCGAAATGCTGACGGAGCCGATCGCAGCACTTGGCGCGATGCCGGCCTGCGACCATTCCAGCACGCGGCGCAGCGAAGGTGCCGCGAACTTCACCTGGCCGTCGAAATAGGCGTTCTCGGACATGCTGGCCGTGCCGTCGAAGGAGAAAGTGGCGGGCGCGGCCTTGAAGGACAGAGTGAGCGGCGCCACGCCGCCGGCAAACAGCACCAGCGGCTTCGGTGAGGCAGCGTCGAGGGCGACGCTTTCGCCACGCCAGATCCCGGTTGCCGACAATGTCGCATTGCTGTTCATCGCCGCCCAGGTCGCCTGGCCGCTGAGGCTGCTCAGGATTTCCACGTCCTTGCCGTCGACGGAAGCCACCATGCGGCCGTCCCTGAACTCAACTGTACCGAAGGCATCGGCCGGCAGCTTGTCGAGATCGGGCTTGGCAGGGTCGGCATTGACCACGCCGCGCGCCGTGTCGATGGAGCGCGCGATGCGGCCTCCGGTCGGTGCCGTGGGCAGGAACAGGCCATCCGCCGTGCGCTGGACGCGGATCGTCGGCCGCACCAGCCGTGCCGTGGAAAACGCCACGTCGCCCTGCAAGGCCGCCATGGCCGAGAGGTCGATCTCCACCCGTTCGGCTTCGACGACCGGCGGCGCATCGGTGTCCGTCCACTTGGACAGCGTCACGTCGGTCAGGATTGCCCGGAATTTCGGCCAGACCTCGATGCGCGGCGAGCCTTCGATGGCGACCCGGAATCCGCTCCAGGCGCTCATTTCCCAGGCGATGCGGTCGCGCACGATACGCGTCGAGGCGATCAGCGGCAGGGTGGCGACCACCAGAGCGATGACGATCACGGCAGCGCCGATCGCCCATACTCCGCGGCGGATCAAGGATGATGGCATCTCGCCCTATATGCTTCCGTTCCGATAAATCGCCCGACAGATATAACCCCAGTCGTCACTACGACTTAGGACTGAGGCATTTCAAGTCTTTATGGCCCGGCGATGGCATTTGCGCACACCTGAGGGTATCGGCCCAACAAAATCTTGCTCTGCTGCGCTGCGATATGCATAAGCGATGACGACCGAGGAGGATCGATCATGGCTGCCGAAGTACCGCTCTGGACCCCAACGCAAGACCGGATCGACGCTTCGCCATTGACAGCTTTCATGAAGGCGGCGGAGGCGAAAGCCGGCACTTCCTTCGCTTCCTACGCCGAGTTGCATCGCTGGTCGGTCGAGGATCGCGAAGCGTTCTGGAGCCTGGTCTGGGACTTTTCCGGCATTGTCGGCGAAAAGGGCAAGCATATGCTCGCCGATGGCGACAAAATGCCGGGTGCCTCGTTCTTCCCCGACGCGACGCTGAATTTCGCCGAGAACTTGTTGAAGAAGACCGGCGCCGGCGAAGCGATCGTCTTTCGCGGCGAGGACAAGGTCGAACGGCGGCTGTCCTGGAACCAGCTGCAGGGGCTGGTCTCGCGCCTGCAGCAGCTGTTCCTGTCGCTCAAGGTCAAGAAGGGCGACCGCATTGCCGCGATGATGCCCAACATGCCCGAAACCGTCGCCGCCATGCTGGCGGCTGCCTCGATCGGCGCGGTGTGGTCATCCTGCTCCCCCGATTTCGGCGAGCAGGGGGTGCTCGACCGGTTCGGCCAGATCGAACCTGTCATCTTCATCGCGCCCGACGGCTATTGGTACAATGGCAAGGCGATCGAGGTCGCTGACAAGGTCGCGGCGGTCGCGGCCAAGCTCGGCAGCGTCCGCAAGGTCCTGCTCGTCGATTATCTCGGCACCTCGGCCGACGTGGCCGCAACCATCGACAAGGCGGTGGCGATGGAAGAGGCGCTGTCGTCCTTCGCCGTCAAGCCCGTCAGCTTCGAGCGGCTGCCGTTTTCGCATCCGCTCTACATCCTGTTTTCATCAGGAACCACCGGCATTCCCAAATGCATCGTCCATTCGGCCGGCGGCACGCTGGTCCAGCATGTCAAGGAACACCGGCTGCATGCCGGGCTGATCGACGGCGACCGCTTCTTCTATTTCACCACCTGTGGCTGGATGATGTGGAACTGGCTGGTGTCGGGCCTCGCCTCCGGGGCGACGCTGCTGCTTTATGACGGTTCGCCCTTCTACCCCAGCGGCAATGTGCTGTTCGACTTCGCCGATGCCGAGAAGATGACCTTTTTCGGCACCTCGGCCAAGTTCATCGATTCCGTGCGCAAGGCCGGCCTCAAGCCGATCCACAGCCATGATCTGTCGACCGTGCGTGCGATTTCCTCCACCGGCTCGCCGCTGTCGCCTGAGGATTTCCGCTTCGTCTATGACGGCATCAAGAAGGACGTGCATCTCGCCTCGGTTTCCGGTGGCACCGACATCGTCTCCTGTTTCGTGCTCGGCGTGCCGACGCAGCCAGTGTGGACCGGCGAGATCCAGGGACCCGGCCTTGGCCTCGCCGTCGACGTCTGGGACGACGATGGCAAGTCGGTCAGGGAGGAGAAGGGCGAACTGGTCTGCACCAAGGCGTTTCCGTCCATGCCGATCGGCTTCTGGAACGATCCGGATGGCAAGAAATACCAGGCCGCCTATTTCGAGCGTTTCGACAATGTCTGGTGCCATGGCGATTTCGCCGAATGGACCGCGCATGGCGGCATGATCATCCATGGCCGCTCCGACGCCACGCTCAACCCGGGCGGCGTGCGCATCGGCACGGCGGAGATCTACAACCAGGTCGAACAGATGCCGGAAATCCTGGAAGCGCTGTGCATTGGCCAGGATTTCGACAATGACGTGCGTGTCGTGCTGTTCGTGCGGCTGGCCTCCGGCGTCCAACTCGACGAGGACCTGGAAAAACGCATCCGCGCCAAGATCCGCAGCGGCGCCAGCCCGCGCCATGTCCCGGCCCGGATCGTCGCCGTGTCGGATATTCCGCGCACCAAATCGGGCAAGATCACCGAGCTCGCCGTGCGCGATGTCGTGCATGGCCGCGCCATCAAGAACAAGGAAGCGCTCGCCAACCCGGAAGCGCTGGAGCTGTTCCGGAACCTGCCGCAGCTTGCCGAGTGAGCCCGACCGGCATGGTTAACCAAATATGTCGCTCGAATTTACCTAGATTTCACGAGTGGTACACATTCGTAAATTTTTCGACGACCCGGTAAGGACTTGTTAAGGCCCGACCCCGATAGTCGCATGTAACTTGAGGGAGAAATCCCGTTCCTCAGCCCCCGGAGGATCTGAATTCGCTCAAGCCCCCGTTGTGACAGCAATCCCATCTCTTAAGGCGTCCTCTAGGGCGCCTTTTCTTTGGGCTTGCTATTCCGCGAGCACCCGGGTCGAGGGAAAAGCGACCTCCACCAGCGTGCCTTCGCCGGGCGTCGAATTGATGGTGAAGCGGGCGCGGTTTGCCTCCACCATCGCCTTGGTCAGCGGCAGGCCAAGGCCGGTGCCGTCGCCACGCCCGCGCTTCAGCGCGTTGATCTGCTTGAACGGCTTCAGCGCCTGCTCGATCTCGGCCTGGCTCATGCCGATGCCGGTGTCGCGCACGCGCATGACGACATCGCCCGAAGTTTCATAGGCGGTCGAGACGATCACCTGGCCGCCGGCCTGGGTGTAGCGGATAGCGTTGGATAGGATGTTGAGCGCGATCTGGCGCACGGAGCGCAGATCGGCCACCACCTCCGGCAGCCGCGAGGCGAAGCTGGAGCGGATGATGACGCGTTCGCGATTGGCCTGCGGCTGCATCATCGCCACCGTCTCGGCCAGCGTGTCGTTGAGCGACACCGCCTCGTAGGCCATTTCCTGCTGGCCGGCCTCGATCTTCGAGATGTCGAGCAGGTCATTGACCAGGTCGAGCACATGGTTGCCCGAGCGGTTGATGTCGCGCAGATAGTCGCGGTAGCGGTCATTGGCGACCGGTCCGAACTTCTCGTCGACCATCAGTTCGGAGAAACCGATGATGGCGTTGAGCGGCGTGCGGATCTCGTGGCTGATGCGAGCCAGGAAATCGGTCTTCTGCGAGGACGCCCGTTCGGCCACCGCGCGTGCCTGGGTGAGATCTTCTTCGGCCCGCTTCCACTGCGTGATGTCGCGCACGACGGCACAGAAACCGCTGTCATTGGGCAGCCGGCCGATGGTCATGAACAGCGGGATGAAGCGCCCCTGCGCCTCGCGCCCGATCACCTCGCGGCCGTCATTCATGACGCTCGCCACGCCGGGTTCGGACAGCCCGGTGAGATAGTCGCGCGCCGCGCGCTGGCTTTCGATGGCAAACAGCGAGGCGAACGGTTTGCCGGCCACCTCGTCGCTGTCGAAGCCGAACAGCGCCTCGGCCGGGCGGCTGATCGAGCGGATGGTGCCGTCGCTGCCGATCAGCACGACGCCGTCGGTGGCGGTATCGATGATGGTGCGCATCTCGGCGATACGCGCCTTGAGCTCGGAAATGTCGGGCTGCGTCGGCTCCTCGCCGACCGCGTGCAGGGCCGCAGGCGCGTCATCCTCGCCGGAACGGCGCACCACCAGCATCAGTGCCTTGCCCTCGCGCCAGGGAACGGAGCGCAGGATGGCGTCGATCGGGAATTCCTGTCCGCCGTGCGTCCTCAGCCGCAGCGCCCGGTCGCTGCCGTCGGAGGCGCCATCATCGGCGTAGGGGTCGGCAAACAGCGCGCCCAGGCCGCCCGCATCCTCGAGGTCCTCGAGGGCGGCGTAGCCGGTCAGATTCAGGAACTCTTCATTGGCGTAGTGCAACTGGTCGCCCGAATGGATGAGCAGCGGCACCGGCAGCTTGCCGAGCAGCAAGGTGTCCGGAGCCTTGCTTTCGTCGCCGACGGAAAACGCCGACGGCACGAACCCTTCCGTCTTGAGCGGTGGCACCTGCAGGCGTGGGCGCTGGATCTCGGCTGCGTCGCGTGCACTGACAGTCTCAGCGCCTGGCGGAATGGCTTGCCCGTCGGAGACGGTCGATGGCGCAACATGCTCTGGGGTCTGATCATCAACCCCGGCATCCTCCGCGCCGTCGTTCCAATCCTCATTGTCTTCGGCATCGCGAAAATCGGCCGACGTCATGCTGTCATCATCGTCGGCTGCGACATGTCCGGCGTTCGCAACTGCCGGTTCGCCCTCAGTCGCGGTGGGCTCGGCATCTTCCGGTTCCGTGGCTACCAGTTCAGAGACCGGGAGCCCGTCATTGTCCGCGACAGGGCTGGGCTCATCGGCGCGGTCGGCGTAGCTTAGCAGCGAGCCTGTCGCGCCGGCCGGCGTGTCGGCATGTTCCTCGTGAACCACGTCGTCCGGATGGGCGCCGTCGAGTCGTGCGAGGTCCGCCTCGTCCTCGGCATCGGTCTCGGATGGCTCGGCCGGTACTGCGTCGTTCCCTGGTTCCGTGGCCGGGATTTCGCCGGCTTCTGCCGGCTCCTGATCCTGGGCAGCATCCGGCGTCGACACAACCTCACCGGCGGACTTGATCGGAGCTTCCGTCTTCATGGCCGGGGTCCCGGCTGCTGCCTCCGGCGCAGGCTCAACCGGTGTCTTGATCGCCGGTTCCAACGGGCGTTCGGTGCCGGGCTTCTCGGCTTTCGGCGGCTCGGTCGGTGCGCTGTCCTTCTTCAGCCGTTCGCCGATCTCGCGGAAGGCACTGCGTTCCAGCGTCGACAGTCCCTTGTCGTTGGCCGGCTGCCGGTGTTCGGCCAGCCGGATGACCTTGTCGGCAAAGCGTCGCTCCGGTTTCGGCACGATGGTCAGCGCCGGCACCTCGCCCTTGAACGGGTCCGCCGCGTTTGGTTCCTCGGCCTTCGGCTCTTCCGTCTTCGGCTCTTCGGCGGGAGCCTCGATGGCTTCCGGTTCCGGCGCCTTGCCATTGGGCATCAGGGCCATGCCGATCGCTTCCGGATCGACGATCGCGTCACTGGCGCGGGCAACGCCGAAGCCGCGAAAACCTTCAAAGGCGCGGCTGCGGCCATAGACAGGCAAAGCCGCGAGGTCGACGGGGATCTTCAGGTCGGTGCCGACGACAGGCCACAGCACGGAGCGGCCGGACCAGGTGTCGCGCCGCTCCAACAGGCTGGCGATCTCGCCGGACGCGTCAAGGCCGAATGCCGCCGCGACATCCCTGAAGCGCCGGCCGATCACGTCGGCGGCCGGCTTGCCGACGATGTCTGCGAATTCCGGCGACAGCGCGCTGAACTTGCCCTCGGCATCGGTGCGCCAGACGAAGCGCAGCGGCGCCGCCGAGCGGTCTATTGTCCGGGCGGCTGGGCTTGCGACCGGCGCAGCCGGCGGGGCGGCCTCGTCCTGCTTCGCGCTGGAAGCCTCGCCGCCGATCGCTTCGACCTCGTTTTTCGGCTCCGACGCGGCAGGCGCGGGTCCCGCGTCATCCTCGCCGGCATGGAAATACCAATGATCGTGCTGCGCGGGCGTGCCGCCCGCTACCGGCTGATCGTTGTCGGCGGCAACCGGTGTCGGCCCGGTCGGCTCCGCAACCTCCTGCGCTGCCTGTTCCGGCATATTTTCGGCCGCGGGCTCGGAAGAGACCGGCTCCTGCTCGACCTCGGCAGCAGCAAGTGGCTCGATCGCTTCTGCCTGCGAAACATCCGCCGTCGGCTGATTGTCCTGGTGAGGCTTGGATTCTGCGGCGGCGTTCTCTACCGCTGTTTTTTCCCCGCCAATCTCGTTAGCGGGGCTTTCCGTTGCTGCGGGGAGGGTGTCTGCCGAGGCTTCTGCAGCAGAAGCGTTGTCCTCAAGCTGATTCTCGTCGATCACCACCAGGAGATGCCGCTCCGGCGTCAGCCGGGCGAGGCCGGCGGGGTAGGAGGTGTTGCCGCCCGGAACCAGGCGCTTGACGATGCGCTCGTCCTCGGCAGCGACATCGGCCACCAGGGCGGCCAGCGTTGCTGGCTGGATGCCGAGCTTCGAAAAGCCGTCCGACGCGGCCTCGACATTGCCCCCGGCATCGATGAAGGCGATGAAATGGCCGTCTTCGGTGAAGCCGCTGATCGCCCGGCTGGCGATCTCGGCGGCACTGCGCGAGCCTGTCTGGGCTGCAGGCACCGCCAGCATGATCGCCTTCTCACCGTCGGGCAGGGTCACGGCACTTGCCTGGAAGCCGATGGTGCGGCTGGTCATGCCGGTCGCCAACCTGACGGTGATGCCACGATCGCTGCCGATCTCGGGAAAGCCGCTGGTCGCCATGATCTGGCGGCGGGCAATCAGCGGCAGCTGTGCCGAGGCGCCGATGATCGATTCTATATCGGGATAGCCGAATACGGCGGCACCCGGCCCATTGGCCCAGATCACCTGCTCCAGGTCCACCGACAGGATCGCGATCGCGTCGCCGGCGGCAAAACGCTGGCGAACCGCGTCGAGCACGGCGACGTCGAGGAAGGAATATTCGGACGGCATGCGCTTGGCGAACCCTCACGGAGCGGCGAAATTTGCAGTTAACGCTTTGTTAATAAAAGCCGGCGGCGCGAAGGTCCACAAGCCAGAACGTGCAAAGGCTGGTTTCTGGGCTTTTGGTTAACGGCCAGAAAGAAATTTATGGTGCACTGCAACAAAGATATTGCAATGCACAAAATTTGCCTTTATATTGCCATCATAACTGAACGAGACGGCTTTCTGTCAAAGCCGCTGCCGCTGAAAAGGATGGAAAATGTCCAGGACCAAGACCGCCGACACGATCGAAAACGTTGAATTCCCGAGCTTCGACGCTTCCAAGGCCACCGACCAGATCCGCGCTTTCGCCGAAAAGGGCGTTGAGCAGTCGAAAGAGGCCTATGCCAAGCTGAAGACCGGCGCCGAGGAGACCCAGAAGGCTCTGGAGTCGACCTATGAGACCGCCAAGACTGTTTCCAGCGACCTGTCGCTCAAGACCATCGCGGCGCTGCGCGCCAATGCCGAAGCCGGCTTCTCGCATCTCGAAGCTCTGATCGGCGCCAAGTCGCTGTCGGAAGTCGTCGAACTGCAGACCTCCTTCCTGCGCAAGCGCATCGAGTTGACCGTCGAGCAGGCCAAGGACTTCCAGGCTGTTGCCTCCAAGGCGGCCGAAGACGTCTCCAAGCCGATCAAGACCGCCTTCGAGAAGGCCGTGAAGGACATCAAGGCTGCCTAACATTTGCGCATGATCTGAAGATGCAACAAAAGGTCGCATTTTCTTAAAAACGATCAGGCGTATGATGGTAGCCATCAAGGAATACCCGGCGAGTGGAACCTCCTCCCTCTGCTCCCCGGGGTGACCAGCCAGCACCTCCTCCCGCTGGCTCGTAACAGGAAAAGGCCGGCACCTCCTCCCGCCGGCCTTTTTCTTTGCCCGGTGAAACCCGCCCGATACGGCGAGATGTGGGGAAGTGGCCTTTGCTTCGCAAAAGCCTTGAATTAAAATCCATAAGCCCGTATGGACGCATCGCCGAACGACAGAGCGCTCGAGTGGTTTTCCGCTTCGATGCCGCTCAGGCAAGTGTGCCGTTGTAGCTCAGCTGGTTAGAGCGCCGGATTGTGGATCCGGAGGTCGCTGGTTCGATCCCAGCCAACGGTACCATTTGGTTGTCCAACTCGGCCACAGCCTCAAATGCGCGAAGGCGCTCGCCAGTTCAGTCGATCTCTGCCGCGTATTGGCCCGGTTGCAGTTCGCGCTAGCTCCTAGCAGCCCGCTGCGCTCAGCGCGGCGCTTGATACGGCTGCTCGCCGGTCTCGTCGCGCTTGTTTCAGCTTTGCCATGATTCACCTCTTACGGTGCTCCAAGCTGCGTCTCGGGAAAAACCACGATGCGCGCCCGGCGCGGAATAATAATTCTCTATATAATCCATAGACATTATATTCTGTCTTCGTTGACGACCGGCTTGCCGTTAGCTTCCTCCCGTTGTCGCCCGACAGGGCTATCAAAGGAGTGACGGATGGGTCGGCATATTCGCTTCAACGCTTTCGACATGAATTGCGTTGGCCACCAATCCCCTGGCCTGTGGAAACATCCGCGCGACAAGTCCTGGAAATACAAGGACCTGGACTACTGGCAGGACCTGGCTCGGACGCTCGAGCGCGGTATTTTCGACGGCATATTCATCGCCGACGTCATCGGCTATTACGACGTCTACAAGGGCTCGAACTACCACGCGATCGAGCAGGCGGCGCAGATTCCGGTCAATGATCCCTTGCAATTGGCCGCGCCGATCGCGCTTGCCACAGAACATCTCGGCATCGGCATTACCGCCTCGACCTCGTTCGAGCATCCCTACACATTCGCCCGCCGCCTTTCGACCGCCGACCACCACACCAAGGGTCGGGTCGGCTGGAACATCGTCACGTCGTATCTGGAAAGTGGCGCCAAGAATGTCGGCCAGACTGGCTTGAAAAGCCATGACAACCGTTACGAGGTCGCGGCCGAATATGTCGAGGTGCTCTACAAGCTGTTCGAAGGCAGCTGGGAGGAGGGCGCGGTGCTGCGCGATCCGGTCCGTGGCATCTTCACCGACCCCGGCAAGGTCCACGAGATTGGCCACAAGGGCAAGTTCTTCGAGGTGCCTGGCTACCATCTATCCGAGCCGTCGCCGCAGCGCACCCCGGTTCTCTATCAGGCGGGCGCCTCGGGTCCGGGCAAGGCCTTCGCCGCCGCCCATGCCGAGTGCGTCTTCGTCGGCGCGCCGACCAAATCGCTGCTCAAGGCCTATGTTTCCGAAATCCGCCAAAAGGCCGCCGCCGCCCGGCCGCGATCCGAAGAAGGTTCTGATCTACAACCTGACCACGCTGATCATTGATGAAACGGACGAAAAGGCCCGGAAGCGTTTCGAGGAGTATCAGAGCTATACGTCCTATGACGGCTCGCTGGTGTTCATGTCCGGCTGGAGCGGTATCGACTTCGGCCAATATGCGCCGACCGACGCGCTCAAGAAGGTCGAGACCAACGCCATCGTTTCGATGGTCGAGCACTTCGCCGGCAAGGACAAGGCCTGGACCGTCGAGGAACTGGCGAAATGGGGCGGCATCGGCGGCGTCGGGCCTGTCTTCGTCGGTTCGGCCGGCACAATCGCCGACATCCTGCAGGAATGGGTCGATGAAACCGGGGTCGATGGCTTCAACCTCGCCTATGCGGTGACGCCCGAAAGCTTCGAAGCCGCCGTCGACCTGCTCGTGCCGGAATTGCAGAAGCGCGGCGTCTATCCCACTGCCTACAAGCCCGGCACGTTGCGTGAAAAGCTGTTCGGCGAAGGGCCTTACCTTCCTGCGACGCATCCCGCCAGCGGCTACCGTGACATCGAAGCCGTCAAGCGCCGCGAAGCCGACCGTGCTGCGGCGTCCCGTCTGAAATCCGTGAGTGCGTGATGACCGGCCTGCTGGAACTCCACGACGTGTCGCTGTCCTTCAAGGGCGTGCGTGCCCTCAATGCGCTGAGCTTCAGCGTCGCCAAGGGTGAGATCTGCGCCCTGATCGGGCCGAATGGCGCCGGCAAGAGTTCGCTTCTCAATGTCATCAATGGCGTCTACCGCGCCGACGCCGGCGACATTGTCTTCGACGGGCTGCGCTTCGAGGCGATCCATCCGCAGAAGGCGGCCCATCTCGGCATAGGCCGGACCTTCCAGCACAATGCGTTGTTCCGCCGCCTGTCGGCGCGCGAGAACGTGTTGGCCGGTCTCTCTCGTCATGGCAACGCCAGCTTCTTCGAAAACATCTTTCGGTTGGGAAGGGATGGCGCCGAGCGCCAAGGCTTCCTCGCCCGCGCCGAGCGCACCATGTCGTTCCTGGGGCTCGACCGCCATGCGGGAAGGATCGTTTCGACACTTCCCTACGGTCTGCAGAAACGCGTCGATCTCGCCCGGGCATTGGTCGCCGGCCCGAAGCTGCTGCTGCTCGACGAACCGATGGCCGGCATGAACCAGGAAGAGAAGGAGGAGATGAGCCGCGTGATCCGCGAGGTCAATCGCGTCTTCGGCTCGACCGTGGTGCTGATCGAACACGATGTCGGCATCGTGCTCAACCTCGCCAGCCATGTGGTGGTTCTCGACTACGGCCGCAAGCTCGCGGACGGGGCACCCGACGAGGTGCGCAAGAATCCCGACGTGATAGCCGCCTATCTCGGCACGGTTCACTGAGGAACTCATGTCCTATTTCTTCGAAACATTGGTCAGCGGTCTGTTTGCCGGAGTGATGTACTCACTCGTCGCGATCGGCTTCGTGCTCATCTACAAGGCATCCGGAGTCTTCAATTTCGCACAAGGGGCGATGCTGCTGTTTGCGGCGCTGACCTTCGTCACCCTGATAGAGAAGGGCATGCCGTTTGCCCTGGCCTTCATCGTCACATCGCTTGTCATGGTGGCGATGGCGATCCTGATCGAGTGGCTGGTGCTGCGGCCGTTGCGAAACCGCGATCCGTTGACCCTGTTCATGGCCACTCTGGGATTGAGCTATGTCATCGAAGGGTTTGCCCAGCTGCTGATGGGCATGGATGTTCACATGCTCGATCTCGGCATCCCCGATGTCGCCGTACAGGTCGGCGGCATCTATGTCAGCCAGTTCGACATCATTGCCTCGTTGATCGCGCTGACGCTGGTCGCCACACTGGCCATCGCTTTCAACAAAACGCGCATGGGCATCTCGCTTCGCGCGGTGGCCGCCGACACGCTTGCGGCGCAGTCAATCGGCATCCGCCTGCCTGTCATCTGGCGCATCGTCTGGAGCGTCGCCGGCATCGTTGCCCTGGTTGCCGGCCTTGTCTGGGGATCGCGCCAGGGCGTGCAATATTCACTGTCGCTGGTGACGCTCAAGGCGCTGCCGGTGCTGATCATCGGTGGCTTCTCCTCCATCCCGGGCGCCATCGCCGGCGGCCTGCTCGTCGGCGCCACTGAGGCATTGGCCGACATCTATGTCGGCCCGCTGGTCAACGGCAGCGTTTCCGCCTGGTTTGCCTACATCCTCGCGGTCGGCTTCCTGCTGGTGCGTCCGGCCGGTCTGTTCGGCGACCGCGAAATCGAAAGGGTCTGATCGTGACCACGCTGCAGGAATCCGCCCCGTCCAAGCCGTTCCGCCAGCCTGCCTTTGGGGTTGGCACCGTCGCCGTGGTCGGTGGCCTGATCGCCGCCTTCGCGGTGCCGGCGCTTGCCGACGATTATTGGCTGAGCTCGATCATCATCCCGACGGTGATCATGGGGCTTGCCGGCATCGGCCTGAACCTCTTGATGGGTTATACCGGGCTTGTGTCGATTGGTTCGGCTGCCTTCATGTCGATCGGCGCCTTCTCGACCTACAATTTGCTGCTGCGTGCGCCGTTCTTGCCGTTGCCGGTCGTCCTGATCTTTGCCGGCCTGATCGCGGCGATCGCCGGCGTCATCTTCGGGCTGCCGTCGCTGCGCATCAAGGGCTTCTATCTCGGCGCCTCGACCCTGGGCGCCCAGTTCCTGTTCGAATGGCTGTTCACCAATTTCAGCTGGTTTTCGAATGACAGCCAGTCGCTGACCATCTCGGCGCCTCGGCTGCAGATCCTCGACTACGACCTCCAGTCGGCCACCGGCCGCTACTATCTGGTGATTGCAACCACCGTGCTGCTCATCGCGCTGGCCTTCGCCATCGTCAAAAGCCGCGTCGGCCGCGAATGGATGGCAATCCGCGACATGGATGTCGCTGCCTCGGTCATCGGCATCCGCGTTGCGCGCCGCAAGCTGCTGTCCTTCGGCATAAGCTCGTTTTTCCTCGGTATCGCCGGCGCTCTCTGGGCCTACGGATATCTCGGCACCGCGGATGCGCATGCGTTCAATCTCGATAAATCGTTCCAGATCCTGTTCATCGTCATCATCGGCGGCGTGGCAACCATCTTCGGCAATTTTCTCGGTGCCGCCTTCATCGTGCTGACACCGATCCTGCTCGACCGGCTGTCGCTGATCATCGACCTGTCATTCCTCGGCGATCAGGGCGCGCTGGCAAACCTGCAACACATCATCTTCGGCACGATCATCATCGTGCTGCTGATCAAGGAACCGGATGGATTGTCGAGCCTGGGAAGGCGCGGCGTGGAAGCCCTTCGCTCGCGAGCACGATCATCCAACTGAACTCAGACAGACGAAACACCTCGGCGCCGGGTCTTTCGTCTCCTCCCAAGCATCAGTCGTCACTTTCTCAAAACCACTCAAACAAGGGTTGCACAATGTCATTGCTAACCAAGACCATGTCGCTGGCGGCCGCTGCCGCGATGGCCGTCACGCTGCTGAGCAGCGCGTCTTTCGCCGAAGACGGCACTGGCCAACAGCTCTATCCGCTGTTTACCTACCGCACCGGGCCTTATGCTCCGTCGTTCATTCCGTTCGGCGCCGGCAATATCGACTATCTCCGCTACATCAATGAGGTCGAGGGCGGCGTCGACGGCGTCAAGATCCTCGTCCAGGAATGCGAGACGGCTTACACGATCGAGCGCGGCATCGAATGCTACGAACGCTACAAGAACGGCTATAACGGCGCGCTGACGGCGGCAATCTATCCGCATTCCAGCGGTCTCGACGTCGCACTCACCGACAAGGCCCGCATCGACAAGATCCCGATCGTCAGCCCTGGCGGTGGCCAGAACATCGCCACCGACGGTCGCGTCTTTCCCTACCAGTATCCATTGGTGTTCGATTACTGGAGCGAAGCCCAGATCATCGTCGATTACATCGCCCAGCAGGCAGGCGGCTATGACAAGCTCAAGGGGCTGAAGATCGCGACGCTCTATCACGATAGCGGCTATGGCCGCGACACGATCGAGCCGCTCGGCATCCTCTCCAAGAAATACGGCTTCGAGGACATCCAGATCCCGGTTCCGCATCCCGGCGAACAGCAGCAGACGCAGTGGCAGCAGATCCGTCGTGCAAACGCAGACTGGGTCTTCCTGCGCGGCTGGGGCGTCATGACGCCGGTGGCGATCAAGACAGCGGCCCGCGTCGGCTTCCCCGCCAATCGCATCATCGGCGATATCTGGAGCGGTTCGGAAGACGATGCCCGCCCGGCAGGTGCTGCCGCCAACGGTTACCTCGCCGTCTCCGTCTTCCCGCCGGGCACCGACTACGGCATCCTGAAGACGCTCAAGGCGGATATCCTCGACAAGGGCAAGTCCGACCTGAAGGACAATTCGAAGTTCGGCACGGTTTACTACAATTACGGCGTGATCGAAGCCATCACCTTCGTCGAGGCGCTGCGCACCGGCCACAAGAAATTCGGCAACAGGCCATTGACCGCCGCCGAAGGCCAGTGGGCGCTCGAACATCTCGACATCGATCAGAAGCGGATCGCCGAGCTTGGCGCGGAAGGCCTCATCAGCCCGCTGAAAACCTCGATCGACAACCACAAGGGCGAAACCATCGCCGCCAAGATCATCCAGTGGAACGGTCAGTCCTGGGACACAAGGACCGACTGGATCAAGGCCGACGCCTCGCTGTTTGCCGACGTCATCAAGGCAAAGGCAGCCGCCTACGCCAAGGAAAAGGGCATCGAGCCCCGCGTTGCAACGAACTGACACCAACCCGCACGGACAGGATCGACCCATGACCAATGCAGCAAAAAGCTTCCTCGAGATCCAGAACATGGAAGCGCTCTACGGTCAGGCGATCCTTGCCGTGCGCGACGTGTCGCTCAAGGTCGAGCAGGGCAAGATCGTTGCCCTGCTCGGCGCCAACGGCGCGGGCAAGACCACCACGCTGAAGGCGGTTTCCAATCTGCTTGGACCAGAGCGCGGCAAGGTCAGCCGCGGCAGCATCCTCTGGCAGGGCGAGCCGGTCAGCGGCCTTTCGGCGTCTCGGCTCGTCGCCAAAGGTGTCGTGCAGGTGCTGGAGGGCCGCCATTGCTTTGCGCAATTGACGGTCGAAGAAAACATCCTCTCCGGCGGCTTCCTCCGCAAGCCGGGCAGGGCAGACCTGCAGCGCGACGTCGAACGGATCTACACATGGTTTCCGCGCCTCAAGGAGAAGCGCAAGGTGAAGGCCGGCCTGACTTCCGGGGGCGAACAGCAGATGGTGGCCATCGGCCGCGCGCTGATGACCAAGCCGAGCCTTGTGCTGCTGGACGAGCCGTCGATGGGTCTCGCGCCGATCATCGTGCAGGAAATCTTCGAGATCATCCGCATTCTGAACCGTGAGCAGGGCGTCAGCTTCCTGCTTGCCGAGCAGAACGCCAATCTCGCGCTCCGCTATGCCGACTACGGCTACATCCTCGAAAACGGTCGCGTCGTTCTGTCGGGAACGGCAGAGGAACTGCGAGCCCGCGAGGATGTCCAGGACTTTTACCTGGGTGGTGCCAATGTCGCCAAATCACACTGACCGCTTCGCCCGCGCCGGGTGAGGTCGCCAATTTCAGGACAATGCAAAATGACACAGATCGATAAGGCCTGGGGCGCAGGTCCCAGCGCTCGCTATGAGACGCTCGCGGAACGGTTCCGGCCAATATTTGCTGAGATTGCCTCCGGCGCGGTCGAGCGGGAGCTTGGCCGCGAACTGCCAGTGACGGAGATCGCGAAATTGAAGCAGGCGGGCCTGGGCGCGCTGCGCATACCTGAAGCCGAAGGTGGCCTTGGCGCGACGCTGCCAGAACTCGCCAACATCCTGATCGAGCTGTCGGAGGCCGATTCCAATATCACCCAGGCGCTGCGCGGTCATTTTGGGTTTGTCGAGGATATCGTCAACAAGACATCCGGCGAGAGCCGCAAGCGCTGGGCGGAGCGGATTGCCCGTGGCGAGATCGCCGGCAATGCCTGGACCGAGATCGGCGATGCCAAACGGGACGTCTTCTCGACCCGCATCTCGAACAAGGGCGGCAAGCTGGTGCTCAACGGCACCAAATACTACACCACCGGCTCGCTGTTCGCCGACTGGATCGATGTCGGTGCGACGGGGCTCGATGGGGAAGGCATCGTGTTGCAGGTGCGTCGCGACGACCCGGGCGTCAATGTCGTCGACGACTGGGACGGTTTTGGCCAGACGCTCACGGCCAGTGGCACCACGACCTTTACCGATGCCACGGTCGACCCGGACGATGTCGTCGTCGACGATGACAAGTTCCGCTATGGCGCTGCCTTCTACCAGCTGGTGCATCTTGCCACCCTTGCCGGCATCGGCCGGGCGATAGCCAACGAGACTGCCGCCGCCGTCGCCGCCCGCCAGCGCTCATACTCCAATGGCGCAGGCCCACGCTCGAGCCAGGATCCGCAAGTGCTTCAGGTCGTCGGCCGCATTCGCAGCAACGCCTATGCGGCTGGCGCCATCGTTTTGCAGGTCGCGCAAGCCATCGAACGCGCTTATCAGGCGCACTTTGCCGGCGATGCCGATGCAGAGGAAAAGGCCAACGCCATCGCCGAACTCGAGACATCGCAGGCGGTGACGGTGGTCACGAATCTGGTTCTTGAAGCGGCGACGATCATCTTCGATGCGCTGGGCGCCTCCTCGACCAGGAAGCCGATCGGCCTCGATCGCCATTGGCGCAACGCCCGCACGCTGTCTTCGCACAACCCGCGCATCTACAAGGATCGCATCGTTGGCGACTACGCAGTCAATGGCTCGCCACCACCCTATCAGTGGCGGATCGGGCGCAGCCCGTCGCCGACTCCGATCGCTCTGGTGATCGAGGCTGCCGCGAAATAGGCGAAATCGACCTGCGACGGATCGTCGGATTCGCCTAGGAAGCGCACATACTTTGCTGGCAACCAACAGGCAAAGTATGTGCGCGTGGCTTGGTCAAACGCGCCGTGGCCGCTGTGGGCGAAGGCGCCAAAGAACCGCCGTTAGGCAATGGGTCAGCGTAGACCTTTCACCTTCGCCAGAATATCGTCCGAAAGCGCCGAGACGAGTGCCTTGTCGGCGCCCTTGCTCGGGATCAGGACGAATTCAACATCCTCCAACTGCGGCAGGCGGTCGATTTCCTTCAGGCCCGAAGGCGACATGCTTTGCGGTTGCACCAGAACCCCCATGCCGGCGCGGGCGGCAGCCGTCAGCCCGCTCAGGCTTCCACATGTGCAGACAATGCGCCAAGGCATGCGGTGTCGTTCGAGCACTTCCAGCGCAATGCTGCGCGTGACGCTCGGCGGCGGGAAGGCGATCAGCGGCAAGGCCGCGAGCGACAGGACGTGTTCCGGATCGCGGGCGAGCCAGACAAGCGGCTCGCGATAGACGAGCCGACCACGGCTGTCGCCCAGCCGGCGCTTGGCAAGGACGAGATCGAGCTCGCCATTGTCCTGCATCTGGTAGAGCACTCCGCTCAGCGCGACGGTCAGTTCAAGATCAACGGATGGGTGAGACCGGACGAAATCCTCCAGCACCAGCGGCAGGCGGCTGGTAACCAGGTCCTCGGATACGCCGAGCCTCAAGGTGCCCCGCAGCCGCTGCGCGGTGAACAGCGCCTGGACCTGTCCTTCTATGGACAACATGGTTCGGGCATGGCCAAGCAGGGCTTCGCCGTCTGGCGTCAGCACCACCTTGTGCGTGTCGCGGGCCAGCAACTGCCTGCCAAGCGCCGCCTCCAGCTTGCTGATGTGCTGGCTGACGGTGGATTGCCCGAGCCCCAGCCTCTCGGCCGCGAGGGTAAAGCTTCCCATCTGCTGGACGGTGACGAAGCTGCGAAGTTGGGCCAGATCGAGCATGAGTATCTCAAATTGCGATAACTGTTATTTCTTGTATCCAGTTTCGCAATGCACGAAAAGACGGCGTTGGACCCACTCGGGAACGAACATGTCATGCGCCGTTTTCTGCCGGACACCTTTCTGATCCTGCTGTTGTGCACCGTCGCGCTGGCGTCGGTCGCGCCTGCAACCGGGGCGTTCGCGGGATGGTTCGCGGTCGCGACCAATCTTGCCGTGGCGCTTCTGTTCTTCCTGCATGGGGCGCGGCTCTCGCGCGATGTCGTTGTTGCCGGCCTGATGCATTGGCGCCTGCACCTGGTGATCCTTCTGACGACCTTTGGTCTGTTCCCGCTGCTGGGTCTGGCGCTTAGCTATCTGCCTGCCGCGATCCTGCCCAAGCCGCTCTACCTCGGCATTCTGTTTCTGTGTGTCCTGCCGTCGACGGTCCAGTCCTCGATCGCGTTCACCTCGATGGCCGGTGGCAATGTCCCCGCGGCCATCTGCTCGGCGTCCGCCTCCAACATCTTCGGCATGTTCCTGACCCCCTTGCTCGTCGGGCTGCTCTTCTCCATGGGTGGTCACGGCGGATTTTCGTGGGATGCGGTGAGCCAGATCCTGATGCAACTGCTCTTGCCCTTTGCGCTCGGACAGTTGCTGGAACCGCGGATCGGCAAGTGGATACGCGCTCGCAAGACACTGCTGATGCCTGTCGATCGCGGCTCGATCCTGATGGTCGTCTATCTGGCCTTCAGCACGGCTGTCGCCGAGGGGCTGTGGCACATGTTCTCGCTGCGCGACATCGCCGTGGTCGTTGTCGCCGACATGGTGTTGCTTGGGCTGGTGCTTCTGCTCACGACCTATGGCAGCCGGCTTCTCGGCTTCAACAGGGCTGACCAGATCACGATCACCTTTTGCGGCTCGAAGAAGAGCTTGGCGAGCGGCGTGCCGATGGCCAACGTCATCTTTGCCGGCCAGGGCGTCGGCACGATCGTTCTGCCGCTGATGCTCTTCCACCAGATCCAGCTCATGGTCTGCGCCATGATCGCCCAGAAATATGCCCGTGCGGCGCACCGGTCCACCGTGCTGGAAGCCGAACCGACGGCTTCGGTCGCCTAGCTGGGTTTGCGTATATCGCAAGAAGGCCTTGCGCCCGCAGGCCGGCCTGGACGGTCAATCAGATCTTCGTCTTGATCCGCAGTCGACCTTATTCCGGCCGCGGAGCGTCGCCGGTGAAAGGAGGCACACTGGACGGCTGGACGATCGACGAGGTCGAGACACCAGCGCCTTACATTGACAAAATCGTTGAGGTTGGTCTTGTGTCGTGGAAACGCGATATCCATGGCCAGATCGCGATGTCGGCGACCGATAGTCGACGATATGCATCGAACCGTAACATCGTGCGGCGCATGTCCGCGGTCCGCCGATAGTCCGTGAACGACATGGAGAATTAGATGCGGAACACGATGCTGGGCTTGGCGGCACTTGCCCTGGCTGCGTGCCAATCGGTTCCCGTGGAGCCGCAACCCGCCGCTGTCGAACCTGCGTCAGGTCCGGTCGCCCCTCAACCGGTCTTGGCTGCCGCTGCTCCTGCTGGTTCTACAATCATGGATACATCCGTGACGATCACGCCCCCGGCGAAGGGCGTTCCGGCAAAGTATGCGGCTTTTTCGGGCATGTGGGCTGGACGATTGGAGGGCGCGTATGAAGCCGAAGTCGCCGTGCAAACGATTTCTGCAAACGGCAAGGTGACGGTCACCTTCGCCTGGGGGAATCTGGGCGACAACAATCCTGGAGAGGCCGCCGGTGAAGGAAGAATTGTTGGGGCCACGTTGAAGCTCGGGCGTCTGCCGAATGGCGCGGACATCAGCTTGACCATGATGCCTGACGGGACCCTGTCCGTAACCTATGCGCTCGCCGGCCAGACCTATAGGGGCGCGTTCATCAGGCAATGATCGAATCCCAACTGGTCGCCTTGCGGCCAGCCAGCATCCGTCAGCCCGCCATCCAGCCGCCGTCCACCATCAAATTGATACCGGTGACGTAGCTCGCCATGTCGCTGGCAAGGAACAGCGCAGCTCCTGCCACATCGTTCGGGGTTCCGAGTCGCGGCCAAGGCGTGCGCCGGTGTGAATAGTCGAGCGCGTCGGGGTCGTTGGCCACGCCCGGCTTGCCGGTGATGATCTTGCCGGGTGCGATGGCGTTGCAGACGATCAGGTCGTCGGCGTGGTCGACCGCGATCTGCCGCGTCATCTGCACGATGCCGCCCTTGCTCACCGAATAGGGAAGGTCGCCCGGGCAGGCGACCATGCCGTGTTGCGAGGAGATGTTGATGATGCGGCCGCGCACCTCGTTGACCGGCGCCTGGGCGAGCATCTGCATCACCGCCCGTTTCGAACAGTAGAAGAAGCCGGTCAGATTGACGCCGATGACGCGCTGCCATTGTTCCGGCGATGTCTCGATCAGATTGGTGCTGGTGTAGATCGCGGCGTTGTTGACCATCACGTCGAGCCGTCCGAACTGCGCGACCGTCGCACTGACCAGCGCATCGACGGCGTTCCAGTCGGATATGTCGGTCCGCATGTAAACGGCGGTTCCGCCGGCAGAGCGGATCAACCCCACGGTGCTCTCACCGCCCTCGATCGGCTGATCGACCGTGTCGGCGATGACGACATTCGCGCCCTCGGCCGCGAATTTCAGCGCGATCGCGCGGCCGATGCCGGAACTGCCTCCGGTGACGATGGCGGTCTTGTCTGTGAGCAGGGGCATGGTTCTTAGCTTTCCCGGGTGACGATGGTTCCGACGTTCGGGCCGATCAGCTTTCCCTCGCGCACGATCTCGCGGCCGCGCAGGAAGACACCTGTCAGCCGCGCCTGGACCGTCCAGCCGTCGAAGGGCGTATAGCCCGCTCGCGACACCTGATCGGCATTGGCGATCATGCTGGACTGGCGCGGATCGAGGATGAGGATGTCGGCATCGTAGCCGGTGGCGATCTTCCCCTTGCGCCGGCCAAGCCCGAAGCGCTCGGCCGGATTGCGGGCGCACAGGCGCACCAGATCGGGCAATTTGATCAGACCCTCGTCGACCAGCTTCAACATCGATTGCAGCAACGTTTGCAACCCCGGCATGCCGCCCGGAATGTCAGCGAAAGCCGCGTAGGGCGCCGCCTTCTCGGCAAGTGCGTGCGGCGCGTGGTCGGTGGCGACGATGTCGATCAGTCCCGTGCTCAGCGCGGCACGCAGCGCATCCACATCATGCGGCGAGCGCAACGGTGGTGAGGCCTTGAGATTGGCGCCTTGCGTCTCATAGTCGGCGGCAGTGAAGAACAGGTTCTGCGGTGTGGTTTCGACGCTGGCGTCGGCCATGCCGCGAAGCCGGCTCCACGTCTCGACGCCGAGTTCGGAATTGATCTGGCGGACATGAATTCTGGTCTCGGCCGAGGCGGCGGCGGCAAGCGCTCGGGCAATGCCGTTGGCCTCCGCCAGCGGCGGCCGGCTGGCCTGAAAGGCGGCGATGGTGCCGGAGCGATCGCGCATTGTGCTGCCGGTCAGGATCGATTGATCGCCGGGCGAGATGCCGATCAAAGTGTCGCTGCCGGCGAAAGCCTTCAACGCCTCGGCCACGGCGTCGAGTGTCGCGAAGAGGAAGTCATCGGGCACATCGGCGGTGAACAGCTCGAACGAGACCGGCGCGAGATCGAGCAGGCCTGAGACGTGCGACAGGTCGCTGCTGACCACGGCCTGGAAGCCGACATCGACATGGATGCAGCCGTCGGTCATCGCCATCTTGTCGGCAAGCCGTTCGGCCGTGGCCGTCCACGGCTCGTCGGTCGGCATGTCGAGCACCGTCGTCACGCCGCCAAGGGCCGCGGCATGCGTGCCGGAGGAAAAGTCCTCCTTGTGCGTCAGGCCGGGCTCTCGCAGATGTGCATGCGCGTCGACCAGCCCGGGCAGCAGATAGGCACCGGCCGCATCGAAAACGGTCCTCGCCGAAGCCGTCTCGCCGGGCGCGATCATTGCCGCGATACGGCCGTCGGTGATGCCCACATCGCGCCGCTCGAACCCATCGGCGTTGACGACGGTGGCTCCCCGGATCAGCGTTTCGAACATGTCGCCGTTCTCGTTGCTTTTGTCAGCCGCGCCGCTCGAAGCCGGCATGATTGTCCAGCCAGAACCGAGCAATGTCTTCGCGCCGCATAAAGGCGGCCGCCGGGTTTTGCTTCACATGCTCGATCACCTCGCGCAGGCCGGACGCCCGGTTGGGCTGGCCCATCCAGCGTGCATGGATGCCGATCGTTAGCATGCGGCCGCCTGTCCCGTCCGCCTCGTCGAGCATGTAGTCGATCGCCGAGCGGCAATCCTCGGCGAAATCGCGCGGATTGCTGTAACCGGGCGCCACCAGATAACGGCTGTCATTGAGCGTCTTGGAATAGGGCACGACCAGGATTTCCGTGCCCCGATGGTCGAGGAAATAGGGCAGGTCGTCGTTGCAGGGATCGGAGTGGTAGAGGAAGCCGCCTTCCTCGACGAGCAGATCGCGCGTGTTGACGCTGGGCAGCGAACGGCAGTTCCAGCCGAGGGGCCGCCTGCCCAGCAGTTTCTCGTAAAGCGCGATCGCTTCATGCAGATGGCGCTCTTCCTCGCTGCGCTCCATGGTCGTGTAGTCGATCCAGCGCAGGCCGTGGCCGAGCAGATCGTGCCGTCGCGTCTTCATCCATTCGATGAAGGGCGGGTTGCGCTCCAGCGCCACCGCGCAAGCGGAGATGGTGATCGGGATGTCGTAGCGGTCGAACAGCCGTGCCAACCGCCAGACACCGGCACGGCTGCCATATTCGAAATGCGTTTCGGTGCCGAGGTCGCGCACCGGCGGACTGGAGGCAAGATTGTATTCGCCCCAATTGTCGTTGCGGCCGTCTTCCAGCCAGGAATATTCCGAACCCTCCTCGTAGTTGAGCACGAGGTTGATGGCGAGCTTGACGCCGCCGGGCCAAGTGACGAAGGGTGGATGCGGACCATAGCCGACGAAGTCGCGCGGCTGGGGCGGTTGCGAGGCAGCGCTCTGCGTCATGGCAAATTCCTCTCAGCTCGTTTCGTTGGCTTCTATCCAGTCCATGTAGGTGTGGAAGGCTTCCTTGCCGGGACGCGGCCGCCATGTGGTGTCGCGGAGGATGCGGGCGATGTCATAGGCGCCCCACATGCCGCCTTTCAGCCTCACATCCTGGACGATGTTGGCGTCTTCTCCCGATGTCACCTCGACTTTCAGTCCGGGCACGCGCTCCTTTGCCCAGTCAATGATCTCGCCGATGGTCTGGCTGGAGCCGGAGCCGATATTGTAGTGGCGGTAATTGAGGCGCGGCGCATCGATCAGCGCGAGGATCGCGGCGGCAACGTCGGTCGAGACGGTGTAGTCGCCGACCGGCTCCAGGCTGTTCGGCCTGATCGTCTCGCCGGCCAAAGCCATATGCGCGACGCGGTTGGGAACATGGCGAAAGTTGCGGCTCTCGGTGGCGCGGTCCATCGGGCCGTAGACGGAAGCAAGCCGCACCGAGACCGCCGACAGGCCGAATAGGTCGGCATAGCGGTTGGTGACCATCTCGGAGGCGAATTTCGAGATGCCGTAAAGCGTCAACGGCGCGACATAGCCGTCTTCCGGCAGCGGCTCGCCGCCCCAGTCAGGCCCGTTGTGGCGGTAGACGGAGCCGGAGCTGACATAGACGAAGCGCTTCACCTCCGGCCTCGTACGTGCCCAGTCCAGCATCCGCACGGTGCCCATGAGATTGACGTCGACGATGCGGGCCGGGTCCTCGGCCTCTGGCTGGCGTTTTGCCTCCGACGCGCTGCCGCGCGAGATCGGCGTGATCGTCGCGCCATGCACGATTACCGTGATGCCTTGCTCGTCGAGCGTCGCGGACCAGGCCTTCGGGTCGAGGACATCGGCGGCGATTACTGTGAGCCGGTCGCGCACCGGGGCGAAATGCTTTTCGGCCGCCGCGTCGAGGCTGGACCGGTCGAGGATCACGGCGCGGGCTTGCGGGTCGCGGTCGAGCCATGCGCGTGCGACCACGCTCATGACGAAGCCGGTGCCACCGGTGACGAGCAGCGTCATGCGAACTCCTTTGAAGTTGAACGAAGAGGGTCAGCGCGTCGCATAGCCGCCGTCCACGAGCATGTCGGATCCGGTGACAAAGGATGCGTCCGATGACAAAAGGAAAGCCGCCGCAGCGGCGATCTCCTCCGGCTCCGCGATGCGGCCGAGCAGATGCGCGGGTCCAAGACCTGCATTGGCGGCCTCGAAGTCTGGAAACCTGCGCAGCAGGCGCGTCGTCGCCACCGCGCCCGGCGACAGGCTGTTGACGCGCACCTTGTCCGGCGCATGGTCGACCGCCATCGCCTTGGCGAGATGGATCAGCCCCGCCTTGGCGGCACAATAGGCAACGGCCCTGGTGGTCGCGACGCGTCCGAACTGCGAGCCGATGAACACCACCGAACCGCCGCCACCCGCCGCGATCAACGGCACCGCGTATTTGCTCATCAGGAACGCACCAGTCAGGCCGACGTCGAGCTCGCGGCGCCAGGATTGTTCGTCGAGATCGACGACGGTAGCATTCGTCGATGGTGCGGCGGCGTTGTACACCAGTCCGTCCAGCCGGCCGAATTTTTGTCTCGCGAATTCGACGGCGTCCCGGGCGGAGCCAATCTCGGTCACGTCACATTGGCAGGCGGCAGCAGAAGGACCAAGTGTATCGGCAAGCTGTGTCGCCGCCGCGAGATCATGGTCAGCGCAGACCACGCTGGCGCCTTCCGCAACGCAGCGTTGGGCAATGGCGGCGCCAATGCCGCTTGCGGCGCCCGCGATCAGGACAACGCTTCCTTGCAGTCGGTTCATCGCGGCGACCTCAACCCCGTTCCTCGACGCTTTGCATGACCGGCGCTGTGACCGGCCGGCGCAGAAGATTGTAGCAGGCCGCGAGCGTGACCAGGGCGGCGCCGCCGCCGAGCAGCAGGAACATTGCGGGAGGCCCAAGATGCGCCATCAACCCCGCGGCGACGCCCGGCGTCGCCACATTGCCGATCGAATAGAGCAGAAGCAGCGTGCCGGAGGCAGCGACCATGTGCCGGCTGTGAAGCTGCGATGCACCGAAGGCCATCGCCACCGGATAGATCGTCAGCGCCGTGGCACCGTAGAGGAAGAACAGCACGAACAGCAGCGGGACCGACAGGGTGCCGACCCATGCGATCGCGGCGCAGGCCGTCACCGACACCAGCCCTTGCGCCAGCAGCATCAGGCGGCGGTCGAACCGGTCCGACAGCCAGCCGACCGGGGTCTGCGCGAGCATGCCGGCGATGCTGATCGTGGTCACCAGCCAGACCGTGGCCGCCGCCGACAGTCCGATCTGCGTCCCGTAAAGAGGCGTCAGCACGAAGATGTTCATGTTGGTGATGCCGGCCTGGAAAATGGCGACGACCGTCACGGGAGCCAGCCTGAAAAGCGCCAGCGGTCCGAGCCGCCTGTCTGCCTTCGCTCCGGGCGCCGGTGCCGGATCGGTCGGCACCGAAGGCAGCGCCGGCCAGCGCGACCCAGCGAACTTTGGCGCGAACGCCAGAAGCACCGTCGCCGCCGCGACCAAGAACAGATGCGGAGATTGCGGGCCGACCAGCGCCACCAGGATCTGGCCGAGCAGCACGGCGATCGCCGTCGTCAGCATGTAGATCGAGAACATCGCGCCGCGATTGTGCTGTTCGGCATAGAGATTGATCCAGCTCTCGCAGACGACGAACATCGAGGCCATCGACATGCCGCCGAGCAGCCGGAAGCAGAACCAGGCCGGTATGAAGTCGGTGAAGACGAAGCCCAGGGCCGACAGCAGCGCTGTCGTCAGGATCAGCAGGAAGGTCCGCTCATGGCCATAGCGGGCGACCAATGGACGTGTCATCAGACAGCCGATCAGGAAGCCGACCGGATAGGCGGTCAGCACGATCTGCACGACGTTGGGGTTGACGCCAGGTTTGCCGAGGTGGAACGACACCGCTGTCGTCAGCATGGCGCTGCCGATGCAGGCGAGACAGACGCTTGCCATGATCGGCAACATGGCGCGGGAACGCTCGGCGTTCCGCCACAAGCGCATCGCGGATTGAGCGATCGATCCCATGAATGCCGCTGTCAGCCGGCTAGAACAGACGCCGGCGATCACAAACAGGATCAATGACCGACGCTGGACTCTCATGCATGGCGACGGCTCCCCTTGGCAGCCACGCTGACCGGCTGCTGCTCTCCCAGACAGAAGCTACACCTCGTCATGCATGCCACAAGCGAAGATTGACACGGCTATGGCGTCATTTTTTTGGCCATCCCGGTGGCGGAAAACGGCGTTGCGCCGTGCGACAGGCTTTACAGTCCTTTTGCACGCTCCCTACGATAGGTCGCCTGCAGAACATCGAGAGGAGACCAGGAGATGACGATCGAACGTCTTGAGAATGGCCAACGCTTCTGCCGGGTGCTGCGCTACAACGGCACCGTCTATGTCTCCGGCCTGACGGCGGACGATCTTTCCGGCGACACCACCGCGCAGACGAAGCAGATCTTCGCCAAGATCGATGCCCTTCTGGCCAAGGCCGGCAGCGACAAGTCGAAGCTTTTGAGCGCCCAGATCTGGCTGCGCGACATCGCCGACTTCGACATGATGAATGCGGCCTGGGATGCCTGGATCGACCGCAGCGCCATGCCGGTGCGCGCAACGGTGGAGGCGCGTCTTGCCGGCGACCAGTATCGCGTCGAGATCATGGTCACGGCGGCGGTCGGCTGACGCCGATTGGGGTGGGCAAACCGAATGCATGAGCTGGTGATCAAAGGTGGACGGGTTGCGCTCGACGATGGTTGGGCCGAATGCGACATCGCCGTCGATGAGGGCCGGATTGCCGCCATCGGGACCGGCCTGACCGGTAAAGCCGTGATCGGCGCCGGCGGTCGCTGGGTCATGCCCGGCGGCATCGACGCCCATTGCCATCTCGACCAGCCGGTCTGGGGCGGGGCCGGTAATGCCGACGATTTCGAATCCGGCACCATTTCGGCGGCCTTCGGCGGCACGACATGCATCGTCCCGTTCGGCATGCCGGGTCCGGACATGACGACGATCGGCGCCATTGATCGAGCGCTCGATCGCGCCACAGGGCGCGCGGTGATCGACTACGGGCTGCACGCGGTGGTGACCATGGGCACCGGCTCCGATGTCGAGCAACAGCTTTCGCTGCTCGCCGGCCGCGGCATCGCCTCGGTCAAGCTATTCATGACCTATCAGGGTTTTGCCGTCGACGATGATCTCTTCTTGAAGGTGCTCGATACCGCCCGCACCCTTGGCTGGATCGTCATGGTCCATGCCGAGAACGACGCCGCGATCCGGCGCACCCGCCAGCGCCTGATCGATCTCGGCCGCACCGATATCCGCTACCATGTCGTTGCCCATAGCGAGACCATGGAGCGCGAGGCCACACATCGTGCGCTGGCCTTCGCCGAAATGACCGGCGCGCGCATGACCATCGTCCACGTCTCCTCCTTGCAGTCGGTCGAGGAGGTGGCGCGGGCGCGCGGGCGCGGCGTCGACGCAATAGCCGAGACCTGCCCGCAATATCTGTTCATCGGCGCTGCCGACCTTGATCGGCAGGCCATCGATGCGGCGCGTTTCGTGTTTTCGCCGCCGCCGCGTTCGCCGCGCAGCCATGAGCATTTGTGGCAGGCGCTGATCGATGGCGGCATCGATCTGTGGTCCTCAGACCATTCGCCCTATTTCTTCGCTGACAAGATCGCGCGATCGCAGACACCTGGCTTCACCACCACGCTGAGCGGCATTCCCGGCATCGAGACCCGTTTGCCGCTGCTGTTCTCGGAAGGGGTGCTCACCGGCCGGCTGACGCTCGAGCGCTATCTCGATCTCACCTCGCGCAATGCCGCCGCGATCTATGGTCTGGCCCACGCCAAGGGGCGGATAGCGGTCGGGCTCGATGCTGACCTGGCACTGTGGGATCCGACAGTGACCTGGACGCTCGGCCATGCCGCCTTGCATTCGCGTGTCGACTTCACACCCTACGAGGGCAGGCGCGTGACCGGCAAGCCGACCACCGTGCTGGTGCGCGGCGTGCCGGTGGTCGCAGACGGCAAGCTGCAGGTGCCGCCGGGGTTCGGACAATTCGTGGTGCGTACCGCCGGTGATCCGGCCCGCTCGGGAAAACCAGTCGAGGAGACGACGCCATGGCTCGATGCCTGACCATAGCGGTCGCCCAGACCGGACCCATCCAGCGCAGCGCCTCGCGTGCCGAAACAGTCGAGCGCCTCGTCCACTTGCTGGAGCAGTCCGCTGCCGCAGGTGCGGAAATTGTGGCGTTCCCCGAGATGGCGCTCACCACCTTCTTCCCACGCTGGCGTATCGACGATCAGGCGGAGATCGACGCCTTCTTCGAACAGTCGATGCCTGGCCCCGAAACGCAGCGGCTCTACGCCGCCGCCGCGCGCCTCAAGGTCGGCTTCGCGCTAGGTTATTGCGAGATCGCCAGGGAAGACGGCCGCACACGCCATTTCAACACTATGGACCTTGTCGGCCCGGACGGGCGCTTCATCGGGCGTTACCGCAAGATGCATGTGCCAGGGTCGAGCGAGCCGGAGGAAGGCACCACCACGCATCTCGAACGCCGTTATTTCGAGCCGGGCAATCTCGGCTTCCCGGTCTTCGATTATCGCGGTGTGCGCCTCGGCATGGCGATCTGCAATGACCGCCGCTGGCCGGAGACCTATCGCATGCTCTGCCTCAACGGCGCAGAGGTGGTGCTGCTTGGCTACAACACGCCGCTGCTGCTCGATGAGGCGCCAGCGCTGGCGCATCTCAGAATGTTCCACAACCATCTGCCGATGCAGGCCGGCGCCTACCAGAACACGCTGTGGGTGGCGGCCGCCGCCAAGGCCGGGCTCGAGGACGGCCAGGCGCTGATCGGCGGCTCCTGCATCATCGCGCCGACCGGCGAGATCGCCGCGCAGGCGATGTCGCTCGGCGACGAGGTCATCGTCCATCGCGCCGATCTCGACCTGATCGAGACCTGCCGGAAGGTGAATTTCAACTTCGCGCTCTATCGCCGCCCCGACCAGTACCGGCGCATTTCGGAACCGGTCTGAGATCGCAACGAGATGAGCGTCATCGAAGCCAATCGAATACAGGGCACAGTGGCGCCTCCGGCCGATCTCTTGTCGTTGAGCGAGATCGTCGAGAACGGGCTCTGCATCGGCTGCGGCCTCTGCCGTTCGATCGCCACACCCGATGCCATCGAAATGGTGATGACGCCGGAGGGGCGCGAGCGGCCGGTGGCGAGGCAGGCCTTGGACAGGCCGACGCTGATGCGGATCAACGCCGTCTGCCCGGGGACCCGGATCGCCGGTCCACCGCCGGCGCAGGCAAGCAATGCCACGTTGACCGACACCGTCTGGGGGCCTGCCGAACGGCTTGTGCTCGGCCGCGCGGGAGATCCCACGGTACGGTTTATCGGTTCAGGCGGCGGGGTGCTGACGGCGCTCGGCCAGTTCCTGCTGAGCTCCGGGCGCGTCAAATTCGTGCTGCATGTCGCGGCATCACAATCCCAGCCGATGCGCAGCGAACGACGGCTGAGCTTCGATGCCGCGTCGATGCTTGAGGGCGCCGGCTCGCGCTATGGCCCGGCGACGACCCTGGTGGATTTCGGCGAAATCCTCGATCGCGGCGAGCCCTTCGCGCTGATCGCCAAGCCTTGCGACATCACCGCCGTGCGCAACCTGGCGCGGCTCGATCCCCGCGTCGACCGGTATATGCGCTATGCCTTGGCCTTCGTCTGCGGCGGCGCCTCCGACCTGTCGAAATCGGAACAGGTGCTGCAGCGTTTCGGCCTCGCCGAGGACGAGCTGGCGCTGTTCCGCTATCGCGGTTACGGCAATCCCGGCCTCAACCGGATCGAAACCAGCGACGGCCGCGCCTTCGAACTCACCTATCGGCAGCTGTGGGAGGATGAGGACAAATGGATGATCCAGCCGCGCTGCAAGATCTGTCCCGACGCGATCGGCCAGGTGGCGGATATCGCGGTTCATGACGCCTGGTTGAACGGCGGGCCGGCGGTCGAGGACGAGGCGCTCAACGGCATCATCGTGCGAACAAAGCGCGGGCTGGAGCTATTCGACGCGGCTGTCGAAGCCGGCGTGCTGGAGATCAAGCGCGAGACCGGCTTTGCCGAAATCAGTGAGTTGCAGTCGCACCAGCTGCGCAAGCGGCGCGCCGTCTGGGCACGGCTGAAAGGCATGGCGATCGCCGGCAAGCCCGTGCCTTTTGTCACCGACCTTGCACTTGAAGATTGCGCTGTGCAGAATTCGCTGGCGGAGAATCTGGCCGAGGGTCGCGGCGCTCGCGACCGCGCTCACCGCGCCGCCTGGGTGAGCCGCCTGCCGTGCCGCGCAAAAGCAAGGTCGTGCAGTCATGTTGAAGGATGGGCTGATATGAGTGCCGCCGAGCAAACCGAAATCATCATCATTGGCGGCGGCATTGCCGGCGCCGGTGCCGCCTTCGAGATGTCCCGCACTTCCAAGGTGGTCGTGCTCGAGCGGGAAAGCCATTGCGGCTACCACACCACCGGTCGCTCCGCGGCGAGCTTTACCGAAAATTACGGCAACGGCATCATTCGTCGCATCGTGCTGGCGAGCCGGGCTTTCCTGACCGAGCCGCCTAGCGGCTTCTGCGATTACCCGCTGCTTAGCAAACGCGGCATGATCACCGTGGCACGCGCCGACCAGCTCGAACTCCTGCGGGAGGATCTGGAGGCCGCGCAGGCCTTGGTCCCCTCGATCGTCGCGATGACACCGGCCGAGGCGATTGCGCGCGTACCGGTGCTGCGCGCGGATTATCTCGCCGGCGCCTATATCGAACCGCATTCGATGGACATCGATGTGAACGGCCTGCATCAAGGCTATCTGCGCGGCGCCCGCGCGTGTGGCGCGCGCATCGTCACCAATGCCGGCGTCAAGGCCATCGGACGGCAAGGCGGTCAATGGCGGGCCGAAACCCCAGCAGGAACATTCCTTGCGCCAATGCTGGTCAATGCCGCCGGTGCCTGGGGCGATCAGATCGCCGTCATGGCTGGGGTCCGCCCAATCGGCCTGCAGCCGAAGCGCCGCACCGCTTTCAACATTCCAGCGCCCGCCGGTGTCGACATTTCAGACTGGCCTCTGGTCAACGATATCGGCGCCGAATTCTATTTCAAGCCGGATGCCGGGCAGCTGTTCGTCTCGCCCGCCGATGCAACGCCGTCCGCGCCGATGGATGCCTATGCCGAGGATATCGATGTCGCGATCGGTGCCGAGCGTCTCGAACGGGCGACTACGATCGAAGTGCAGCGGGTGTCGCGCTCATGGGCGGGCTTGCGGACCTTCGTCGCGGATGGGTCGCCGGTGGTCGGACCGGATGACGAGGTCCCGGATTTCATCTGGCTGGTCGGGCAGGGTGGCTACGGCATCAAAACCTCGCCGGCGCTGTCGCGCGTCTGCGCCAGCCTGATCGCGGGCAAGGGTTTTCCGGACGATGTCGCAAGGCAGGGCGTGTCGATGGACGATCTCACGCCGCACCGACTGCGCGGCGTCGAGCCTAAAGCCAGGCAGGTTGCTTCATGAGCGATGCCGCACTCACAGCCGGCGGCAGGCTGGCCGGGCATCTGCTGGAGAGGCTTGCGCACGCCACCACCGATACACCGGGGATCACGCGCGTCGCCTACGGGCCCGGCGAGCGCTTCGCCCACGATCTCATGCGCGACGAAGCGGAGAAGCTCGGCGCCACGGCGCGTTTCGATGTGGCCGGCAATCTCTATTTGACGCTGAAGGGCCGTAATCCGGATTTGCCGGCGATTGTCATCGGTTCGCATCTCGACAGCGTGCCGCATGGCGGCAATTTCGACGGCGCCGCGGGTGTCGTGGCCGGGCTGGCGGTGATGGCCGAACTGGTCGGGCAAGGCATTCAATTGCCGCGCGACCTGATCGTGCTGGCGACCCGCGCCGAAGAGGCTGTCTGGTTTCCGCTGTCCTATCCCGGCAGCCAGGCAGCACTTGGCCTGCTGGAGCCGGCGGCGCTCGAAGCGAAGCGGTCCGACAGCGGACGCACGCTTGCGGATCACATGCATGAGGAAGGCTTCGACCCTGATGCCGTGCGGCGCGGTGTGCCGGGCATCGATGCCGGCCGGATCGCGGCTTTCGTCGAAGTGCATATCGAGCAGGGACCGCGCCTTATCGCATCCGCTGCGCCGGTCGGTATCGTCACCGGTATCGCCGGCGGCTTCCGCTATGTCGATGCGAAATGCCTTGGCGCCTACGCGCATTCCGGTGCCGAGCCGCGCTTTGCCCGCCATGACAGCGTGCTCGGCTTTGCCGATCTGGTCGCCGGCCTTGAAGTGGAATGGGACGCGCTCGAGCGTGAAGGGCATGAGGCCACCATCACCTTCGGCCGGGTGGAATCCGATCCGAGCCAGCACGGCGGCAGCCGCGTCCTGGGCGAACTTCGCTTCACGCTCGATGTGCGCAGCGCCGAGGCCGCTGTCCTGGAACGGATCGAGGCTCGCCTTCATGCGCTTTTCGCCGAAGTCGGCGCCAAGCGCGGCGTCAGCTTTGAGGCCGGACCGCGCTTCACCTGGGAGCCGGCGACCATGTCGCCGGCGCTGATCGCGAGGCTGGACCGCGCTGCCGCCGAGCTGCAAATGCCCGCGCCGCATGTGCCGAGCGGGGCGGGGCATGATGCGGCCACCTTTGCCGGCTCCGACATTGCGACCGCCATGATCTTCGTGCGCAACGAGAACGGCAGTCACAACCCGGATGAAGCGATGGAGATCGCCGATCTCGATCAGGCGATCCGTCTGCTTCTTCGCTTCGTCACCGACTTCGACAATCCCCTGGGACAGCCATGAACCTTGCCGCGACCGCGTTGCTCGTCATCGACCTGCAGAACGAATACCGCCCCGGTGCCGCTTGGCCGGTCATGGGCTATGACGCGGTGCTCGCCAACACCGCCGCGTTGATCGAAGCCGCCCGGGCGGCGGGCGTGCCGGTCATCCATGCGCAGGCCTGGGTGAAACCGGAGGAACGCGACGGCTATGCGCGGCAGGAGGAAATCCTGACCGAGGAATTCCGCTCCGCCGTCGCGGGCAGCGAAGGTGCTGCGATCTGCACCGAGGTGGCGGCGCTGCCCGGCGACATCGTCATCCACAAGCACTGGCCGAGCGCCTTTCACCGCACCGACCTTTCAAAACGGCTTGCCGACCTCAAGGTCGAGAACCTGGTGGTGACCGGCGTGCTCACCGACAGCTGCGTGACCGAGAGCGTGTTCGACGCGGTCTATCAGGGGTTCAGGGTCTGGCTGGTCAAGGACGCCTGCGGCAGCATGAGCGAAGCCATGCACCGCACCGGCATGCTCGATATGGCCAACCGGCTCTACGGCGGCGGTATACTGCGCCTGCCCGAGGCGCTGAAGGCGCTCGCCGGCCAGCCCTTCGACGGCTGGCGCTGCACGCGGCCGGTGGAATTTGTCTACACGCTGGAAACCGTCGACCGGATTTACGAGGCTCTGTGATCGGCGCCGCAGCCGCATGCGCCTCTGACGACCTTTGAAGCCGAGGGCTTGAGAACAGCGCCCGGCAGCGCTCCGGTTGCCCTGCCGCCACGCCAGGCGGATACGCCGTTTACGAAGACATGCTCGATGCCAGTAGCAGGCCGGCGCGGTTCCTCGAAGGTGGCAGTGTCGATGATCGTGTCCGGATCGAAGATCACGAGGTCGGCGAAATTACCTTCGGCCAGCAGCCCGCGTTGCGCGATGCCGAATTCCCGTGCGGGCAGGCCGGTCATGCGGAACACGGCCTCCTCCAGGCTGAACAGGCCGACATCCCTGGCATAATGGCCGAGCACACGCGGAAACGTGCCCCATAGACGCGGGTGCGGATGGATGTCATGCGGCAGGCCATCCGAGCCGATCATGGTGCGCGGATGGGCGATGATGTTGCGCACGTCCGTTTCGTCGAGCTGGAAATAGACAGCACCTGCCGGCAGCAGGCGCTCGCCGGCCTCGCGCTCGCTGCAGTTCCATTCGCGCGCGATGTCGGCGATCTCGCGCCTTGCCATCTCCGGATGCGGATCGGACCATGTCACGAGGATTTTCAGGCCCGTGTCGCAGCGCTCCAGCCGCAGCACCGTCGAACTCGCGGCATAGGGATAGACATCCATGCCGATGTCCATCGTTTCGCGCGCCCGGTCGATCCTTTCCAGTGACGGACGGCTCTTGCCGAAATTGGCGCGGCCGGTGCACTGGTGATGCGATATGAACAGCTTACCGCCGGCATGATCTGCAATGTCGATCGCTTCCTCGATCGCCTCGTCCATCGTCTCGAAATAGTTGCGTGTGTGGGTGACATAGGGTCCGCCAAGACCTGCCGCTGTCGCGGCCAGCGCCTTGACCTCTTCGGTCGAGGACTTCACGGCCGGTGGATAGTCGAGCCCGGTGCTGAGGCCGAAGGCGCCTTCAGCCATCGCCTCGGCGACCGCCTCCTGCATCGCTGCCGTTTCTACTTCGTTGGCCGGTCTGTCGGTCACCGCCATGCAGCGCTGGCGCAAGGTGGTGTGGCCGACCAACAAGGCCGCGTTGGTGGCGATGCCGCGCCGCTTGAGCTCGACGACATAGTCGGCAAAACGGTCGAAGCGGAAATTCTCGCGGCCGCCGACCAGCGTGAAGGGCGGCGGCGGTGTCTTGTTGAGAAGCAGCGGCGCCAGGCTGACGCCGCAATTGCCGGCGATCACCGTCGTCACGCCCTGGCTGATCTTCGGATCCATTCCGCGCGGCGCCAGCAGTGCGCCATCGTCATGGGTGTGCACGTCGATGAAGCCGGGTGCGACCGCCTTGCCTCTGGCATCGATCTCCTCGATGCCAGTCGCGTCGTCCAGCCGACCGATGGCGGCGATCCTGTCGCCGGAGACGGCGATGTCGGCCTCGAAAGGTTTCGAGCCGTCGCCGGCGACCAGCGTCGCGTGACGGATGACGAGATCGTATGTCATCAGGCGGATTTCCTAACCTTCCGGGTTGGCGAGGATCTCCTCGCGGCGGCGCGCGATATAGGCGTCGAGCTCTTCGCGGATCGCTGGGTCGATCACCGGTTCTTCGTAGTCGTGCAGCGCCTGCTGCCAGAGCTCCGTCGCCCGCTCCAGCGCATCCTTGCCGCCGGCTTCCTCCCAGGCGCCATGGTTCTGCCAGTTGGAGAGCATCGGCTGGTAGAACGCGGTGGTGTAGCGCGACATGGTGTGCTCGGCGCCGAAGAAATGGCCGCCGGCCGGTACCGACTTGATGGCCTCGAAGCCGAGATCGTCTTCCTGGAACGGCAGCGGCCGCAGGAACTCCATCATGTTCTGCAGGATCTCGACGTCGAGCACGAGCTTTTCGTAGGACGCGGTCAGACCGCCCTCAAGCCAGCCGGCAGCGTGGTAGATCAGATTGGCGCCGCCGAGCACTGCGCCCCAGGTCGCCATTTCCGTCTCGTAGGCTGCCTGCAGGTCGACGACGTTGGAGGCGTTGGCATTGGAAGTGCGGTAGGGCAGATGATAACGCCGCGCCAATTGCCCGGCGATGATGTTGGCCTTGGCATTCTCCGGCGTGCCGAAGGCCGGAGCGCCCGACTTCATGTCGACATTGGAGGTGAAGGCGCCATACATCACCGGCGTGCCGGGGTTGACGAGCTGGGTCAGCACCACGCCGAACAGCGCCTCCGCGTTCTGCTGGCAAAGGGCGGCGGCCAGCGTCACCGGCGTCATCGCGCCCATCAGGGTGAAGGGCGTGACGGTCACCGGCTGGCCATGTTCGGCCATCGCGATCAGGCCCTCGGCCATGGCGTCGTCGAACAGGCGCGGCGAGTTGATCGAGATGATCGTGGTCACGCCGGGCGAGGCGCGCATCTCCTCGACGGAGATGCCGCGCGCGATCGCCATCATATTGATGCCGTCCATGGCCCGGGCGCGGCCGATGGCGGTGCAATGGAAGGAGAGATCGCTTAGCGTCAGATTGGCGTGGTAAGTGTCGAGATGGCGCGCATTGGCCGGCAGCTCCATCGGCGCCACCACCTGGTTGCCGATGATGTGGATGGCGTTGAAGTGGTGCGCCAGCTTGATGAAGTTCTGGTAGTCGGCGAGATTGCCCTGGCGGCGGCCGTTGATGCGGTCGTGCACATTGGGCGGACCCGCGACCAGGCCGAAGACCAGCGAATTGCCGCCGAGATGGACTTGTTTTTCCGGATTGCGGCTGGTCAGCGTGAAGGAGGATGGCACCGCCCGCAGCGCTTCGTTCACCAGGCTCTCGTCGATGCGGATGGTCTTCTCTTCGCGGTCGACAATGGCGCCGGCGGAAGCGAACAGGTCCATCACCCGCTCGCTCATGACGCGGATGCCGAGTTCGGACAGGATGCGCATCGAGGTGTCGTGCAGTTGCTGCATCCGCTCTTCGTCGAGAAGCTGCATGGGCGGATAGGGATTCTTGACGCTCTGCCACGGCAACTGCGCGATGCCGCCACCACTGCGTTCCAGCCTCGACCTGCGGCCGCCGCCGCGTCTGTCCTGTGACATCGGATTTATTCCTTCCCGGCCTTCAATAGCCGCGGTCCGGACTGACCACATTCTCCAACGGCTCGCCGCGGCGGTAGCGCGCCAGATTGTTGGTGAACATGCGCACCGACTTGATGTCCCAGCCGTCATAGACCGCCGCGCAATGCGGCGTGATGGCGACGTTGTCGTAACTCCAAAGCGGGTGCTCGGCGGGCAGCGGCTCGGTCGCAAAGACATCCAGCGCCGCGCCCTTGATCTGTTTGGCATCGAGCGCGGCCAGAAGTGCTGCTTCCTCGACGACGCCGCCGCGCGAAATGTCGATGAGCACGGCCGAAGGCTTCATCGCGGCAAAGGCCGCTTTGCCGAGCAGGCCGTGCGTGGTCGGCAGCAAAGGCACGCAGCAGACGATGAAATCGGCGTGGCCGATGAGGGAGAGCAGCGCGTCAACACCATGAACCTCGTCCAGGCACGGCGTTGGCTTGGGGCGCGCGCGGATACCCAGCGTGCGCATACCCATCGCCTGCGCCCGTCTGGCGACGGCCTCGCCGGTCTTGCCAAGGCCGATGATCAACACGGTCTTGCCCTCGATCGGTTCGACGCGGCCGCCGCCCCACTGCCGCGCCTGCTGGCGGCGTTCGAAGCCGCGCAAGTCGAGCGAAAAGGATAGCATGGCGCCGAGCGCATATTCCGCCAGCATGCCGGCGGCGACGCCTGCGGAATTGGTCACCGTAACGCGCGTCGGATCCCAGCGTCCCAGATGATCCGTGCCGGAGCCGCCGATGGACACCCATTTCACGGTCGGGCTTTCGACGAGGGCCTGGCGCGGATAGCGCGGCGTGCCATCGAAGCGGATGGAATAGACCACTTCCGCCACCACGCGCTCGATCAGCTCGGGAAGCGCAGCGTAGCTATCGCAGGGGTGGACCGGGAGGCCCGGATGCGTCTCCGCGAGCACGGCCAACGCGCCAGCCGGCTTGTCGGTGTGCAGAATGACGGTTGGGCGGGCCGACATGGCGCGGGCCTCAGCCGTGGCCGACATGATCGGCGGCACTGCCCAGCGCGGCAAGCAGCGCTTGCCCGTTCTCCAGCGTCGCATTTTCGTGCGGCGCACGCAGGTTCAGCCAGCGCCGGTCGCCGGAGCGCACCGCCAGCACGGCCTTCATTGCCGGGATCAGGCCGGCATCCTGGATGATCTTGCGGAACGCCTTGATCGCCGCATCCGCTTCGGTAACGTCCTCTCCGGCCACCGTACGATCGTAAAGCGAGCGGATGGCCGCGGCGTTGAGGTTGACGGTGGCCGAAATGCAGCCTGCCGCGCCGTTGGCCAGGCCCTTGGTCAGTTGCGCTTCAGAGCTGGGGAACACCGCAACCTTGGGCGCCGCGGCAATCACCGCCGCCGTGTTGTTCCAGTCGCCGGCGCTATCCTTGTAGGCAACGACGGTGTCGGGAAACGCCGCGCTCAGCCGGGCGGTCAAGGCCGGGCTCACCGGCACGCCGGAATTCTGCGGAATATGATAGAGGATCATCTTCATTGCCGGGTTCGCGACCCGCTCGATCAGTTCGCTGTAGTAGCGTGCCTGCCCGTCATCGCCGGCGGCGGTGTAGAAGAACGACGGCAGCACCATCACGCCGGCGCAGCCGAGCCCGACCGCGTGCGCCGACAGTTCGACGGTTTCCGGAAGCGCGGTGACGCCGGTGCCGGGCATCAGCCAGCCTGGTGAAATGCCGGCTTCGATCAGCCACTCCAGCGCCTGCACGCGCTCACCGAGCGAGAGCGACAGCGCCTCGCCGGTGGTGCCGAACGGGGACAGGAAATGCGCGCCTTGGTCCAGCACCCATTTGGCATGGGACACAAAGAGATCGCGAGCGATGCCGCCATCGTCCGCGAACGGCGTCAGGATCGGTGCGATGGTTCCTTGCGGGCGGGTCATGCGTGTCCTCTGTGCGTGATGTGGTTCGGTGCCGTGTGTGACCGTCGTTACTGCCGTCCGGCCGCTACCACGCTGGCCGTTGCAGCATCCTGGTGATCACCGGAGGATCGTAGAGCAATGCCGAGAGGTCGCTGAAAAGGCTGTCGCGGTCGCTGAGCGACAGCACCGCATCGCGGATCGCCTCGGCGCGACCTTGTCCGAGCACCGGCGCGGCGAATTCCATGTACTTGGCCTCGATTTCAGCTTGCGTGAGCGGCGCCTCCGGTCCGCCGCGCGCATGGACGTCGCCCGAAGCGAGGATCCGCCCATCTGATGTCGTGATCGCCACGTCGGCCCAGCGGCCTGCCGGAAAGCGGGCACTGTGGCGCTTCGATTCCACGACCGTGATGCGGCTCAGCATGTCCGCCACGGCAGCATCCTCCAGCCCGCCGCCGGAAATGTGCTCCAGTCCGATGCGGCCATGGACGATAAAGGTCGCGACGGCGAAGCGCAGGCTGTACTGCGCCTTCGAGGTCGTGTCCGGCATGCCGTCGAACAGCGTTGCGGCGTAGTGGAAGCTGTTCACCTCAACGTGGCTGATATCGGCGGGCGCGAGATGATGCGCATGGCAGAGCGCGCGCGTCGCGTCGATCGCCGCATGCGCCCAGCGGCAGATCGGGTATGGCTTCACATACTGGTGCAGCACCTGCCAGAAGGCGCCGAGATCCTGCCAATGTGGCGCGACCTCGGGCTGCTCGACCGTGATCGCCGGCGCGCCGGTAAAGCCGCGTTCGGCGAGCACGGCCGCGGACAGGCCGATCAGTGTGCCGATGCCCGAGCCGTCATGCAGCATCGTCGGGTTCGCGATCTCGCGCATCATCTGGCTGCGTGGGCCGTGATATTCGGCAATGCCAAGCGCCTGGCGCAGCTGATCGTCGCGAAGCCGTCGCAACCTTGCCGCCACCGCAACCACGCCCAGCGCATTCCAGGCGCCCGATGTATGGTAGTCCGACACGGTCGCGTGCAGTGCGATGCCCGCCCGGCCGGCAATTTCGTAGCCGACGACCAGGGCCGCCAGTGCTTCCGGCCCGCCAAGGTCAGGGCGTGCCTCGGCAAGCGCTGCCAGCGCCGGCACGACGGCGACGCCGATATGACCCTTGGTCGGGCTGTATCCGTCATGGCCGTCGAGATTGTCGATCTGTGTCGCGGCCGCATAAGCGGCTCCAGCGATGCTGGCACGGCGGCCATCGAAAAGCATGCGTGCCGAATGCCGCGGGTCGGTCGAGCCGTAGAGAAGCGTGGCGGCGTCGCGGGCAATCCGGCCCGCTTCCATCGGACCGGCGGCAATGGCAATTCCGATGGTGTCCAGCAGGAGGTAGCGGGCTTGCTCGAGGACAGAGGCGGGGAATGCGGCCGCCGGCCGCCGCAACACGAAATCGGCCAGGCGAACGGCAACGCTGGTACTCGCGTCAGGCCCTTCACGCCGATGCGACGGCACAGCCACTAGCATCACTCCCCTTTGCGTCACGACATCATTAATTTGGGTTCATCGTGCTTTCACGCAATTAGTTCGGCGGCATTGGCCAAAAAAATTCACGTCTTGCGATTGGTCACGATTGAACGCCAGCCGGTCCGTGCGATAGCTATCCCTGCGTCTTGCAGGAGAGAGCGATGAAGCCGCCACCCCCGTTGAACTATATCAGGTCCTTTGAGAGTTCGGCCCGGCATCTCTCCTTCACCGCCGCCGCCAACGAACTCGGATACACGCAGGCGGCGGTCAGCACGCATGTCCGCGCGCTCGAACATTACATCGGGCGGCAATTGTTCATCCGCTATCCGCGCAGCCTCAAGCTGACCGAAATGGGCGAGGCCTTCCTGCCGACCTTGCGCCAGGCCCTCGATCAGATCGACCAGGCGACGGAGGCGATCGTGACGTCTTCGCGCAACCGCACCGTGGTCGTCTCCTGCCCGATGAGCCTGGCGGAGAACTGGCTGGCCGGCTGCATGGCGGCGTTTCGCAAGAAACATCCCGAGATCGAGATCGTGCTGCACGGCACGATCTGGGAGGACATCAGCGAACAGATCGCCGACATCACGATTTCGACGCGGCGTTTCGACGACCGCCCGCCCGCGGGCATCCCGCTTTGGAACGACGAGCTGTTGTTGCTCTGCGCTCCGGCACTGCTGGATGGCGAACACGCGCTGAAGACGCCGCGCGATATTCTCAAGGTGGATTGGATCTTCGTGCATGGCCGTCAGGAATACTGGCAGGTCGTCACGACGGCGCTTGGCCTCGACATGGACGAGCACGACAAGGGGCTGTCGACGAACGCTTCCAACATCGCGCTCGAACTCGCTGCCATGGGGGCCGGACTGGTCGCCACCCAGCGGTCGCTTGCCCACGCCTATCTGCGTCGCGGGCTGCTCGTCGAACCCTTTCCGGTTCGGCCGCCAAGCCCCTGGAATTACTACCTCACCGAGAGCCAGCTCTCGAAAGGCAACATCGCTCGCATCGTGCGGGAATGGATCCTGTCACGCGCGCGGGAAGACGGCGCTTGACAGTGATCCGCAAGCGGGTGGCAAGCTCGCGCTCAAAAATTGACACGCCAATGGCATCGTTTTTTTAGGTCTTGAGGGCCGGTTTTTGGCGGTTCTTCAGGGCCTGAGCCCTTCCGGGATTTTTGCATCGCCCCTAACATGGATATCGCAAGGGGGAATGTAACGGGCGGAAAGCCCTGAACCGGAGAACAACGATGACAATGTTCAAGAGCAACGGTGATCGCGTCCCGGCGGTCATCGAAAGCTACGCAGCCGAAGTCAAAAGCGGCAGGATGGATCGCCGCGAATTCCTGGCCATGGCAAGCGCGATGGGCGCTTCCACGGCATTCGCCTATTCGATGGCCGGCATCGAACCGGCCAAGGCCGCGGCGATCGTGCCCGGCAAGAAGGGCGGCATCCTCAAGATGCAGATGATCATCAAGGACATGAAGGATCCGCGCTCCTGGGATTGGTCCGAGATCGCCAACGTCATGCGCCAGTGCAACGACTACATGATCCGCTACACCACCGACTTCACCTTCGAGGGCCATCTCATCGAGAGCTGGGAAGTCAGCGACGACGCCACCGAGTACACGCTGCATCTGCGCAAGGGCGTGAAGTGGTCGAACGGCGACGACTTCAACGCCGACGACATCGTCCATAACATCGAGCGCTGGTGCGACAAGGCGGCCGAAGGCAATTCGATGGCCGGGCGCATGAGCTCCCTGATCGATCCCGCCACCAAGAAAGCCGCAGCCGGCGCCATCACCAAGGTCGACGACCACACGGTGAAGCTGAAATGCCATCAGTCCGACGTCACCATCATTCCGGGCTTTTCCGATTATCCGGCGGTCATCGTCCATCGCGACTTCGACAAGAACGGCGCCGACATGCTCAAGACGCCCGGCACCGGTCCCTATGAGCTGATCTCGTACAAGGTCGGCGAGTCGGCCTCGGTGCGGCGGCGCAAGGACTTCACCTGGTTCGGTGGCGAGCCCTATCTCGATGGCGTCGACTGGACCGACTACGGATCGGACGCCTCCAACCCCGCCATCGGCAGCGCCTTCGAGGCCGGTGAGATCGACTGCAACTATCAGACCGTGGGCGGCACGGTCGATCTCTATGACGGCATGGGCCTGGTCAAGGAGCAGGTGGTCACCGCCGGCACCATCGTGCTGCGCACCAACGTGACCAACAAGCCGTATGACGACAAACGCGTGCGCAACGCCATCCAGCTCGCGGTCGACAACGAGACGGTGCTGAAGCTCGGCTACAGCGGCCTTGGACAGGTCGCGGAAAACCACCATGTCTGCCCGATCCATCCGGAATATTATGCGCTGCCGAAAGTGCCGCGCGATCTCGCCAAGGCCAAGGCGCTGATGGCCGAGGCCGGCCAGACGGATCACGAGTTCGAGCTGATCTCCTACGATGCGGACTATGTGAAGGACCCGGCCGACGTCGTCGCCGCGCAGATGCGCGAGGCCGGTTTCAAGGTCAAGCGCACCATCATTCCGGGCTCGTCGTTCTGGAACGACTGGACGAAGTATCCGTGGTCGACCACCGACTGGGGCATGCGGCCGCTCGGCGTCCAGGTGCTGGCGATCGCCTATCGCAGCGGTGAGGCCTGGAACGAGTCAGGCTACGCCAATCCGGAATTCGACAAGAAGCTCAACGCGGCGCTCGCCGTAGCCGACGTCGACAAGCGCAAGGAACTGATGAAGGACGTCGAGCTCATGCTGCAGGACTCCGGTATCCTCGTCCAGGCGTTCTGGCGTTCGCTCTACCGGCACCACGGGACCTATGTGAGGAACCTCGGCATGCATCAGACATTCGAACTGCAGCTCGATAAGGTCTGGCTAGACAAGGCATAAGCCGGGCCGGTCATTGCAAATATCTCAGGGGCGCATGTTGCGCCCCTGACCTCGCCGGGCGACTGCGATTGAATCAAACGCGGGATAAAGTCGCCGAACAAAGGGAAGAAACATGCGTACCCATGCACAAGCCGTTGTCATCGGCGGCGGTCTGATCGGCTGCTCGATCCTCTATCACCTTGCCAAGTTCGGCTGGACGGATGTCGTGCTGCTGGAGCGCAGCGAACTGACCTCCGGTTCCACCTGGCATGCGGCGGCCAACATCCACGGCTTGCATGATTCCACCAACATCAGCCGCCTGCAGCACTACACCATGGCGCTCTACAAGGAGCTGGAGGCCGAGACCGGCCAGGGCTGCGGCATCTTTCAGCCGGGCTCGCTCTATCTCGCCCAGACCGAGGCGCGCGAGCATCAGCTGCGGCTCCAGGAAGCCAAGGCGCGGCGCTACAAGATGAATTTCTACGAAGTCGCCCGTGACGAGGCGGAGCGGCTGCACCCGCTGGTCGACTTCGACGGCATACGCTGCATCATGTATGAGCCGGAAGGCGGCAATGTCGATCCGTCCGGCGTCACCGCTGCCTACGCCGCCGGCGCGCGCCAGCGCGGCGCCGAGATCCATCGCTTCACGCCGGTCACCGCCACCGAGGCGCAACCCGACGGCAGCTGGATCGTGCGCACGCCGAAGGGCGACATCCACACGCAATGGGTGGTCAACGCCGCCGGCCTGTGGGGCAGGGAGGTCGCCGCGATGGCTGGCCTGCAACTGCCGCTGATCCCGACCGAGCACCAGTATTTCGTTACCGAGACCATTCCGGAAATCGCCGCCATGGGCCGCCGCTTGCCCTCGGTCGCCGATCGCGACGGCGAGTATTATCTGCGCCAGGAGGGCCTCGGCCTGCTCGTCGGCGCCTATGAGCGCAAGATGAAGTTCTGGGCCGAGGACGGCACGCCGCTGGATTTCGGCCACGAACTGTTTCCCGACGATCTCGACCGTATCGAGGAGAACATGCTGCGCGCGATCGCGCGCGTCCCGGCCGTCGGCAACGCCGGCGTCAAGAAGGTGATCAACGGACCGATGATCTGGTCGCCGGACAGCGCGGTGCTGTTCGGACCGGTGCCCGAACTCAGCAATTATTTCTGCTGCAACGGCATCATTCCCGGTTTCTCGCAGTCGGGCGGCATGGGCAAGCTGGCGGCCGAGTGGATGATCGAGGGCGAGCCTTCGCTCGACATGTTCGCCTGGGACATGGCGCGCTTCGGCCACTGGGCCGGCAAGGCCTTCACCAAGGCCCGCGTCCAGGACCAGTACAGCCATCGCTTCAAGATCCATTTCCCCAACGAGGAACGCGCCGCCGGGCGACCGGTGCGGACCCGGCCCGCCTACGACAGGCAAAAGGCCATGAACGCCGTCTTCGGCCTCAATTTCGGCTGGGAGCACCCGCTGTGGTTCGCCGCCGAGGGCGAGCCGCGCGAGGAGACGATCGGCTTCACGCGTCAGAACTGGTGGGAACCGGTGGGCCGCGAGGCACGCATGCTGCGCGAACGCGCCGGCATCATCGACATCTCCAATTTCGCAAAATACGAAGTCAAGGGTCCCGGCTCCGAGGCCTGGCTCAACGCGTTGTTCGCCAACCGCATGCCGACAAGGATCGGCCGTTCCTGCCTTACGCCGCTGATCGGCAAGCGCGGCGGCATTGCCGGCGACTTCACCGTGACCAGGCTCGCCGACGATGAATTCATGGTCATCGGCTCCGGCATGGCCGAGCGCTTCCACCAGAGGTTCTTCAAGGCCGTCCCGTTGCCCGAGGGCACGACCTTCCGCTCGCGCACTGAGGACATCTGCGGCTTCAACGTGGCCGGACCGAGTTCGCGCGACCTGCTGCAGCGCCTGACCAATGCGGATCTGTCGAACCAGGCATTCCCCTTCATGCAGTCGCGCCGGATCACCGTCGCTGGCATCGATGTGGTGGCGCTCAGAGTGTCCTTCACCGGCGACCTTGGCTGGGAACTGCATTGCAGGGCCGCCGACCAGGTCGAGCTCTACGACGCGCTGCTCAAGGCCGGCAACGAAGTCGGCGCCGGACCGGTCGGGTCGCGCGCGCTGATGTCGCTGCGCGTCGAAAAGGGCTATGGCAGTTGGAGTCGCGAATACTCGCCCGAATATTGGCCGCAGGAGGTCAAGTTCGACAACCTTGTCAAAATGGACAAGGGCGCGTTCCTCAACCGCGACGCCTATGCCGCCATCGCCGAAAAGCCGGCACGCGACGAACTCATCATGCTGTCGATCGACGCCAGGGATGCCGACGCCACCGGCGGCGAGCCGATCTTCCTCGCCGATGGCACGCCGATCGGCCAGGTCTCTTCAGGCGCCTACGGTTATTTCGTCGAGCAGTCGCTGGCGCTCGGCTATGTCAAGGCCGGCTCCGCCAGGGCCGGCGACAAGGTCTCGGTCGCCATATTGGGAAGGCCGCATGAGGCGATCCTGCTGCCGCATCCGCCATTCGACCCCGAGGGCAAGCGGCTGCGCTCGTAGAGGCTGAGCCAATCCGTCCATCCGGCGAACCAATTGACGAAAACCGTAGCCGGCCGGGGACGCCGGCGAAGCTGAACGAGAAAGATTTCGACCGCCTGAAAACAAAGGGGAATCGCATGATCAAACGGCATCTGCTGGGCACCATGTTTGCCCTGGCCCTCGCTTCCTCCGCGCATGCGGGAGACGTCAAGGTCATCAATGAAGACGCGTGGTTCGCCGAAGGTCCGATCTGGTATCAGGACAAGCTCTTCTACGTCGAATATGGCCGCGGCACGGTGACCGTCTGGGACGGCAAGAAGAACGGAATCTTCTGGAAGATGGACGGTTGTGGCCCTTCAGCGGTGTTGCCGACGACCACCGGCGAGTTTCTTGTCACCTGCTACGACAGCAACTCGATCGGCCGCATCTCCGCCGACGGCAAGACGCTGCCGGCCTATGACAAGGACACGGACGGCAATCCGTTCAGCGGACCGAATGACTTCGCGCCCGACAAGGATGGCGGCATCTATTTCACCGGGTCCGGCAAGGGCGGACCGCTGATCGACGCCTCGGCCTATTACATCGGCAAGGACGGCAGCGTGAAGAAGGTTGCCGGCGACTTGCACAATGCCAATGGCCTCGTCATGTCGAACGACGGAAAAATCCTGTACCTGGTCGAGACCGAGGACAACAGGATCATCGAGTTCGACGTCCAGCCCGACCACAGCCTGAGCAACCGCCGCGTCTTCCTGCGCCTCGACGACCTGTTCCCGAACCAGCCGCATATCTGGCCTGACGGCATCAAGATGGACAAGGCCGGCGAGATGTATATCGGCCAGAGCCCGCGCTCACTCGATGCGCCAGGCAAGATCATCGTCGTCGACAAGGATGCGAAGCTGCTGCGCACGCTCTCGGTGCCGTCGCCATCCATGCCGAACTTCGCCTTCGGACCGGGCGAAAAGGTGCTCTACGTGATGGCGCTCGACCAGATCGATGCGGCACCCTGGCACGGCAAGGTCTACGAGGTTCCGAACAAATAGGGCGTTGCCGGCAGCCAGAGCAGCCGGATGATTCCTCAGCCGCCGAACCGATCCAGCCAATGTTGGGCAAGGTCGGAGCGGCGGCAGATCCAGATGTCCGGATTGGCCTTGATCTTGTCGAGGAAGCGGGCGAGCCCGATCATGCGGCCTGGCCGGGCGGCCAGCCGGCAGTGCAGCGAGACGGTCATCATGCACGGCGTCTTTTCGCCTTCGGCCAGCAGCCAGTCCACGCCATCGCTGACATATTCGAAGAACTGGCTGCCTGTCTCCAGACCGGAGCCGCGCGAGAACCGGCTATCATTGTTGTCGAAACTATGCGGCACAACCAGATGCCGCTTGCCATCGACATCGACAAAATAGGGCAGGTCGTCATTGTAGTCGTCGCAGTCGAACAGGAAACCGCCATGCTCCACCACCAGTCGTCGCGTGTTGAGACTGGGCCGGCCGGTGTACCAGCCGAGCGGGCGAATGCCCGTCAGGCGCTGGACGGTATCTACGGTCAGCGCGATGTGCTGGCGTTCCTCGTCCTCGCTCAGCGGCGCGTAGTCGATCCAGCGCCAGCCATGGCAGACGATGTCGCTGCCAAGGGCGGCGATTGCCTTGCCGGCCGCCGGATTGAGTTCCAGCGCCCTGCCGACGACGTAGAACGTCGGGATGATGTCCTTCTCTTGGAACAGCGAAGCCAGCCGCCAGACGCCGACGCGTGAGCCGTATTCGTAGAGCGATTCCATGTTGCGGTTGCGCAGGCCCGGCACTGCCGGCGACACGGCAAGATCCGACAGGATCGCCTCGGAGACGCCGTCGCCCTCGCCGATGCTGTATTCGGCGCCTTCCTCATAATTGACGACGATGTTGAGTGCCAACTTGGCGCCGCCCGGCCACTCAGCGGCCGGCGGCTTGTCGCCATAGCCGATAAAGTCACGAACAGGCAGGTACGGCATTTCTCAAGTCTCCCCGGGGATTCAGTCGCAAAACATGCGGTCGCCAAAACTATCCGCCGCGCATGTCGATCAGTATGCGCAAAACCCGGTCCATCATCTCTTGTGGACCGACCGTCGCGCGCAGACAGTCCGTGAGGCCGTAACCGCCTAAGCTGCGAACGATGATATCGGCGCCGCGCAAGGTTCTCTCGGCTGCCTCCGCGGCGGCTGCGCTGGAGAAGCCAATCAGCACGAAATTCGTCCGGCTTTCGGGAACATGGTAGCCGGCAGACCGCAGATCATGTGCAAACCGATCGCGGATCACGGCCGTGCGGGCCACCGTTTCGCGCATATAGACCTGGTCCTGCACGGCCGCGACCGCCATTGCGAGGCTCGGTGTCGTGACCTGGTTCGAATTCTGTATCTTGCGCACTTGCGCCCCGACCGAAGGCGCAGACAAGCCCCAGCCGACGCGTGCACCGGCCAGGCCATAGGCTTTGGAGAGGGTGCGCAACACCACGGTGTCGCCGCGCGGGACAAGTGCGAAGATCGGCCCGGGGTCCTGGTCGTCGAATTCACCATAGGCCTGATCGATCACCAGCAGCACGTCCGGCCGCAACGCGGCGCGCAGCCGCAGCAGTTCGCTGTTGCCGATACGGGTGCCGGTCGGATTGCCCGGATTGCAGACGAAAACGATACGCGTTGCTGGCGTGACGGCGGCCAGGATGCTGTCGAGCGAAACGGTGAAATCGTGCTCTTCTGCCTTGACGTAGACCGCACCGACGCGCGCGGCGGCGGATGCGGCGAAATTATACGCATAGGCGGTGCCCAGCACCTCATCGCCCGGTCCGGCAAACGCCGCGACTGTGCAACTGATCAGGTCCATCGAACCGGCTCCGCACAAGATCAGGCTGCGCTCGACCCCATAGGCCTGCGCGAGCGCCTCGCGCAGTGCCGTCCAGTCCGGGTCGGGATAGAGATGGCTGCGGGCAACCGCGTCCTGGCCAGCGGCGACAGCCTTGGGGCTGGGCGGAAAGGCGCTTTCATTCTGAGCAAGGGTTGGCCGGTCATAGCCGCCGAAATTCGCAAGGGCGAAGGCAGACATGGCCTCGATATGAGCGGCTGCTTTCAGGGGCACGGCGCATCCATGGGAATTTGGATGTCGATCATCTCGCGCACCACCTTTTGTCGGACCGGCTCATGGACAAGCTACAATCCGCCAGCATGTGCACAAGCAAAAACTAACCGCGCAATGGCTCCGAAATTCTGGCCCTTGTTGGGATCGTCCGCGCAAGAGCGAAGAATCCTTCGACGAGTGGACTGGTCAAGAATACCAGCCCTTCGGGTCAGGATTGCAGGATTTCCCGGTGCCGTCGGGCGAAGGTCTCGGCGATCGCGAGCACCGCGGCATGAATCGGTCCCGCGGTGAGGTTGGGCATGATCGACGCGTCCACGACAAAAAGATTGTCGAGCGCCTTGAGCCGTAGATTTGCATCGACGACGGCGTCCGGATCCTTACCCATCCTGCAAGTCCCGCAGGGATGATGATGCGTGATGACCGACCGCGCGATGAAGTCGTCCATCTCGGCCGCACTGTTCAGCGTGCCTGGCAGGAGTTCGCGCTCTCGCCAGCCGGCGAGTTCATCGCTATGCCCGATTGTCCGTGCCGCCTCGAGAGCTTGGCGAAACAGCGCACGGTCGCGGCCTGTTTGCAGGTATGCCGGGTCGATGATCAGGGGATCGCCGAGTTCAGGCCCACTTATGCGCACGCTGCCGCGGCTCGTTGGGTGGGTGATGCCGAACAGCAGCGAGTAGGCCGTGCCGGCGGCAGGCGCCTGGAAGCATTCGGACACGATCGGCGCGATGCCGCAGCCAACGACTATTTCTGGCCGCCCGGCAGCTGTGAAGTTATCAGCGCGCATATAGGCCATCGATTCCGAATGTTGGAGGCGCGATGGCGGCACCGGCTTGCGGGCCGCATAAAGGTTGCCGGCGCCAAGCAGGTGGTCCTGAAGGTTTCGACCTATGTCAGGCATATCGATCAGGCAGCCGACGCCCGCGGCATCGAGCACATCGTGCGGACCGATGCCCGAACGCATCAGCAAAGCCGGACTCTCCAGCGCCCCGGCACAAAGGACAACTCGATCCGCAAAGATTTCGACCGAACCCTGTCGCCCCGCGACCTCGAGGCTACGGACCTGGCCACCTTCCAGCTTTAGCCGCCGCACCCGGGATCCCGTAAGGATGGTCAGGTTTTCGCGGCCTCGAACTGCCCCGGTGAGCCAGGCGTCCGCCACCGTAACCCGCTGCCCATCGCGGATGTTCAAGGAGTTAGGGGTGACACCGATCATCTCTCCGCTGTTATGGCCCTCGAGGCGAGGCAGACCCCACGATGCCCCTGCCTCGATGAAGGCACGGGCAACCGGACTGACTTCGTCAGCCGGCAGATGGATCGGCAACGGCCCGCCCTTGCCGTGAATACCGTCGCCACCAAGCGGGTGGTCTTCGATGGCCTGGAAAACCGGCAGCAGTTCATCCCAACCCCATCGGCGATCCCCGGTCGCGTCGACCCAGGCCTGGAAGTCGGAGGGATGACCGCGCATGTAGCCCATCGCGTGCAGGCAGCTCGAGCCGCCGATCAACCGCCCGCGCGCCCAATGATGCACCCGGCCCGCAGTGCCGGCTTGCGGCTGCGTGCGATAGTCCCAATCGTAGCTGCGGCCCTGAAGTGCCGGCCACGCAGCGGGGTTCCAGATGTCCGGATCCGTCGCCTCTTCGCCTGCCTCGATCAGTAGAACGCGACTGTCCGGATCTTCACTCAGTCGCGCTGCAAGCAACGTCCCGGCCGACCCGCCGCCGACGATGACGATATCGCAATTCGGTTTGCGCTCGACATTGGCCCTGGCCATCATCACTCCATCTGCCTTTGGCGGGCCTCGAGAGCCGGCATGTCCGATGCCGACACGGAGAAGGCCCGCGCACGGATCTACGTTCGGCTGATCCGAAACGTCATGAAGGACTTCGAGCCTTCAGACGGAACGACAGTCCATCGAAGAACTCAAATCCCGTTGTCCATGGATATTTTCGCCGCCGCTTTCGCCCTCAGGACGTGCTGTTTCGAGGCTTTGCGGGCGGCCTTCTCGTCGCCGGCGGCGATGGATTCGAAGATCTCCCTCATCTCCGCCAGGCTGCTTTGTGCTCTGCCCTCCAAGGACATCGATCGTCCTCGAAAGAAGCTGATCCGGGCCACAAGACCGCGATGGACTTCCTCCAGGATCGGATTCCCGCAATTCGCGAGTATGATCGAATAGAAATCCGCGGCGGTCATGACCTGCGCCAGGCTGTCATTGCTGGATGCCGCCTCTTCGAATGCGGAAAGGGATTTCTCAAGTTCACGCAACTGCTCAGGCGAAATCCTCAACGCGCATCGTCCCGCCGCCTCGACCTCCAACAGCTCGCGAACCTCGTAGATGGCGGTTGCCACCTCCCACGAAAGTGCCGGTACCGACGGCCCGCGGTTGGGTACGATCTCGATCAGGCGCTCGGCCTCAAGACTGCGCAAAGCCTCCCGTAGCGAGGGGCGGCTGATGCCCAGTTGTGTGCACAGTTGACTTTCGATGAGGCGGCTTCCCGGCTGGAACAGCCCGGAGAAGATCGCGAGCCGTAACTTGTCGACGGTCTCCCGTTGCACGGTCCGAGGCGAAATTCGCAAATTCAAATCTGGGGGCATCGATAACGTCTCATGGGCTTTTGAGTCGCAAGCTGAAGCAGCATACGCCACGCCGTTGAAATTTGACAGCAGGATAGCCTGATTGTCAAATCTGAAGATTGCAAGAATGTCAGACAATCTGCTTGACGCCACCCCGGTCTGTATGATCCTTTTGCAGGAGACGAGCAGCGGAGGCGAGGATCATGGACATGGCGGCGGACACACCTTCCGGCCACATCATCTCGCGACGCATCGACATTGGCCGCATCACCTTGAACGTGCGCGAGAAGGGCAGCGGCCCGTTGATGCTGTTCTTCCACGGCATCACCTCCAACTCCGCCGTCTTCGAGCCGTTGATGGCTCGGCTCTCGGATCGCTTTACGACGATTGCGGTCGACCAGAGGGGGCATGGCCATAGCGACAAGCCGGAAGCCGGCTACGAGGCGAATGACTACGCCGACGACATCGCCGGGCTGATACGCACGCTCGATCGCGGTCCTGCCATCCTCGTCGGACATTCGCTCGGTGCCAGGAATTCGGTCACGGCCGCGCCAAATACCCGGATTTGGTGCGGTCGGTCGTCGCAATCGACTTTACGCCGTACATCGAGACCGAAGCGTTGGACGCGCTGGAAGCGCGGGTGAACGCAGGCAGCCAGCTTTTCGAGGATGTCAGGGCTGTCGAGGCATACCTCGTCGGCCGCTATCCGAATATTCCCGCCGACGCCATCAGGATCAGGGCTGAAAGCGGCTATCAGCCGGTTGACGGCGGCTTGCGTCCATTGGCCTCGCCCGCCGCCATGGCGCAGACCGCCAGGGGCCTGCGAGCGGACCTGGTGCCGGCCTACCGCGACGTGACCAAGCCCGTCCTCATCGTTCGGGGCGAGACGAGCAAATTGGTGTCGGCAGCTGCGCTGGCGAAGACAAGCCGGCTGCGGCCGGATGTGCCTGTCGTTGTCGTTCCGGGCGCCGACCATTACGTCAACGAGGTCTCTCCCGAGATCACGTTGAAAGCCATCACCAACTTCATAGACGCCTGACGGCCAAGCGCCGTCTTCTTCTACGCAGCATCAGGATAGAAAATGGCCAATGTAAACAAAACTCCGGGCAAGACGCGTCGCGCCGAGGTCGCCGGCGGCGGCTTTGCCGGGCTGACGGCCGCCATCGCTCTCAAGCAGAACGGTTGGGACGTCAGGCTGCACGAAAAGAGTTCGGAGCTGCGGGCATTCGGCGCTGGCATCTATCTCTGGCACAATGGCCTTCGCGTGCTCGAAGGACTGGGCGCCCTGGACGATGTTCTCCAGGGTTCGCACACGCCTCCGACCTACGAGACCTGGATGCACAACAAGTCGGTTTCCAAGGAGACGTTCAACGGTCTTCCCTGGCGCATAATGACCCGCAGCCATCTGCACGATGCCCTGGTCAATCAGGCCCGTGCCCTGGGCGTCGACATAAGCGTGAATTCCGAAGCCGTCGCCGCCGATCCGGAGGGACGGCTGACACTCCAGAGCGGCGAGGTCCTCGAAGCCGACCTGATCGTCGGCGCCGATGGCGTTGGCTCCAAGGTCAGGGATTCCATCGGTTTCAAACAGGATCGATGGGTTTCGAAGGATGGTCTCATCCGGCTGATTGTCCCGCGCATGAAGAAAGATCTCGGTCATGGCGAGTGGGACAACACCATCGACATGTGGAACTTCTGGCCGCGTGTCCAGCGCATTCTCTACTCGCCTTGCAATGAGAACGAGCTCTATCTCGGCTTGATGGCTCCGGCCGCCGATCCTCGCGGATCAAGCGTTCCGATCGATCTCGAAGTTTGGGTCGAGATGTTTCCTTTCCTGGAACCCTGCCTGATCGAAGCAGCCAAGCTGAAAACCGCCCGGTACGACAAGTACGAAACGACCAAGCTGGATAGCTGGACAAGAGGCAAGGTCGCCCTCGTGGGAGATGCCGCGCACGCAATGTGCCCGGCTCTTGCCCAGGGCGCTGGTTGCGCGATGGTCAACGCCTTCAGCCTGTCGCAGAACCTGGAGGAAGGCTCTTCGGTTGAGGACGCACTCGTCGCGTGGGAGACGCGCATTCGCCCGATCACGGATCGCTGCCAGGCCCTGTCTGGCGACTATGCGGCGAACCGCTCGCTCTCGAAGGGAAACATGTTCACGCCGGCCGCACTCGAAGCTGCCCGCTACGACCCGCTGCGCCGTGTCTACTCATGGCCGCAGTAGTGTCGGCAAGCCGGCCAACGAATTAATCGGTGCGTGCGGAAACAGCGCGCGCCCTTCAGGAGATAAAGATGAACTATTCCAGTGAAGTCGAAAGAGATTATGATGTCAGGGGATGGTACTCCTCGGTCCAGGAAAGCCGGCATGACGGCGGCACGCCTGGCGAAACCCTCGTCAAAGTCGCGACTGGCGTTGTCATACGCAATCCCTTCGCCGGCAAGTTCGTCGCCGAACTGTCCGATCTGACCAATCCGAGTGCAGCGATCGGTCATGCGCTCGGCGAGAGAGCCGTGGCGCTGCTCGGCAACAGGCCGGTCGAAAGCTATGGCAAGGGCGGCATCGCGGGCACATCAGGCGAACAGGAACATGTCGTCGCTTGCATAACCACGGTGTTCGGAGATCCGCTGCGCCAGCAGGTGGGCGGCGGCAAGGCCTGGATCTCGTCGGTCAGCAAGGTCGCTGTCGCCGGCACGACCATCGATATCCCGCTTGCCCACAAGGACGAGCTTTACATCCGTTCTCACTACGACGCCGTCACCTTTTCCGTGCCGGATGCCCCGCGCCCGGACGAACTTCTGATCTGCGTCGCCGTCGCATCGGGTCCGCGCGTGCACCAGCGCGTCGGCGGCAAATCCGTCGCCGACCTCAAGGCCGGCGTCTAGTTCGATCGAAATTGCTGAAGGACGAATTCATGCCCCTGAACATCAAGGACCTCAAGATTACGTCGGCGGACTTCAAGCCGCTCGGGAAACTGCGCGACGAACATGCGGGCGACAAGGGCAATGTGTTGCCCAGGCTTACCGTCAGTGGCGTCCCGGCCGGTGCGAAGGAGCTCGCGGTCATCTGCCATGATCCGGACGCGCCGCTCGCCAACGGTTTCACGCATTGGGTGGTCTACGGCATCGATCCCTCGACCACCGACCTTTCGGATGCCCAGGAGAAGTTCCGCGTCGGCCCCAACGGCGCCGGCGGCAAGCAATATTACGGGCCTCAGCCGCCCGCTGGTCATGGAGAGCATCACTACTATTTCTGGGTCTATGCCCTCGACACGAAGGTCGAAGGCACGCCCACCCGGGAGGAGTTCCTGCAGAAATATGCCGGCAACATCATCGAGCAGAACCGGATCGTCGGCATCTACGAAAACAAGTGAAATCCGCGGCCCTGGCGACCGACAACAACAACAAGAATGGTCGCCATCGCCGCAATGGGAGAATTTAGGAATGACAGACAACAGCCCCGCGCGCCAGAAGGTCTTCGAAGAGCTGGTTACAGCGACGAAGATCCTGCTGAACGAAGGCATCCTGGATACGTTCGGGCATATCAGCGCCCGTGACCCCGAGGATCCCGAAAGCTTCTTCCTGGCGCAGAAGCTTGCTCCAAGTCTGATAACGGCCGGCGACATGCAGCGTTTCAACCTCGACGGCGAGACCTCGGACAACCGGCCATCCTATCTGGAGCGCTATATCCACAGCGAGATCTACAAGGCACGGCCCGACGTCCAGTGCGTGCTCCACAGCCATTCGCCGGCTGTCCTGCCTTACTGCTTCGTCGACACGCCGCTTCGGCCGGTCACCCATATGGGAGCTTTCATGGGCGAGTCGGTTCCAGTCTATGAGATCCGTGACAAGCACGGCGACGAGACGGATCTCTTCGGCGGTGGCCATGATGTCTGCGCCGATATCGCCGAAAGCCTCGGCGACAGCACCGTGGTCCTCATGGCCCGTCATGGCGTCGTCAATGTCGGCAACTCCGTGCGCGAGGTCGTCTTCCGGGCTTTCTATCTTGAGCAGGAAGCGAAGGCGCTTACGGCCGGCCTGCAGATCGGCAAGATCAAGTATCTATCGCCAGGCGAGGTCAAGACGGCGGGAAAGCTCGTCGGCGCTCAGATCGACCGGGGGTGGAACCACTGGTCGCAGCGTCTGAGAGAGGCTGGCCTGATCTAGTGCCGGTCGCCTTGTGGAATACCTAGGCGGTCCCGGCTCGTGGCGGGATTTCCAGGCCCGGTTTTCAATAGTTCCCTGACGCCACGGCGTCAGACGAAGGCAATGAAACGCACCATGCCGCACGCTGAAAGCTACGATTACATCATTGTTGGGGCCGGATCGGCCGGTTGCGTGCTCGCCAACCGGCTGAGCGCCGACCCTCAATGTTCGGTGCTGTTGCTGGAGGCCGGCGGCTGGGATCGCGATCCCATGATCCATATACCGCTTGGATGGGGTAAGATCCTGACCGAGCGGCGCCATGACTGGATGTATTTCTGCGAGCCGGAAGACAATGTCGGCGGACGCAAGGTCGAGTGCGCGCGCGGCAAGGTTGTCGGCGGATCCTCGTCGACCAACGCCATGGCCTATGTGCGGGGCAATCGCGGGGACTACGATCGTTGGGCAGCCACTGGGCTCAGCGACTGGTCATACGACAAGGTGCTGCCGTACTTCCGCAAGCATGAAAGCTGGGAAGGCGGCGAGAACCAGTTTCGTGGCGGCAAAGGTCCGGTCAGCACCCAGTTCTGCCGCTACAAGGACACGCTGATCGACGCCTTTGCGCAAGCCAGCGTGCAGGCCGGTTACGAGCAGACGAAAGATTATAATGGCGAGCAGCAGGAAGGGTTCGGCCGCCTCCAGATGACGATCTCAAAAGGCCGGCGCGCCTCGACCGCGACAGCCTATCTGCGGCCGGCGCTCAAGCGGCCCAATTTGACCGTCCTGACAGAAGCAAGCGCTACCAAGATCGTGCTGGAGGGTGCGCGCGCCACCGGCGTCACCATCAACCATCGCGGCGGCGAACGCACGGTCGTTGCCCGTAAGGAAGTGCTGCTTTCCGGCGGCGTGATCAACACGCCGCAACTCATGATGCTGTCGGGCATAGGGGCGCAGGATGAGCTTGCCGCCCACGGCATCCAGACGCGGGTCAACCTGCCGGCGGTCGGCAAGAACCTGCAGGATCACGTCTCGGTCATCCTCATGTACCGGCGCCGGGCCCCGGGCGGCCCGTTCCTGCGCAACATGCGTGCCGATCGGATCGGGCTCGATTTCGTCAAGACCTACCTGACGGGACGCGGTTTTTCCGGCGATGTGCCCGGCGGCGTCGTCGCCTTCCTGAAGAGCGGCCCGGCGAGGCCGTTGCCGGATGTGCAGCTGCTCTTCACGGCGGCGCCGCTCGCCGCATGGCCATATTTCAAGCCGTTCAAGGCGCCGTTTGCGGACGGCTTCGCAACGCGCATCGTGGCGACGCAGCCTGAGAGCCGGGGAGCAGTAAAACTGGCCTCGGCCGATCCTTCCGCCGCGCCGCTGATCCACCAGAATTTCCTCGCCTCGCCGAAGGATTGGGAATCGCTGCGGGCCGGCTTCCGAGTGGCGCGGGATCTCGCGTCGCAGCCCTCCATGCAGCCCTTCATCGAGGCGGAGTTTTTTCCCGGCCCGAAGTGCCAGAGCGACGACGAGATCGACGAGCATATCCGCAAGACCTCCATCACCGTGCATCATCCGGCCGGGACCTGCCGGATGGGGGCCGATGCGGCCTCGGTCGTTGACCCGCAATTGCGCGTTCGCGGTGTCCAGGGCCTCAGAGTGGTGGACGCTTCCGTCATGCCCGACCTGGTCTGCGGAAACATCAATGCGGCAGTGATCATGATTGCCGAGAAAGCCGCCCACCTGATCGCGAGCTCGAAAGAAAGCGGGGCAGTGCAATGATCCGAAATATCGCCATCATCGGTATGGGCACGATGGGGCCGGGCATGGCCGCCCGGCTCGCCAGAGGCGGCCTGCAGGTGGCCGCCTACGATGTCGCCCCGGCAGCGATCGAGCGCGCGCGATCCATGTTGGGCGTGGCCGAGGGCGTTCTCGACGCCTTGGGTATCGCGCCGCCATCGGCCGGCGTTGGAACGGTTCGCTTCACCGATGATATCGGCGGCGCGGTATCCGGTGCCGACCTCGTCATCGAGAACGTTCCTGAAAACATTTCGGTCAAGGCCGACGTCTATCGCACGATCGACGGCCTGATAGGCTCGGACACGATCGTCGCATCCGACACATCCGGTATCCCGATCACCAAGCTGCAGGCGCATATCTCGCATCCCGAGCGGATGGTCGGCATGCACTGGTCGAACCCGCCGCACATCATCCCGATGATCGAGGTGATCGCCGGCGAGAAGACAGCGCCGCAAACCGTGGCCACGATCCGCGACCTGATCCGCTCGATCGGCTTGCTGCCGGTGGTGGTGAAGAAGGATGTTCCGGGCTTCGTCGAGAACCGCGTGCTCTATGCGCTGCTGCGCGAGGCGGTCGACCTTGTCGAACGCGGCGTCATCGATCCGGAGGATCTCGACACCTGTGTGTCGTGGGGCATCGGCTACAAGATCGCCGTCATCGGACCGATGGCGCTGCTCGATATGGCCGGCCTCGATATCTACAAGTCCGTCTCCTCCTTCCTCAACGCGGATCTCTCCAATCGCGACGATGTCGCGCCCATGGTGCTGGAAAAGACCAACGCGTCGAAGCTCGGCATCAAGTCGGGCGAGGGCATGTTCTCCTATACGCCCGAGCAGACCAAGGCGCTGCAAGGCGAACGGGCGCGCAAACTGGTCGCGGTGCGGCGCATCCTGGAGGGCCGGGAGTAGCCATGCGCATGGAACCCATTCGAGCAGCAGGCGGTCGGCCAGCTCATATCCGCCACGATGACGACCTGATCTCCGCCAAGGGTGTTTCGGTGGTCATGGCCAGCCAGCTGGTTCTGCAGAACATCGATCTGTCGATCCCGAAAGGGTCGTTTGTCTCCCTTATCGGTCCTTCCGGTTGCGGCAAGAGCACCTTGCTCAAGGTTCTGGCCGGGCTTGTGAATCCGACGAGCGGCAGCGTTTCGATCGCCGGGCTTCGGCCGGTCGAGGCGGCGCGCAAGCGCATGATCGGCCTCGTCTTTCAGGACGCCAATTTGCTTCCCTGGAAGAATGCCGTCGACAACGCATCGATGCTGCTTGGCATCGCCGACAGATCGCTCTCGCGCGCCGATTTGCGGGCACGCGGGCAGGAGATGCTGGAACTGGTGGGGTTGGGCGACAGCGCCCACAAACGCCCCAATGAATTGTCCGGCGGCATGCGCCAGCGCGTCGCCATCGCGCGGGCCCTGGCGCTCGATCCGGCGGTGCTGCTGATGGACGAGCCATTCGGCGCGCTCGACGCCATTACCCGCGATTCGATGGGACAGTCGCTGCTGGAGATCTGGCAGCGCACCGGCAAGACCATCGTGCTCGTCACCCATTCCATAGACGAAGCCATCCACCTGTCGCGCCATGTCCACGTAATGGGGATCAAGCCTGGGCGGATCACCGAGAGCCTCGACATTGGTCTGCCCTATCCGCGCGATCTGTCGGTGACGGAAGATCCGGAATTCGTCGGGCTGGTGGTTCAACTGCGGGTGATGCTGCGCGCCAGCCATCAGCCGGGAGGCACCTCGTGAGCGATCAACCCATCACCAATCTCTCCGAGCCGCGGCTTGCCTCCAACTGGGCAGCGGCGACTGGCAGCTGGCTGCCGGCAGTCATTCTTCTACTGGCGACGATCATCGTGTGGGAAGCCGTGGTACGGATTTTCGCCATCTCCGCCTTCATCATTCCCGCCCCGTCCGAGATCGCGCAATCGCTGGTCGCGCAATGGCCAACGCTGATGCAGGCGAGCCTGGTGACGGCGGGCGAAATCCTGTTCGGATTCCTTGTCTCTGTCGTGGTCGGCATTGCCATTGCGCTGATCATCGTGCGCTTCGACTGGCTGGGGCGAGCGCTCTATCCGCTGGTGGTGCTGTTCCAGAACGTGCCAAAGGTGGCACTGGCGCCGATCTTCATCCTCTGGTTCGGCTACGGGCTCGCGCCCAAGATCGGCCTGATCCTGGTCATCGCCTTCTTCCCGGTGACCTTGTCGATGCTGGCGGGCATGCAGTCGGTCGATCGCTCGCTGCTATCGCTGATGAATTCGGTCGGCGCCAGCCCGACGCAGATCCTGTTCAAGATCCGTGTTCCGCATTCGCTGCCCAACCTGATGGCCGGAACCAAGATCGCCGCGACGCTCAGCGTCATCGGCGCCATCGTCGGCGAATTCGCCGGCGCCTCGGATGGGCTCGGCTACGTCATCCAGTTCGCCTCGACCCAGCTCGACACCGCGCTGGTCTTCGCGGCCCTGCTCCTCGTTTCGGTGCTGGGCATCGCCTTCTATTACGCAGCCGAAATTCTCGAACGCATCGTGGTGCCGTGGGCGCCGAAATTCAGCCAGTCCTAGGCCCGCTCAATCAACCAACCAAAAAGGGAACAAAAATGCTCAGACGCTCACTTATCAAGGCAGTTGCCGTTGCAGCGGCCGTCGGTGCGCTTGGCTTCTCCGGCGCAGCACTGGCGGCGGACAAGGTCAGCGTCCAGCTCGACTGGGTGGTGCGCGGCAACCACGCCATGTTCTTCGTCGGCAAGGAGAAGGGCTTCTTCGCCAGGAACGACATCGACGTCGCCGAGATCCGCAAGGGGTCCGGCTCGCCGGACGCCATGCGGCTGGTGGGCAATGAAAACGCGGATTTCGGTTTCGGCGATCTTCCCACGCTCGCCGTCGCCCGGTCGCAGAATGTTCCCGTCGTGGCGCTGGCCGCTGTCAACCAGCACTCGCCGCTGGCGATCATCTCGCTGGCCAAGACGCTGAAGCTCACCAAGCCGGCGGATCTCAAGGGTCTTACCATCGGCATTCATCCGGCCGGTTCGACCTATATCTTCTTCAAGGGCTTCCTGGCGGCCAATGGTCTGACGGAGAAGGACATGACGCTGAACAGCGTCTCGCCGCCCTATGAAAGCTATCTGCTTCTGGGCCGTGTCCAGACGGTGGTCGGATATGTCGATGCCGAGGTTCCCGAGCTGGAGGCCAAGGCCGGCGGTCCCGGCTCGCTCAGCATCATGATGGGCTCGGACCATGGCTGGAAGGCCTATGGCTCCGGACTGTTCACCTCGCAGACGATGATCAAGGACAAGCCGGATGTCGTCGCCCGCTTCGTCAAGGCGTACAGGGAAGCTTTTGACTATGTCGTGGCGCACCCCGAAGAGGCCGCCGAGATCACCGCGAAGGCCGCACCCGGTTACGCCGACAAGAAGGATGTGCTGCTGGCGCAGATCAACGCCGACATCGCGTCGACCTTCACTAGCCCGGACACCAAGGAACACGGCCTCGGCTGGATGACGAAGACGCAGTGGGAGGAAACGCTGAAGACGCTCACCGATCAAGGCGTGCTCAAGACGGCTCTCTCGGCGGACGACGTCTTCAACGACACGTTCCTGGCAAAGAAATAGGAGGCGCGCGGTGTTGGGCGGACAAGTCGATGAGCGCCTACCGGCAGACCAGGCTGTCTTGCCCCATGGCGCAGGACACGGCGCGTCCGCCTTTCGCAGCGTCGGTGCGGTCGAGCGCTATCTGCACGCGTGTGGCATATGCGCGGCCAGCCAGGCCGCACCACAGCCGCTCGATGGGCAGGTTCTCGCGCTTGTCGTTGAGGATCGTGAACGTGCCCGTCTTGGGGTCGAACCAGAGCTCGATGCGGGCGCTCTTGCCCGGCTCGACCGTCGCGATCCCGGCCGAATACCAGTGGGCGAAGTCCGCATTGCAGGACAGCCCTTCAGTGCCCGCATTCGAAATCGTCAACGGCACCATGGCGAGGCCGTCGGTGCCCTTGCGGACGATGACATGGTGCAACTCAACCGCGTTGGCGAAGGATGTGAACGCCAGCATCACCGGAAGGACATAACGAATCTTCACTTTGCCCGATCTCCATGGGTAGATTTTCATCGGGCAGTCTATCTCGCTTATGCGCAATAACAATAAGAATATTGATTGGAAAATCAAACAGAGAGGGTAATATGTTAAAGATTCTTAAGAGCAGCGTAAGTGCAGTTGTACTGAGCAGTGTCTTGTTGGGAAGCGCGCTTGCCGGCGAAGTCAAGTCGATCGCCATCCTGACACCTGAAGAAGGCACCGACTACGGCTGGAACCAGCAAGGCATCGACGCCGCCAAGGCGGCGGGCAAGGCCGCCGGCGTCGAGGTGGTCGTGGCCCAGGGGCTCGGCTATGGCGACGTTCGCCCGACCTTGCGCGAACTTGCATCCGACGGCGCCAGCCTGCTGATCGCCCACGCCAGCGGTTACAACACGTCCGCGCCTGAAATCGCCAAGGAATTGAAGGTTCCGGTGGCGATCGTCGATACGCCGAACGGCCTGGAGAAGGGCCTCGTTGCAGACTACACGCTGAGCGGCCACCAGGGCGCCTATCTCGCCGGCCGTCTCGCCGCCAAGATGTCGCGTTCCAAGTCGGTCGGCATCGTCGTCTCGGGCGAACCGCCATCGTGGAATTCGCAGTCGGCGGCGTTCGCGCAAGGCGTGAAGGCGGAAAACCCGGACGTCAAGATCACCTATGCGGTGATCGGACCCGCCGCCTACAGCGATGCGGCCGGCGGCAAGCGCGTCACCGAAAGCGTGATCGCGTCGGGCGCCGACATCATCTTCGGCCAGGGCAACGGTTCGAGTTTCGGCATGCTGCAGGCGGTCGAGACGACCAAGGCAGCGGATGGCGGCAAGGTCTATTTCATCGATGTCATTGGCGACAAGTCGCCGATCGACAAGGGCTTCCTGCTGTCGTCGGTTGTGTGGAATATCGAGCCGGTCTATGCGGCGATGATCGCCGACCTGAAGGCCGACACGTTCGGCACCAAGCACTATACGATCGGCCTCAAGGACGACTCGGTGAAGCTGCTGAAAACCGCGGCCATTCCGGACAATGTCTGGACGGAAATCCAGGCGCTGCGCGAAGACGTCATTTCCGGCAAGATCAAGGTCGATCCGGTCTATGACGCCGCCGCCGTCCGGGCGCTGATGACCAGCGTCGCCCAGTAAGGCGATCAAGGTCGGCTGCCGGAGGGGTGATCCGTTCACCTCTCCGGCCGATTACCATTTTTTGGTGTTGGGCTTTCATGAGCAGTTCTTCTTCATCGTCCGTTGCCGGGCGCGACATCGTCGGGCTTGAAGGCGTGACCAAACGCTTTCCCGGCATCGTTGCCAATGACAGCATCGACCTGTCGATCCGTCCCGGCGAGGTGCATGTGCTGCTCGGTGAGAACGGTGCCGGAAAATCGACATTGATCGGCATGCTGTCGGGACTGCAGCAGCCGGACGAAGGGCGCATACTGGTCGACGGCAAACCGACCCCGATCACTTCGCCGCGCCATGCGCTGGCGCTGGGCATCGGTACCGTCTTCCAGCACATGATGCTGGTGCCGACGCTGACGGTGGCGGAAAACCTGTTGCTTGGCGGACCCTGGTGGCAACGTCCCAGGACCGAGGAGCTTGAGACGCGCGTCGCCGAGATCACCCGCAGTCTCGGCATCACGGTGAAGCTGCACGCCAAGGTGTCGGAGCTTTCGCTCGGCGAGCAGCAGCAGGTCGAAATCCTGCGCGCCATGGTGCGCAACAGCCGGCTGCTGATCCTCGACGAGTCCACCTCGATGCTGACGCCGAAAGGCATTGACGAACTGGGCGCGCTGATGCGCCGCCTTGTCGAGCAGGGCCTGGCGATCGTCTTCATCACCCACAAGCTCAAGGAAGCGGCGGCCTTCGGCGACCGCATCTCGGTGTTGAAGCTCGGTCGCAAGGTCGGCGAGATTCCACCCGAGCGGTTTCGAGCGCTGGGCGAACAGGCGATCATCTCCGAGATCGTGGAATTGATGTTCGGCAAGCAGAAGGACGATCCGGAAGCGGTCGAGCGCCCGGTCCGTACAGTCCGCACGGATGCCGCTCCGCTGCTTCAGGTCGCGGACCTCGCGGTCGCGCCGACTGGCAATGCGCCCGGCCTGTCGTCGATCTCCTTCGACATCCGCCCGGGCGAAATCCTCGGCATCGCCGGCATTGACGGCAACGGCCAGAAGCAGCTGGCGGAAGCGCTGGCTGGCCAGCGCGCCGCGACCAGCGGTTCGGTGCGGCTGGAGGGCACCGCCATCGAGGCGCTGAGCGTCGGCGAACGCCGTCGGTGCGGTCTGCGCTACCTGACCGACGACCGGCTGGGCGAAGGCACTGTCGGCACCTTCCCGGTCTCGATCAACTTCTTCCTCAAGCAGGTTGGCGCTGCGCCCCTCTGGCGCGGCGGCGTCGAGCAGCGCAGCGAGATCGACAAGCGTGCCGCTGAGCTCGTGCGCGAATATGATGTGCGCACGCCAAGCCTGAAGACGCCGGTCGCCCGGCTGTCCGGCGGCAACATCCAGAAGGTACTTCTGGCACGCGAACTGGCAGAGGGCGCCAAGGTGGTGATCTTCAACAAGCCGACCTATGGGCTCGATCTCGCCAACACATTGGCGTCGCGCCAGCGCATCCGCGATACGGCGGCCCGCGGCCTTGCCGTGCTCTTGATCTCCACCGACCTCGAGGAGTTGCTGAGCATGTGCGACCGCGTCGCCGTCATCGCCAACGGAGCGCTGGTCGGCACCGTCGAGAACACCGACGACGCCCGCACCAGGATCGGCCGCCTGATGATCGGACTTGCCGCATGAGCATCGACACCGCACCCACGGCCAGTGCCACCGCACTTGACGCGACGAGCGGGACGGCGACGCGTCGCGACATCCTGCATCGGTTGCTGATGACGCTCGGCCCGATCCTCATCGCTCTCGTCATCGCCGGCTGCATCCTGCTTGCCGTCGGCGTCGACCCGCTCGCCTATTACGGCTTCGTGCTGGAGAAAGGACTGTTCTCGCCGCTCGGTATCCAGCAGACGCTGACGCGGATGGCGCCGCTGCTGTTTCTTGCCGCCGGCTTGATCGTGGCCTTTCGCGCCGGCATGTGGAATCTCGGCGGCGACGGCCAGTTCCTGCTTGGCGCAGTAACGGCGGCCGCCAGCGCTCCGGTGTTGGTGGAGATCATGCCGTCCTGGCTGGCGCTGTTCTGCGCGTTCCTCATCGCCATGGCGGTGGCGATGATCTGGTCGCTGGTGCCGGCTCTGCTGCGTGCCTATCAGGGCGTCAACGAGATCATCACCACGCTGATGATGACGTTCCTCGGCACCTCGCTTGCCAATGTGCTGGTCAAGCTGGTGTTTCGCGATCCCAGCACGACCGTGCCGCAGACCCGCACGCTGCCGGTGGAAGACCGCCTGCCGCGCTTGTTCGAAACGACCATCACCAGCGGCCTGCTGCTTGGACTGGCGGCAATCATCATCGTGCATCTGGTGATGACGCGCACGGCGTTCGGGCTGAAGCTGAGGATCGTCGGCGCCAATCCGCGCGCGGCGGTCCATGCGGGGCTGGGCGTGCCCGGCCTCACCATCGCGGTCTTTGCCATTTCGGCGGGGCTCGCCGGCCTGGCCGGCGCCGTCGACATCATCGGCGTCCAGGGCAATGTCCGCGCCGACTGGAATCCCGCCTATGGGCTTGCCGTCATTCCGGCGGTGTTTCTCGCCCGCATGAATGGCTTTGCAGCCATCGGTTTCGTGTTCCTGCTCTCGGTGCTGTCGATCGGCGGCGAGAGCGCGGCGCGGCGGCTCGGCGTGCCCAACCATTTTACGCTGGTGCTGGTTTCCATCGTGCTGATCGTGCTCGCGCTCGCCGAATATTTCGATCATCGATACAACCAGTCGCGGAGGGCTTGAAGCATGACCGGGCTCTTCAGCGAAGTCTTTCTCAGCGCGCTGCTGTTCGGCGCCGTCACCGCCGCCATCCCGCTGCTGCTGGCCGGCCTTGGCGAGCAGATGTCGGAAAAAGCCGGCGTGCTCAACATCGGCATCGAAGGCATGATGCTGGCCGGCGCTTATCTCGGCTTTGTCGGCGCTTTCTACTCCGGGTCGCTATGGCTGGGGTTCCTCACCGGTGCCGCCGGCGGCGTCGCGGTGGCGCTGATCATGGCGCTGCTTTGCGTTCGCATCGGGCTGAATCAGATCGTCATCGGCATCGCGCTGACGCTCGGTCTCGAAGGCCTGACGGCGCTGCTTCATCATTTCCAATTCTCGCGCAGCTATCCCCGCCTGCCGGCGGCGGACGCCACCGTCATTCCGCTGCTGTCGGATATTCCGGTCATCGGGCCCGCCTTCTTCAAGCATCATCTGATCGTCTATCTGGCTGTCGCGCTGGTGTTCGCCATGGGCTACCTCTATCGGCGCACGCAGCTCGGCCTCAACCTGCAGGCAGCCGGCGACAAGCCGGCCGCGCTCGACGTCGCCGGTATCGACGTCATCAGGACCCGGACGATCGCGGTGCTGACGACCGGCGCGCTGGCCGGGCTCGGCGGCGCCTATCTCGCCAATGTCGGGGCGGGTCTGTTCATTCCGTTCATCACCAACGGCGCCGGCTTTCTCGGCATCGTGCTGGCCATGCTGGCGCGCGGCCGTCCGGTCTGGGTGCTGTTCGGCGCCTTGCTGTTCGGCGTCTGCCTGTCGCTGACGACGGCCATGCAGGTGGCGGGCATCAACATACCGACCGACATCATTCAGATGCTGCCGTTCCTGGCGGTGATGATCATGCTGGTTCTGTTCGGCCGGCGCGCCAGCCTGCCGGCCGCACTTGGCATTCCATACGAGCGCGGCGCGCGCTGACCACAATTCACGCGCGGACGGGACCCGCGCCAAAACAGGAGGCAAGAATGTCGGATACCAAGGTCTACCTGCTCGACGGCGGCTCGCTCGTTCTCGACGGCTATCACGTGTTCTGGAATCGCGGGCCGGGTGGCGAAGTGCGCTTCCCCGTCTATTCGATACTGGTCGAGCATGCCGAGGGCCGGTTCCTCATCGACACCGGCTACGACTACGACCACGTCATGAAGGTGCTGCCCTTCGAGAAGCCGATCCAGGAAAAGCACCAGACCATTCCTGGCGCGCTCGCCTTGCTCGGGCTCGAGCCGAAGGATATCGACGTCGTCGTCAACTCGCATTTCCATTTCGACCATTGCGGCGGCAACAAGTATTTTCCACACGCCAAGAAGATCTGCCACCGGACCGAGGTGCCGCAGGCCTGCAATCCGCAGCCTTTCGAGCATCTCGGCTATTCCGACCTGAGCTTCTCGGCGGAGGCCGCCGAAGCGCGTGGCGCGACCGCGCAACTTCTGGAAGGCACGACGCGCGCCAACTCGACCTTTGAGGGCATCGACGGCGACGTCGATCTCGCCAGGGGCGTAAAGCTGATCTCGACGCCCGGCCATTCGATCGGCCACTACAGCCTGTTGGTCGAGTTCCCCAAGCGCAAGCCGATCATGTTCACCATCGACGCTGCCTATACCCAGAAGAGCCTTGAGACGCTGTGCCAGGCTGCCTTCCACATCGACCCGGTGGCAGGTGTCAATTCGATGCGCAAGGTGAAGAAGCTCGCCGAGGACCACGGCGCCGAGCTGATGTACTCGCACGACATGGACAACTTCAAGACCTACAGGACCGGCACGCAATTCTACGGCTGACCGCCGCCAATCCGGAGACAAGATGATGCGCTATCCCGAACATGCCGATCCGGTCATCACGCTGACCGCGGGGCCGGTGAACGCCTATCCCGAAGTGCTGCGCGGACTCGGCCGCACGGTTCTCTACGATTACGATCCGGCATTCCAGCTCTTCTACGAGGGTGTGGTCGACAAGGCGCAAAAGGCGATGCGGCTGTCGAACAAGCCGGTCATCCTGCATGGTGAGCCGGTGCTCGGCCTCGAGGCGGCGGCGGCGTCGCTGATCACACCAGACGATGTCGTGCTCAATCTTGCTTCCGGCGTCTACGGCAAGGGCTTCGGCTACTGGGCGAAACGCTATTCGCCGCATCTGCTCGAAATCGAAGTGCCCTACAATGAGGCGATCGACCCGCAGGCGGTGGCCGACATGCTCAAGGCGCATCCGGAAATCACCATCGTGTCCGTCTGCCATCACGACACGCCGTCGGGCACCATCAATCCGATCGACGCCATCGGCGCGCTGGTCTCTGGGCATGGCGGCTATCTTATCGTTGACGCGGTCTCCTCCTTCGGCGGCATGAAGACGCATCCCGAGGATTGCAAGGCCGATATCTATGTCACCGGCCCCAACAAATGCCTGGGCGCCCCTCCCGGCCTCACCATGATGGGCGTCAGCGACCGGGCCTGGGCCAAGATGAAGGCCAATCCCCTGGCGCCGCGCGCCTCGATGCTGAGCATCGTCGACTGGGAGAATGCCTGGTCGAAGGACAAGCCGTTTCCGTTCACGCCGTCGGTCTCGGAGATAAACGGGCTCGACGTCGCGCTCGACCTCTACCTCAATGAGGGGCCGGAGGCGGTGTGGGCGCGCCACGCGCTCACCGCCAGGGCCATGCGCGCGGGCGTCACCGCGATGGGCCTGTCGATCTGGGCCGCCAGCGACAGGATCGCGTCGCCAACCACCACCGCCGTCCGTACCCCCGAAGGTGTCGACGAGAAGGCGCTTCGCCAGGCCGCGCGCGCCCGCTACGGCGTGGTGTTTTCGTCGGGCCGCGGCGAGACATTGGGGAAGCTGACGCGCATCGGCCATATGGGACCGACCGCCCAGCCGATCTATGCGATCGCCGCACTCACGGCACTTGGCGGTGCCATGAACGCGGCCGGCCAGAAACTCGCGATCGGCAAAGGCATCGAGGCGGCGCTGGCCGTTATCGACGCCGACGCCTGAAAAGACATCACCAGAAAACGGATTGAGGGAGCATTTTCATGACTGAACGGCTTGCGGCAAAGACGGCCCTGGTTACAGGCGCCGCACAGGGTATCGGCAAGGCGATCGCCGCGCGGCTCGCCACCGACGGAGCGACGGTCATCGTCAGCGACATCAATGCCGAAGGTGCCAAGGCGGCGGCCGCGGCGATCGGCGGAAAGGCGAGGGCGATCGCCGCCGATATATCCGATCCCGCCTCGGTCAAGGCACTCTTCGCCGAAATCCAGGCGCTGACCGGAGGCATCGATATTCTGGTCAACAATGCCAGCATAGTGCCGTTCGTCGCCTGGGACGACGTCGATCTCGACCATTGGCGCAAGATCATCGACGTCAATCTGACCGGTACCTTCATCGTCACCCGCGCCGGCACGGACCAGATGCGTGCGGCGGGCAAGGCCGGGCGGGTGATCAGCATTGCCTCCAACACCTTCTTTGCAGGCACGCCGAACATGGCCGCCTATGTCGCGGCCAAGGGTGGCGTCATCGGCTTCACCAGGGCGCTTGCCACCGAGCTCGGCAAATACAACATCACGGCGAATGCGGTGACACCCGGCCTGATCGAGAGCGACGGCGTCAAGGCGAGCCCGCACAACGAGGCGTTCGGCTTCGTCGAGATGCTGCAGGCGATGAAGGGCAAGGGCCAGCCCGAGCACATCGCCGATGTCGTATCGTTCCTGGCGAGCGAAGACGCCCGTTGGATCACCGGCCAGACGCTGAATGTAGACGCCGGGATGGTCAGGCACTAGATCAGGATGACGTTTGGTTGAAACGTCATCCTGATCTAATTTTTTGGAGCATGATCTTTTCCGAAAACCGGTTCCCACTTTTAGGGATCATGCTCTAAATCAGATAGCCGCTGCCCAACACTGCAATGCGACCAGCGGCTGTACCATGGCCGCCTGGTCGCATTGGCCGGGTCAGGCGGCAGACCTTGCAATCACGCCGGGTTGCCTCGACCACTGGGCATACCAGCTGTCGAACAACTTGAGCTGCGCCTCGGCATAGCCGCGCTGGCTGTCGGTCAGGGCATCCGTCTCGTTGAAGTGCAGCTTGTATTCCGGAGCTCCCTTCAGCACCATCATGTGCTTGAAATAGAGCACCAGGTCGGGGCCTTCGTCGAAGGAGGACAGCACGGCGAGCGCGGCGTCCAGTTCCTGCGCGCGCTGGCGGGCCTCGACGTCGCCCTTGGCCGCGGCCTGGCTCAGCCCGACAAGGTGCAGCACCTCCTTCGGCAGGACGTTGCCGATGCCGGTGATGGCGCCGGACGCGCCGCAATTGACGAAACCGTGGAAGACGGCGGTGTCGACGCCGATCATCAGCGCCACCTCATCGTCGCGGCTGGTGATGTTTTCCGCCGCGTAGCGCAAATCCGATGGGCCGCCGAACTCCTTGAAGCCGACCAGGTTCGGGTGTTCGGCGCGCAGAGCGAAGAACAGTTCCGCTCGCGTCGCAAAGCCGTAATAGGGGCTGTTGTAGATGACCGCCGGCAGGTCGGGTGCGGCGGCGAGAATTGCCTTGAAGTGATGGCGCTGCGCCGTCACCGAGGGGCCGCGCGACAGAACGCGCGGGATCACCATCAGGCCCCGGGCGCCGACCTTCTGGGCGTGCGCCGCGTGCGCCACGGCCTTGGCGGTGTTGACCGCGCCGGTTCCCACAATCACCGGCACGCCGGCCTTCACCAGGCGCTCGACGCCTTCCATGCGCTGCTCGTCGGTCAAGAGCGGCCAGTCGCCCATCGAGCCGCAATAGACGACAGCCGACATGCCGGCCGCGACCAGCTCGCGTCCCTTGCGCACCAGCGCGTCGAAGTCAGGCTGGCGGTCCTGCGTGCACGGGGTCATCAACGCCGGCATGCAGCCGGAAAAAACGTTAGAGGTCATTTCGGATTCTCCTTGAGGCTGGCACGCGGATTGACCAGTTTGTCCCGAAGCGGCATGGCTTGCCAAGCAAAATAGTCGTGGTCGCCAGGGACCAGCACAGGGAGCACAAATGCGCAGCAAAACCAGCATTCATGTCGTCGGCTGTCATGCAGAAGGTGAAGTCGGCGACGTCATCGTTGGCGGCGTGCTGCCGCCGGCAGGCCGCACGATGATGGACAAGATGATCACGATGGAGCGCGATCACGACCATATCAGGCGCATGCTGATCTGCGAGCCGCGCGGCAGTGTGGCGCGCCACGTCAATCTGCTCGTTTCCTCAACCCGCGAGGATTGCGTCGCCGGCGCCATCATCATGGAGCCGACGGAATACCCGCCGATGTCCGGTTCCAACACCATCTGCGTCGCCACTGTGCTGCTCGAGACCGGCATGGTGCCGATGCAGGAACCCGAGACCCGCTTCAAGCTCGACATGCCGGGCGGCGTCATCGAAGTGCGCGCCGAATGCCGCGACGGCAGATGCGTCTCGATCACCTTCCGCAACGCGCCCGCCTTTGCCGAACGTCTCGACGCTGTCATCGAAGTCGAAGGGCTTGGCACGCTCACGGTCGATATTGCCTATGGCGGCATGTTCTATGCCATCGTCGATGCCAAGGCGCTCGGCTTCTCGGTCGCCCCCGACGAGGCGCGCGAGCTGGCGGTGGCCGGCGAGAAGATCAGGCGCGCCGCGCGCGAGCAGCTCGATGTCGTCCATCCGGAATTCGAGCATGTGCGCGGCGTGTCGATCGTGCAGTTCGCCATGCCGTTCCAGGGGCCGGGCAAGGTCACGCGCAACACCTGCATCGTTTCGCCAGGGCGCTCGGACCGCAGCCCGACCGGAACCGGCACGTCGGCCCGCATGGCCGTGCTGCAAGCCCGGGGCTTGATGGGCGTTGGCGACGTGCTGATCCATGAATCGATCATCGGCTCGCGCTTCACGGGCAGGATCGTGGAGCTGACGGAAATCGGCGCCGGCAAGGCCATCGTCCCGGAGATCACCGGCCGGGCCTGGATCACCGGCGAGCACAGCTACTATCTCGATCCGACCGACCCCTATCCCCAGGGCTACGTGCTTTCGGACACCTGGGGCACCTCCACTTCGGTGAAGCAGTAGTCGGAGCCGGAAGGCCGAGGCGTCACGCCTGAAACTCAAGCGGGCCTGGGCCGTGCCAGGATGAAATCGTGCTCGACGTCCCAGAAAGGATTGTCGAACGCATAATCCCCGGCGCGCGCCGGATCGTCGACGCGTTTGAACTCTGCCAGCAGGCTCTCCTTCACCCCGAACACGGCGTCTGAATTGATGTAGGGATCGTCCGGGTCGAAGATGTGGGTGGTCAGCGTCTCGAAACCATCGGCCTTGAGGATGTAATGCAGATGCGCCGGCCGGTAGGGATGGCGACCAAGCGCGTGCAACAGCTTGCCGACCGTGCCGTCGTCAGGGATCGGGTAGAATTTCGGCTTCACCGCGCGGAACCAGTAGCGGCCGTCGGCACCGGTGCGGAAGACGCCGCGCAGATTGAAGTCGGGCTGGATGCCCTTCTGCTGCACGTCGTAGAAACCTTCGTCATTGGCCTGCCAGACGTCGAGCACCGCATTGGCGATCGGCCTGCCCTCGGTGTCGAGGATACGGCCATGGATGAACATGTCCTCGCCCTTCTGGTCGAGGCAGATGTTGGCGCCCATCGGCAGCTCCGGCGCATCGGCGAGATGGAACGGCCCGAGCACCGTCGATTCCGAAGCTCCTGACGGCTTGCGGTTGTTGATGGCGTCAACCAGCATCGAAACGCCGAGCACATCGGACAACAGGATGAATTCCTGCCGCCATTCGGTGGAGAGCTGGCCGGTCTTGGTCAGGAACAGAATGGCCTCGAACCATTCGTCCTGCGTTGGCTCGATCTCCTTCACCGCCTCATGCAGTTTCCGTGTGATGACCTCCATCACCGTCTTCAGCCGCTCGCTTTTGGCGTTCTTGTTGCGGCCGGTGACGACCTCGACCGAATTCGCTTCGGCGAAGAAGCCCTTTTCGTGCGCTTCCATATCTCTCACCTGTCCAGGATTGACGTCAGGGTTTTGCGCAGATCCGCCGTCGGGTCGCTGCTGATCGCGTCCTTGCGCCAGCCGACATGCTGGTCCGGCCGCACCAAAAGCACGCCGCTGTCGCGGATCTCGCGGGCGCGCGCCCAGTCGCCGGAGAAATCCTGCCGGGGCTGGCGCGGGCCGATGAGATGGGCTGCGATGTCGATGCCTAGTTCCTTGCCCAACGTCTTGGCGGCATCAAGCCAGCCCTGGCCGCCAATGCCGGTCAGCACGGTGAACTTGCCATGGCCGGTCAGATCGAGCGTCGAAACCTTGTCGCCTCGATCCGAATGGACCCAGACATGCGGCAGACGCGCGCCCGGCCAGGAGGTCGGCTGGTGGTGCAATTCGGCGTCTTTGTCGAAAGCCGGCTCCTGCTGGCCGTCGGTGACAATGGCATTCGACTTGTAGCGCTGGTTCATCTCGACGCCATGGGCGTCGAATTCATAGACCTTTGAAGCGATGGTCTCGCGGATCTTGGCGCGTTGCGCTTCGGCTGCCGGCGTGTCGTCGCAGCGCGCGTCCATGTTGGACTGCATCTTCACCGGGTCGATGGAATCGAGCAGGCCAAGCGCCTTGAAGATCGGGCCGAATTCCTCGATCGACTTGTTGGCGCGGGTGACGATCTGTTTGGCCACCGGCGCGCGCTCCTGCGAATAGGAGTCGAGCAGCTTTGGGCCGGCCTTGCCCTTGATGACATGAGCGAGCTTCCAGGCGAGGTTGAAACCGTCCTGGATCGAGGTGTTGGAGCCCAGCCCATTCGACGGCGGGTGACGATGGATGGCATCGCCCATGCAGAACACGCGGCCCTTGGAAGTCTCGGTGGCGTACATGTTGTTGACGGTCCAGGTCGACACCGACTGGATGTCGATCTCCAGCTCGGGATCGCCAACCAGATCACGCGCGACCTTTTTCGCGAAGGCCTCGTCGACCTTCGGCGCCGGCTGGTTGATGTCGTAGCCCCAGACGATCAGCCATTCGTTCCACGGCCGGATCATGCGCACCAGGCCCATGCCGATGCCGCCGACATCGGCGCCCGGCTGCACCACCCAATAGAGCACCGAGGGGCGATGGGCGACGTATTTCGACAGGTCGGCCTTGAACAGGATGTTCATCGAGCCGCCGACGCCCATCTTGCCCTCGAAGGGCAGGCCGGCATGTTCGGCGACCAGCGAATTGCCGCCATCGGCGCCGACCAGATACTTTGAACGAATGGTGATGTCCTTGCCGGTCAGCCGGTCGCGGCAGGTGGTGGTGACGCCGTCGGCATCCTGGACATGCGAAAGGTATTCGGTCGACATCCGTGATTGCGTGCCGCGCGAACAGGCGGTCTTGAACAGCAGCGGCTCCATGAAGGTCTGCGGCAAATCGTTCATATGCGAAGGCGAGGACAGCAGATGCTCGGCGCGGCTGAGCGGATGCTTGCCCCAACTGCGCATGCGGCCGATCTCTTCGCCGGCAAGCGACGTGCAGAACACGTTCTCACCCATCAGATCCTGTTCGGTGGCATGCATATAGGCTTCCGCCTCGACATCCCTGCCGAGGTCGCGCAACACCTCCATGGTGCGCTGGTTGGTGATGTGCGCGCGCGGCGTCGCGGCCAGCCAGCGGTAGCGGTTGATGACCATGTTCTCGACGCCATAGGTCGAAAGCAGCGCTGCCGTCGCCGAGCCCGCTGGCCCGGTGCCGATGGTCAGCACGTCGGTGGTGATGTCAGCCATGCGGCTCTCCCTTTTTGGCTAATGGTACAGGTCCGCCGGTCAACCGGCGGCGGACCGGAAACAGCTGGATGCCGGTGCGCTCGGCGAACAGGCCCCACAGGCCGCGCGGCGCAAACAGCATGATGACGATGCCGATCAGCCCGAGGATCAAGAGATACCAGGAGCCGTAATCGGCCAGCAGGTTTTGCAGAAGATAGAAGACGATGACGCCGACGATCGGCCCCTCGATCGTGCCGATGCCGCCGATGACGACGATGAAGATGACATAGGCGGTCCAGTCGACGACGGAGAAGGCGGCGTCCGGCGATATGCGCGCCTTCTGCACATAGATCAGCGCGCCGCAGAGACCGGTGCCGAAGGCCGCCGCCAGATAGACCAGTGTCTTCATGCGACGGGCATCAACGCCAACCGAGCGCGCCGCCTCCTGGTTGTCCCGCACGGCAGCCAGCCCCAGTCCCTGCTTCGAGCGTAGCAGGCGATAGACGAGGCCGATCGTGGCGATGGCCAGCAGCAGCGCCAGCCAGTAGGTGAGGATATCGCCGGCTTCGGACGATTTGACGCCGAACAGTTCGCCGACCAACTTCAGCGCCGGCATGTCGCGGGTCGCCTCGCGCGGCAAAGAGGTGCCGGTGCCGCCGCCCAGCATCTTCCATTGCGCCAGCGCCAGCCGCACCACTTCGGCGATGACCCAGCTGCCGATGGCGAAATAGGCGCCCTGCAAGCGAAACAAGAAGAAGGCGGTCGGAATGGCGAGCAAGGCGCTGGCAATGCCGGCGAGCAGGATCGCGGCCAGCGGGTCGAGCCCGGCGAGGATCACCAGAGCAAACATGGCGTAGGCGCTGAAGCCGACAAAGGCCTGCTGGCCGACCGAGACCAGACCGGCATAGCCGGCGAGCAGGTTCCAGTTCTGCGCCAGCACCAGCATGGTGAGGATGAAGAACAAGTCCTGCAGCACGCTGCGCGAGGCAAACAGTGGTGCGGCGAAGGCGAGCAGGATGAGGAGCACGGCGACGATGGCGAAGGTCGCCGATGCCTTGGTCCGCGTTTCGACTTTCCAACGGGAGAGAGAGGTGTCGGTCATGGCGCTCAATCCACCGCACGCGGGAACAGCCCGCGCGGCCTGACCAGAAGCACAAACAGGAAAGCAAGGTGCCCAGCGAGGATCTGCCATTCCGGGTTGATCGCGGCGCCAAAGGCCTGGGCGATGCCGATGACGATGCCGCCGGCGAGCGTGCCCCACAGCGAGCCGAGGCCGCCGATGATGACCGCCTCGAAAGCATAGATCAGCCGCGCCGGGCCAATGGTCGGATCGAAATTGGCGCGCGTGCCGAGATAGAGCGCGGCGATCGTCACGACCACCATGGCGATGCCGGTGGCGGTGGCGAAGATGCGCTTCGGCTGGATGCCCATCAGCCCGGCGGTGACCGGATCGTCCGAGGTGGCGCGGAAGGCGCGGCCGAGCGAGGTGCGATAGAAAAGCTGGTTGAGCCCGACGATCACTGCGACGGCCGAGGCCAGAGTCAACAGAGGCATGACGCCGACATTGACCGGTCCGAGCGCCAGCGACGCGGAGTCCAGCCCGCCGACCGGGATGCGGCGGCTGTCGGCGGCAAAGCCTTCGAGCAGCCCGTTCTGGATGACGATCGACAGGCCGAAGGTAACGAGCAGCGGCGGCAATATGTCGGTGCCGAGCGTCCGGTTGAGCAGGAAGAACTGCAGTGCCCAGCCTATCGCGAACATCAGCGGCATCGCCACCAGCGCGGCGACGAACGGATTGAGGCCAAGGGCCGAGACCAGCACCAGGATCAGGAAGGCGGCGAGCACGATCAAGTCGCCATGCGCCAGATTGACCAGCCGCATGATGCCGAAGACGAGGCTCAAGCCCGCGGCGAACAAAGCGTACAGGCCGCCGAGCAGAATGCCCTGGATGATGGTGTCGAGCCACGCCATGTCAGGCCACCCCAAAATACGCGGCATGGATCTTTTCGCGCGTCAGTGCAGCCGGTGCGCCGGACAGCGTGATGCGGCCCTCCATCATGCAGTAGACGCGGTCTGAAACCTTCAGCGCCTGGCCGATATCCTGCTCGACCACGACGATCGAAGCACCGGCCGCGCGGATGCGCGGGAAGGCGGCGTAGATATCCTTGATGACGACCGGCGCCAGGCCAAGGCTGATCTCGTCGCACAACAGCACGCGCGGATTGGACATCAGCGCACGGCCGATCGCCACCATCTGCTGCTGGCCGCCGGACAAAGCCGTGCCCGGATTGGCGCGCCGCTCCCTGAGGATCGGGAACAGTTCGTAGACAGTGTCGAGACTCCAATGCCCCTCCACCGCGCGGCCGTAGCGGCCAATGAGAAGGTTCTCCTCGACGCTGAGCGAGGGAAACAGTTTTCGCCCCTCCGGCACCATGGCGATGCCACGCGTGACGATGTCGGGGGCGGGCAGGGCGCCGATCCTCTCGCCGTCGAACAGCACCGCTTCGGGCTGGTTGGCCAATATGCCCGATATCGAGCGCATCAGCGTCGTCTTGCCGGCGCCATTGGCGCCGATGATGGCTATCGTCTCGCCCTGCTCCAGCGCGATGTCGACGCCGAACAGCGCCTGGAAATCACCATAGTGCGCTGTAAGGCCCTTTGTCTCGAGCAGCGCCATCAGACTTCGATCCCGAGATAGATCTCGCGGACCTCGCGCGACGCCATGACGGTGTCGGGCGCGCCCATGCCGATGACCTTGCCGAAGTTCAGAACCAGCAGCCGTTCGACCACCGAGTTCAGCGCATGCAGCACATGCTCGATCCAGATGATCGACATACCACCTCTGTGGATGGCGCGGATGGTCTCGACCAGCATGCCGCATTCGCCTTCGGTCAGCCCACCGGCGATCTCGTCAAGCAACAGCAGTCGTGGTTCGGTCGCCAGCGCACGGGCGAGTTCCAGCCGCTTGCGCTGCAAGAGGCTCAAGGTCCCGGCCGGATGATTGGCGCGGTCGATCAGTCCGGTCTCGACCAGAATCTCGGCGCAGCGCTCACTGGCCTCGGCTTCCGTCTTGTGTGCCCCGAAGGCGCCGGCGACCAGCAGGTTCTCGAACACGGTGAGCTTCTCGAAAGGCTGCGGGATCTGGAACGAGCGGCCGACACCGGCAAAGCAACGCTGCATCGGCGACAGTCGTGTCACGTCGCGGCCGTCGAAGACGATGGTGCCGGCATCGGCCGATATGTTGCCGGTGATCAGATTGAACAATGTCGACTTGCCGGCGCCGTTCGGGCCGATGATGCCGAGCGCCTCGCCCTCACCAAGCTCGAAGGAAACCGCGTCGGCGACCGTCAGGGCGCCGAAGCGTCTCGAGACATTGGAGAGGGCGAGGATGGGCATGGTTAGCCGATGGCTTCCATCTTGCCGCCGGTCGGGATGTTCGGCGCGGTCTTGTTGTCGGTAATGACGAGGTCGTAGCCGCCGCCGTCCTTCAGCCGCCACTGGCCGCCGACCAGGGGCGTCTTGGCGATGTTCTTGGCGGCGAAGGCCGGCAGCTTGGCGCCGTCCCAGGCGATCGGGCCGACCAGCGTGTCGAGCTTGGTCGCGGCGATCGCCGCCGCCACCTTGTCGCCGTCGCCGGCCTCGCCGGCCCGCTTCATGACATCGACGGCAATCTCGAACAATGCGTGGACAAAGCCGATCGGCTGCGTCCACTGCCTTCCGGTGGCCTTGGTGAAGCCTTGCGCCACCTGTGCCGAGCTTTCGCCGGTCAGCGACGACTTGAACGGGTGGTTGGGCGTCCACCAGACTTCTGAGGACAGATTGTGGCCGGACTTGCCTAGCGCCTCGACCGATTGCGGGAACAGCAGCGCCTTGCCGATCGACGCCACCTTGGGCGCAAAACCTTGCTGCTTGGCCTGGTTCCAGAAGGTGGTGAAATCTGGCGGGATCATCACGCCGGTGATGATCTCGCAGGAGGCGCCCTTGAAGGCGTTGATCTGCGCGGAAAAGTCGTCGGTCAGGTTCTGGCAGCGGCCGGTGTCGGTCAGCCCATAACCACCCTTGGCCAGCACCGGCGGGAAACCCACTGTGCCGTCGCCCCAGGCATTGCCGTCACCATCATTGGGGAACAGCCCGCCCACCTTCTTGTTGGTCTCGACCTGCGCCCACATGTTGGTGAAGACGGCTATGACGTCTTCCAGCCCCCAGAAGAAATGATAGGCGTAGTTGAACGGCTTCCACGACGCGGGATCGCCGGGATTGCCTTGCTGGCCGATGAACCAGGGCTGCCAGGGCGCCACGGTCGACAGGCACGGCACTTCCTCGGCCTCGCAGGTGGTGGCGACCGGGTTGGTGGTCTCCGGCGTCGAGGCGACAAGCATCAGATTGACCTTGTCGTTGACGATCAATTCCTTGGCGACTTCCGCCGCGCGGTTGGGATTGGACTGGCTGTCTTTGACGACGACCTCATAGTTGAGTCCGGCCGCCTTGGTGGCGGCCAGGAACCCGTCGATGATGAACTTGTCGGCCTCGGCGAAGGCGGCGAGTGGGCCGGATTGCGGGCTGACATAGCCGAGCTTGATCGGCGCATTCTGCGCGATCGCCGGCATGGCAAGACCCGATGTGCCGGCAAGCAGGCCGGTGGTTGCCGTATTCCGGATGAATTCACGTCTGGTAATCACTGTTGTTTCCTCCCTGTGTTGCCGTCAGTCCTGTGGTCGTCTTCCCTCCCACGCGTCCTGCAACAGGGCGCGGATTGCGGCGCGGTCGAAAGGCCGCGGGTTCCAGTACGGGTTCTTCGTCGCGATCTCGGCGGCGCGGTCGAGATCGGTCTGCTTGAGGCCGAGTTCCCTGAGTGTCAGCGGTGCGCCGACCGATCCGGCGAAAGCGTGCAGACCGCCGCCGACACCGCCGCCAAAGAGATTGGCAACAGGCTTGAGCAGGTCGGGCACGGCGACGGCGTTGAAGCCAATCGTATGCGGCAGCATCACCGCATGGGTCTCGGCATGCGGCATGTCGAAGGAGCCGCCCAGTGTGTGGCAGATCTTGTGATGCAGCGCCATGCCGACTGTGCCGAGCACGGTGCCGCACAGCCAGGCGCCGTAGAGCGCGTCGCCGCGGGCCTCGAGATTTTTTGGCTCTTTGATCAACACGGGAAGCGCTGCCTTGAGGGCGCGCAGCCCTTCGGTTGCCATCAGCGTCGAGATCGGGTTGCGATCCTGGGCGTAAAGCGCTTCCGCCGCATGCGCCATGGCATTGAGGCCGGAGGTGACGCTCATCGCGACCGGCAGCCCGATGGTCAGCTCGGGATCGTAGATCACCACTTCCGGCAGGATTTTCGCATCGCGCACCGTGGTCTTTTCGCCATGCTCGGTCTGGCCGAGGATAGGTGTCACTTCCGAGCCGGCATAGGTGGTCGGGATGACGATCTGCGGCAGGTCGGTACGCCAGGCGATCGCCTTGCCGAGACCGGTGGTCGAGCCGCCGCCAAGCGCGACGACGCAGTCGGCCTTGACCTCCGTTGCCTTGCGCATGGCCGCCTCGGTCACTTCGATAGGCGTGTGCATGGCCGCGCCTGAGAAAGTGCCGGCGGCCAGCGATCCAAGCCGCTTCGCCAGCGCCTCGCCATCGCCCGCCTGATGCGGCGTCGACAGCACCAGCGCACGTTTGCAGCCGAGCTTTTCGACCCAGGTGCCGACCTGCGAGGAGGCGCCATTGCCGAAGACGATGTGCGTCGGGCTGCCGGAATAGGTGAACGCTCTTGTCATGCCGCCCCCTTGCGCGCCATCGCCATGACGAAGCTGTAGTCGAGCGACCAGCGGTCGCCGGCGCTCGAGCGCTTGAAGTCGCCGACCAGTTCCGGCTTGACGCCGAACAGCGCGTCCTCGTCGAGGCGCGGATCGGCGCGATCGAACACTTGCGTGGTCAGTGTCTCGAAATTGTCGGCGCGGATCAGGAAGTGGATATGTGCAGGCCGGCTAAGCGGATAGTTCAGGCGGCCGAGCATCTGTCCGACAGGTCCATCGTCCGGCACGCCATAGCCGGCGGGTTTGACGGTGCGGTAGTGGAAGCGGCCGTCTCTGTCGGTGGTGAAGACGCCGCGCAGGTTGAACTCCGGCTGCAGGTCGGGCTGCTGGTTCTCGTAAAAACCTTGCGCGTTGGCTTGCCAGGTCTCGACCGTGGCCCCCGCTATCGGTATGCCGTCGAGATCTGTCACCCGCCCCGACACCGTGACCGGCACGCCGACGTGATCGAGCGAAATGTCGGCGCCGTGCGGCAGCTTTGGCGCATCGGGGCGATAGAAGGGCCCGCGCCCGGTGTTGGGCGTAGCGCCGTTCGGGCGACGGGAGTTGATGTCCTCGACCAGCGCGGTGACGCCGAGCAGGTCCGACAGCAGCACCCATTCCTGCCGCTTGTCGTCGCTGGCATGACCGATTTCGGTGAGGAAGGCGATGGTCTGGCGCCAGTCCGCCGCGGTCGGTCGGGTTTCCCTGACGATCTGATGGAGGTGGTCGACGACAACAGCGAGAAAACGCGGCAGCGGCCCGGCCTTCGCCTTGACTAGGCGCTGGGCGACCATCTCGGCAGAGTTGGCCTCGCTGAATGACGGGATGCCTAGATAGGACATGTTCCTCCCCGGTTTCATCTCACCGGGGAACATTAACGCGAGCCAAAGACAAAGATGATGATTTCTGCCCGATTTAATATACCATATTGGTATGAAGCTCGATGAGAGACATTTGATCCAGCTGGCAGCGGTGGTGCAGGCAGGCGGCGTCACCGAAGGCGCCGCGCTCATCGGCCTGTCCCAGCCGGCCGTGTCGCGCACGCTGTCGATGCTGGAAAAGCGGCTGGGCGAACCATTGTTCCTCAAAGGCCGCCGTCCGTTGCAGCCGACGCCGCTCGGCAAGGCGCTTGCCGATCACGGCCAGGTGATGCTGACGGCATCGCGCAAGGCCTCCGACATCGTCGCCAATTTCAGCCAGGGCCGCTCCGGTGTGGTGCGGGTTGGCGGCACGCCGTTTTTCATGGATGCGCTGATCTCCGGCATGATTGCCGACTTCCAGAATGCCTATCCGGATGTGCGTGTCGACCAGAGCTATGGCTATCTCTCCGACCTGCGCGCCGCCATCAACGCCGATCGCATCGACCTTGCCGTCTGTCCGATCGACATACTGGAGGAGGGGTCCGGCATGGAGTTCCGCGAGATCCTGCCCGGCCGCAATGTCGTTGCCTGCCGCGCGACGCATCCCCTGTTGCTGCGGCGCAAGCTCAGAACCAGTGACCTGCTCGACTATCCCTGGATCGCGCCACCGCCCGGCAGCCCGCTGCTGGAGGATCTGCGCAGCCTGCTTTTGTCGCTCGGCGCGACCGAGATCAAAATCCGCTATTCCGGGGGATCGCTAACCAGCGCCGTCAATTACATGAAGGAGACCGATGCGCTGACCGTGCTGCCGCACAGCGTGGTCTTTGCCTTTCGCAAGGACAAGTCGATCACGGCGCTACCTGTGGCCATTCCGCATCCGGAGCGGGCGCTCGGCCTGCTCCGGCGCGCCGACACGCCGCGCGCACCGGCCGTCGACGCCTTCGCCAGACACATCCGCCAGAGCTTCGACAACCTCAAGCACCTGATCAAGCGCCATGAACAGGCGGTGGTCTGGGGCATGTGAACTCCATTCGTGCTGTGCTAGCCGCTTGCTTCGGTGGCCTGGCCTGACGTAGGTCCTGAGATGATATTGGGTGAGAATTCGCGCATGAACATAGATGGTATCTGCGATCCGCGCTTTGCCGCCGTGCGCGAGGCATTCGCCGCGTGTTTTGCCGAAGGGCTGGAACATGGCGGTGGCATATCCGTCGTCGTCCACGGCAGGACCGTCATCGACCTGTGGGGCGGTCATGCCGATGCCGCGCGGACCCGCCCTTGGCGGCAGGACACGCTGATCAATGTCTGGTCATCCACCAAAGGCGTCGTGGCGCTGGCGATCGCCATGCTGGTGGAGCGCGGCAGACTGGATTATGCCGCACCCATTGCCCGCTACTGGCCGGAATTCGCGGCCGGCGGCAAGGAGCGCATCACGCTCGATCAGGTGATGTCGCACCAGGCCGGGCTGAATGGTCTTGCCGTGCCGATGGACGAGGCAGGATTGCTCGCGTGGACGCCTTTTGTCGACGCGCTTGCGGCCATGTCGCCATTATGGGAGCCCGGCAGCCGCTGTATCTATCACGCCCTGACCTATGGCCATCTCGCCGGCGAAGTGTTGCGCCGCGTCGACGGGCGAAGCATCGGCCGCTTCATCGCCGAAGAGATCGCGGGCCCGCTCGGAGCCGACTTTCATGTCGGTCTGCCGGACCGCGAGGATTCCAGGGTCGCCGAGATGATCGAGGGGCCCAGGGCTTCGGATTGGGTCGAGTTTGTCCGCGCCTCGCCATTTCCCCACGCAGGTGACAATCCGGCGCCGCGTGCATTGGCCCCCAACGACCGCGTCTGGCGTGCCGCCGAGGTGCCGGGCGGCAATGGCCAGTCGACGGCGCGTGCACTGGCGCGTATTTACGGCATGATGGCGGCAGGCGGGGTCTGGGAGGGCAAAGCTCTGATGGGTCGCGCGGCTGTCGAGGAAGCAACGCACCTGCGCTTTCGCGGCATGGACGACAGCTTCGCGGTTCCAACGGCCTTTTCCGCCGGCTATCAGATGGAGGATCCGGTCTATGCCGGCCGTGCGTCGCCGCAAACGTTCGGCCACACCGGCTGGGGCGGCGCCATCGGCTTTGCCGATCCCGGTGCCGGCGTCGGGTTCGGCTATGTCACCAACCGCATGCTGGGCTTTGACGATTTGGACCCACGCCGCAAGCGGTTAATCGACGCCGTTTACGACTCGCTTTGATCGTCCGAACAGGTCTTTGCGCATGCTTGGTGAAATTAGCCGGATCGAACGCCTTTTCGAACGATGCAATGCATCGCACCACGTCATACCGGCGGCCAATTCATGGGTAACAGGTGTCGACTTGGCTATGGCGGGCGGTCGATACCCCCCGGCAGGCCTACACCAGTTCCGTCTCGTCCATCACCTGCTTGACGGCATCGGCCGCCCTGCGCATGCCATCCTCGTCGGTGGCCCAACCCGCGAAGCGTTCCAGCAAGGTGGCGAACGTCACTAGGTCCTGCTCGTCCCACTGCGCCAGTGCCCCGGCGAAAATCCGCCATTTGGTCTGGCGCACCGCCGTCACCAGGCGCTCGCTCCTTGCGGTGAGTTTGAGGCAAATGCGCCGGGCATCGAGTTGCGATGCGACGCGGAAGGCGTAGCCGCGCTCGACGAGATCGGCAGAGATGCGGCTGGCGCGGGAGGGGTCGATCCCCATGCGCTCGGCGATGATGCCGACCGTCACCTCGTCCTGCGGGGTGTCGCCGGCGCCCGCGCTGAGTGCGATAATCGCATCGAGATGGCTTACTTCCAGCGAGGGATCGATGCGGGCCAGTATCAGGCGACCGAAATCCCGGCGCTGGACGGAGCGGCGCACCTTGGCCATCACCGCATCGATGGCGGCGACGGCGTCGGCCGCCGCTTCGGACAGGCCACTGCCGCGCGCCAGATCCGCGAGGTCCTGATCGCCACGCGTTTGACACAGGGCGGAAAATCGGTCCGGTTTGCCAGTCTCGGTATCGTTGCTGCTCATATTAGAGCGCGCTAGCAAAAATATATGCTGATGTCAACTGTATGCTGATAGCATATATTTGATATTGACATATATCTGCCATGAGCACATAAACTGCGCCCAGCTTGCGGAGATAGCAATGACTCTCGACTCGACCCTTCCGGATGCGGCGCCCATAGAGACTGAAGCCAGACCCGACCTTACCACGCTGATCGTCTATTTCGGCGCGCTGATCGCCATGTTCATGGCCACCATCGACATGCAGATCGTCGTCACCGCCTTGCCCACCATTGCCGGCGAACTCGGCAATCTGCATCTGTTCGGTTGGGTCGGCGCCGCCTACCTGCTGTCGACCGCCGCCGTCTCGCCGTTCTACGGCAAGCTCGGCGATATGTATGGCCGCAAGAACGTGGTGCTGACGGCGATCACCTTGTTCCTGCTGGGTTCGCTGGTCTGCGGCATGGCTTGGTCGATGGAGAGCCTGATCGCCGCGCGTGTCCTGCAAGGTATCGGCGGCGGTGGCCTGATGGTCTCGGCCTTCGCCATGATCGGCGAATTGTTCGGGCCACGCGACCGCGCCAAATATCAAGGTTACAGTTCGGCGGTGTTCGCGCTGTCGTCGGTCCTCGGTCCCTTGGCCGGCGGCTATATCACCAGCCTGTTTGGCTGGCGCTGGGTGTTCCTGGTCAATCTGCCGATCGGCATTGTCGTGCTGGCGATCCTGGCATTCGCCATGCGCAGCCGGTTCAACGAGAAGCGGCACCGCATCGACTATCTCGGCGGCCTGCTGCTGGCCATCGGCACCACGGCAATCGTCTATTGGGGCTATCATGTGCTCGACCCTGCCGGGCCGGATTTGCTCACCTTCGCGCTGCCGGTCCTCGCGCTGGCGGCAATCGCCTCGTTCATCGTGGTCGAGCGGCGGGCCGAGGAGCCGATCGTGCCCTTGCGGCTGTTCGGCATCTCGACGGTGCGCATCGTCTCGGGAGTGTCGGTGGTCGCCGGATCGGTGACGCTCGGCATGTTCTTCTATTTCGCGCTCTACATGCAGACGCTGACGGGTCTCAGTCCGGCCGAGGTCGGCTTCCTGTTCCTGCCGGCGTCGTTGACCTCGATGGTCATCTCGATCGTGGCCGGGCGGGTGATTGCCGCGACCGGTCGCTACAAATGGATGCCGGTGGTGGCGATGGGGATTGGCGGGCTGCTGATGATCGGTTTTGTCTTCATCAATTCGCACACGCCGATCTGGGTGCTGGCGGTGATGATGGGCCTGTTCGGCATCAGCATGGGCCTGCAGTTCCAGGTGCTGATCGTGGCGATCCAGGCCGCGGCGCCGCTCAAGGACATCGGCGCAGTGACGTCGCTGATCACCCAGGCGCGGACGATCGGAGCGTCATTGGGACTGGCGCTGAACGGCGCGGTGATGACCTGGGCCCTGAACCGGCAGACTTCAGAGCTTCCGGCCGATGCCGCCGCGTTGTTGCCAGACGGCCTGACTGGGCTGAACCCGCATCTGGCGTCGAGCCTGCCGCCGACGATCCGCGACGTGGTCCTCGGCCACTATTCGAGTGGTTTCAACGTGATGTTCCTCTGGGTGGCGGCGCTCTACTTCGTCGCCATGGCGCTGACGCTTCTGCTCGAGGATATCCAGATCCCGAAGCGGGGCTGAGCCCGGCCACGGCGTCCTCAGCCCGGCAGGCTGAGGAGAGCCTGGCGCGACGGCGGCTCTCTCAGCTGTCGGTCAGCGACAGCGTGCGAGCGCGTTCGCGCAGCAGATCGAGCAACTGGTTGCGCCGCGGCTCGGGCGTGTCGATAGGCAGTACGAAGCACAGTGTCTTGTTGATGGCGCCGTGGCCATCGCGGATGGGCGCGGCCATGCACCAGGTGAAACGGTCGGCCAGAGCCGCGGTTTCGCTATAGCCTTGCTGGTGCGCCGTGGCGACATCGGCGAAGAACTCGGCCGGCGCGATGACGCGGCCGTCGGGCAGCGTGTAGTCACCGGGCGGGATGAAATCGCGCAGCTCCTGCTCGCTCATATGGCCGAGCAGCAGCCGCCCCGATGCCGTCCACGGGATCGGCACTTCGACGCCGACATCGCTCGAGATGCGGAAGGGGCCTGGCGAATCGCGGCAGTCGAGCACGACATATTTGTTGCCGCGCAGGCCGCACAGCTGGACGGTCTCGCCGGTCTCCACGGCCAGCCGGTCCAGCGTCTCGATGATGCGGCGGTAGTGGGCATTGTGATGCGAATAGGCCCAGCCGAACAGATGCATCGAGCGGCCGAAATAGACGTAGCCCTCCGTCCCGACATTTTCGAGCATTTCGGCCTCGAGCAGGCTGTTGACGATCTCGTAGGTGGTCGAGCGTGGTGCGCCGATCATCTTGGCGATATCGCCGACACGCATCGGCGCGCGGTGCTTCAGCAGCGCCTCGAGCAGCATGATGACGCGGTCGATGCCGCGCCGCCGCTCGCCGGGGCGCGCATCCTTGCCGGCATCCGTCTCGATCAAATCAGCCACGCCGTCGCTCATGTCAGCCGTCCAAAAATCATTTCGGCCCTCGTCTCAAGACGCTTGAAAGATGTCAAGGCTCAGTCTAGCATCCCTTTTGTCCGATATACAGACATAGTGTCTGAAATACCGGACAAATTAACGAGCCTGACGCAGAAAGTCCTGACGAAAAACAGACGGTTTCCGAGCCCGGCAACCGGCGGGTTTGCTCGTCCCGACCCCGCACGTCCGGACACAACCTCAGAAGGGAACAGTCATGATGAAATCGCCGTTTTTCGCATCCGCCAGCGCCCTTTGCCTCGGTCTCGTGCTGAGCCTGGGCGCGGGTTCGCAGGCCAATGCCGCCGCCAACTGCATCAAGGGCGACCGCAAGGCCCCTATACGATCGGCTGGGCCAACATCTATTCGGTGCCGACCTGGATGAAGCAGACGCAGGGCACGATCGAAGCCGAGGTGGAGACGCTGAAGAAGCAGGGGCTGGTCGACAAGCTGGTCGTTACCGACGCCCAGGGCGATGCCAATGTGCAGATCCAGCAGATCCAGTCGATGATCGATTCCAATGTTGACGCCATCATCCTGATCGCCGGCTCGTCGACGGCGCCGGCGCGCGTGCTGGCTGACGCCTGCGCCAAGGGCATCGCCATCATCAATTTCGACAGCCTCGTCGACACCGACAAGGTGACCGCCAAGGTCAACACCGATTCCTCGCAGTGGGGCGATCAGGCGGCCAAGTTCCTGATCGACGCCATCGGCGGCAAGGGCAAGATCCTGATCCTCAATGGCCCGGCTGGCGTTTCGGTCAGCGATGACCGGCGCAAGGGTGCCGATGCCGAGCTGAAGGCCCATCCCGACGTGAAGGTGCTTGCCGAGACCAACACGCCCTACAATGTCGCGCCTGCCCAGGAAGCCGTGACCAGCCTGCTCTTCGCCAACCCCGAGATCGACGGCATTCTATCGCTTGGCGGCGCGCTGTCGGCCGGCGCGGTTCTGGCCCTCGACAAGCAGGGCCGCGAGCAGGTGCCGATCACCGGCGAGAACGCACGCCAGTTCCTCGAACTGTGGAAGGAAAAAGGCCTGAAGAGCTGGGCAACCATGCAGCCGAACTGGCTTGGCGCCTTCGCCGCCTACACCGCCGTCCAGGCGCTGGAGGGCAAGGACGTGCCGGCCTTCGTCAAGATCCCGCTGCCGGTGATCGACAATTCCAACATCGACGAATATCTCGCCCGTGCGAAGGATTTCCCGGCTGACGGTTACATCTATTCGCCCTACGATGAGGAGCTGTTCAAGAAGCTGCTGCCCAGAAATAAGCCGGAAGGGTTGTAGCGTTGATGACCACGGCTCCGCTGCTCGCGGCGCGGGGGGTGTCGAAGTCTTTCTTCGGCAACCCCGTCCTGCGCGACGTCTCCATCGCTCTCCAGCCGGGCCGCGTGCATGCGCTGCTCGGCGAGAACGGCGCGGGAAAGTCGACGCTGATCAACCTCTTGTCCGGGGCGTTGCGCCCGGATGGCGGGGCCGTCGAGGTCGAAGGGCGGGCGGTGTCGCGCATGACGCCGGCGCTTGCCCGGCAGGCGGGCATTGCCGTCGTGCAGCAGGAGCTCAGCCTGACGGCCAGCCTGTCGATTGCCGAAAACATCGGCCTCGGCGCCTATCCCAGGCGGCTCGGCCTGATCGACTACACCGCGCTTGCCGCCCGGGCCAGGGCGGCGTGCGAACTGGTTGGGCTGCATGAGCCGCTGTCGACGCCTGTCGGGCATCTGTCACTCGGCCGCCGGCAGATGGTCGAGATCGCCAAGGCGCTCTACCGCAAGCCACGCGTGCTCATCCTCGACGAACCCACCTCGTCGCTGTCGGCGACGGAGACGAAAATCCTGACCGACCTGCTGAAACGGCTGCGCGGCCAAGGCATCGCCATTCTCTACATCTCGCACCGGTTGAACGAGGTGATGGCGCTCTGCCAGCATGTCACCGTCCTCAAGGATGGCATCTGCACTGCGGACCGCTCGCTGGCGGGAACCGACGCCGCCGGGCTTGTGCGCCTAATGGTCGGCCGCGACCCCGGCGATCTCTTTCCGCAATGGCAGACTTCCAGGTCTCCGGCCGACGCCATCTCGGTCCGCAATTTTTCGGCGGGCCTGATGCGCGACGTCGATCTCGACGTCAGGACGGGCGAGGTGCTGGGCATTGGCGGCCTGGTCGGGCAGGGGCAGGAAGATCTGCTGCTCGGACTTTGCGGCGCGATTCCGGCCAGGACCGCATCGGCGAGCGTCAATGGTGTCCCGGGGCTGCCCGGCGGCGTTCCGAAAGCCAATGCGCTTGGCCTTGCCTATGTGCCGGCCGATCGCAAGCGTGAAGGCCTGCACCTGATCCATCCCATCATCACCAACATGATGTTGCCCGCCTTCGCCAGACTGCCGGCGCTGAAGCTGCGCAGCCGCCGGGCCGAGCGCGAGACGGCCAGAGGCCTTGCCGCCCAGCTCGGCATCAAGGGCGATCTCGCCCGAGCGGCACAGGCTCTCTCCGGCGGCAACCAGCAGAAGGTGGCGTTGGCGAAATGGATGCCGCACGACCCGCTCGTGCTTCTGCTAAACGACCCGACGCGCGGCGTCGATGTCGAGACCAAGCGCGAAATCTACCTGATGCTTCGCGCCTTCGCCGCCGCCGGCAAGGCCGTCGTGCTGCTCAGTTCCGACACACCGGAACTGGTGCATCTGTGCGACCGCGTCGCGGTGGTGCGTGAGGGCCGTATCGTCGCCACGCTCGAGCGCGGGGCGCTGAGCGAGGAGACCATTGTATCGGCGGCGATGGGCGCCGAGGACCGGAAGGTCGCGGCATGAGCACTGTTTCCCCCGCAAAGTCCGCCGGCGCCCTCTACTGGCCAGTGCAGATGCGCCGCAACATCGGCGTGCGCAGCCTGTTCATCGTCGTGCTGGCGTTTCTCGTTGCCTATGGTGTTCTGTTTCCGGGCCTGTTTTCGGCTTCCGGCTTCGCCAAATTCACCCAGAGCTGGTTCCCGCTGGCATTGGTCGCGATGGCGCAGGCGATCCTCATGCTCACCGGCGGCATCAGCCTGGCGATCGGCGCCACCGTCAGCCTTGGCGCGGTCATCGCCGCGACGACGATGGCCGGCCCGCTCGGCGTCGCGGGCGGCGCCGCCGCTGTGGCGCTGACCGGCCTCGGTATCGGCACGGCGACCGGCTTCATCGTCGTCAGGCTTCGCCTCCCGGCGATCGTTGTGACGCTTGCCGGTTCCTTCATCATAGGCGGCGCGGCACTGCTGGTCCTGCCCAGGCCGGGTGGTGCCATTCCGGCATGGCTGTCCGATCTGCTTGCCGGCAACACGCCGGCGGCCTTCGTGCTTTTGATGGCGATCGTCTTGCTGTGGAAGCTCTATCTCGCCACGCCGCTTGGGTTGAGCCTCTATGCCGCCGGCGAAAATCCGGTCGGCGCCTATCGCTCCGGCGTCCCGGTCGACGCCGCGCGCGTCGCTGCCTATGCGATCAGTGGCTTGCTCTCCACGGGCGCCGGCCTGTTTGTCGCCGCGCAGACGGGATCGGGAGATCCGGTCATCGGCACGGCCTTCACGCTGAACTCGATCGCCGCCGCCGTGCTCGGCGGCATCGGCTTCCTCGGAGGGCAGGGCACGATGCGCGGCGCGCTCGCCGGCAGCCTGCTGCTCAGCCTGATGATCAGCGTCATGTTCTTCCTCGGCTTCACCCCGGTCGCGCAATATGTCGCCCAGGGCCTCATCATCATCGGGGCGGTTGCCATACCGCAATTCCGCAAGGTGCAGCAATGACGGCATGGAATGAGAGTGTAGGCGGTAAACGCGCCTTGGCGATCCTGCGCAGCCGGCCGTTCCTGACCGTTGTCATCGTCGCCGCCGTCTGGATCGGGGCCAGCTTCGCCTCGCGCGGCTTCGGCGCCTATGGCCATCTGCGCTATCTGGTCGAACTCGGCGCCGTCATCGGGCTGGTCGCGGCCGGCCAGACCTTTGTCGTGATCGCCGGCGGTATCGACCTTTCGGTCGCGGCGATCGTCACCGTCAGCGCCATCAGCCTGCCGCTGCTGTCGTGGCCAGCGGATCCCACCGGGCTTGCCTCCGTCCTCGCTGTCCTTGTCCTGACCACTGTGATCGGTGCGGTCAATGGGCTCGGCGTGGCGTTGCTGCGCGTTCATCCGATGATCATGACGCTGGCCATGGCGACCTTCCTGCAGGGCCTGCTGATCATCATTGCCGGCGGCAGCGCCCGTGACCGCTGAAAACCCGCTGGTGCACTGGCTTGGCAATGCGCGGCCGGCCGGTATTCCGGCAGGTATTGTCCTGTGGGTCATCGTCTCGGCGATTGTGCTGACGGTCATGCATGCGACGCCATTCGGCGCGCGCATTTTCGCCATGGGCGCCAATCCGCTCGCCGCTTCGCTGTCGGGGGTGCCGGTGGCTTCGACGACGCTCGCCGTCTACGGCATCAGCGGCTTCACCTCGGGCCTCGCGGGCGTGCTCGTGCTGGGCATGAACGGACAAGGCTATGTCGGGATCGGCGATCCCTATCTTCTGGCTTCGATCGCTGCCGTGGTGCTTGGCGGCACCTCGATCCTCGGCGGGCTCGGCACCTATGCCGGCACCATCCCGGGCGCGGTCCTGCTGGTCACGATCACCGCGCTGATCACCGTCGTCAACGCATCGCCCGGCTGGCGCAGCATCCTGTTCGGATCACTGATCCTCGGCCTGCTGCTGCTCTCAGGCCGGGAGCAGGCTCGCCGATGACAATTCGTCCAGCCGGTAAATCCGTTTCGCATTGCCGAAGAACAGGGCTGCCTGCTCGTCTGTGGAAAGGTCCGCCGCAATGGTCTTGAAGCCGTCGTATATGTCATCAAACGAAGCGTGCAGGCCGGCGACCGGAAAATCGCTGCCGAACATGGCGCGATCGCTGCCGAAGCAGTCGATGCAATGCAGCACCACCGGCCGCAGGCTGTCGAGCGTCCAGTTGTGATCATAGGCGACCAGATCCGAAATCTTCACGGCGACGTTTTCGTGGCGCGCCAGGGCGCGCAGTCCTTCGCGCCAGCGTCGCATGCCCTCGGCGTCGCGGTCGATCGGGCTGCCGCAATGGTTGAGGACGAATTGCTGGCCGGGAAACGCCGCCGCCAGCCGGGCAGCATCGGCAAGCTGGCGCGGGAACACCATCAGGTCGAAGGCGAGTTGGTGAGCGCCGAGCAAGGCCAGGCCGGCGCGCCATGCCGGCTCGTCCATGATGCCGTCTCGCGCAGCGAAGCGCCGGGTAGGATCAGGGTCCCAGCTCAATATGTCGCGCACGCCGACGACGCGATCGAAGGCAGCCTGCGCCTCGATCAGCGCCGGCGCCCCGGGGCTCGCCAGCGGCACGCGGACGACATAGCGGGCCGCCACGCCTTGCGACTTGTCCTGCGTTTCCAGCCAGCGCGTCTCGCCGACGCAGTCATCGCTCGCCCAGCCGGCTTCAACATGGACGGTGGCAACGACATCGTGCCCGGCGGCGTCGCGCGAAAAATCCTGCGGAAGATAGTTGCGGCGCAACGGGCCGAGCTCGCCCAGGCCGCCGCGTTCGCCGGCGGTCGCCGCCAACCACGGGTGCCGGCCAAGGCCAAGATCCCAGAGATGATGGTGGGCATCGACGATCGGTCCGGAATAGGGTTTTGGCACGGAAGTCTCTCATGCATGAGCTGGGCGGGAAGCCGGCCCGGCTGTCGTTTCGCGACGGCGAAAAGGGGTAGCATCGGATGACGCAAAACTCACCAGTCCCGCTGCTTGGCGTGCGCGAAAATTTTGTCCTCGACGACCGCATCCGCGGTGTGCCGCCCGGCACGGCCGGGCTGGACTTAGCCTCGTCGGACAGCAGGGCTGGCGTCCGGCCGATGGCCGCATGGCGCTGCCCGTGCTCACCCTCGACGAGGCGGCGTTCGCGGCCAATCGCGACCTGTTCCTGCGCTATATCAGCGAACAGGGCGTCGCGGTCGCACCGCATGCCAAGACGCCGATGGCGCCCGACCTGGCCCGGTCGCTGGTCGAGGCCGGCGCCTGGGGCACGACGGTCGCCGATATCCGCCAGGCGACGGTGATGCTCAAGGCCGGGCTTTCCCGGCTGATCATCGCCAACGAGGTTGGCGGCAGCGGTGGCGCCAGCCGTCTGGCAACACTCGCCGGCGCCTGGCCGGATGTCGAGATTCTCGTGTTCGTGGACTCGGTCGACGCCGTCAATGCGCTGGCCGGGGCCTGGCGTGCCCATGCCGCGCTTGCTCCCTTGCGCGTGCTGGTCGAACTGGGCGCGGGCAGGGCCGGCGCGCGCACCACGGCTGAAGCCGAGGCGATCGCCGATGCGGTGATGGCGACCGGTGGCCGCCTGCTGATCGCCGGCGTCGCGACCTATGAGGGCGCCGCCGCGCAGCCCGACGCCGGCCGCACCGACGCGGTGATATCAGACCTGCTGGCGATGATTTCGGACATGTTCCTGCGGCTGCGCGCTCGCCTTGGCGGCGAGGCCCCGCTGGTGGTGACAGCCGGCGGCTCGATCTTCTTCGACAAGGTTGTCGCCGCGCTGTCGCCTGTCGTCTCGCGCGATGGCAATGCGACACTGGTGCTGCGCAGCGGCGCCATCTTCTTCCATGACCACGGAACCTATGACCGCTCGCTCGGTGTGCTCGACGCCCGCCAAGGATTCGTCATCGGTGGCGAGAAAGCCTCCGCGCGGCAATCGTTCCGCCCGGCGCTGCGGCTGTGGGCCGAAGTGCTGTCGCGGCCGGAGCCGGGTCTTGCGATCTGCGGCATGGGCATGCGCGACGTGTCGTTCGATCAGGGATTTGCGGTTCCGCTCGCGATTCATCGCGCCGGCCAGTTGCATTCTGCCGCGCCGGTGGATGCCAAGGTCGTCAAGCTCAACGACCAGCATGCCTTCCTGGCGCTGGAACCGGGTACGGATCTGGCTGTCGGCGATGTCGTCGAGTTCGGCATCTCGCACCCCTGCACCTGCCTCGACCGTTACCGCGTCATCTTCGGCCTCGATGAGACCGGACATGTCCGCCATGCCTTCCCAACCTATTTCGGCTGACCGGATCCGCGCCGGCCCCGGCAAAACAAACTGAAAGGATGCGATATGATCAAGTATTTCCAGTCCGGCTCCCGCATGTCGCAGGCGGTCGTCTATGGCGGCCTCGTGCACATAGCCGGCCAGGTGCCCGACAACCGCAAGGCCGGCATCGAAGCCCAGACCAGTGACGTGCTGGCCAAGATCGACGCGCTCCTCGCCGAGGCCGGCACCAGCAAGTCGAAGCTGGTGGCGGTCAACATCTTCCTGCCGCAGATCGGCGATTTCGATGCCATGAACAGCATCTATGACGCCTGGGTCGACCCCGAGCGCCTGCCGGCGCGCGCCTGCGTTGAAGCGCGTCTTGCCGATCCTGACCTGCGCATCGAAGTCACCGCGGTGGCGGCGGTCTGAACCATGCACACCGGCCTCGTCTACACGCTCGACTTCGACCGCGATGGTAAGACATCAGGCCATCTCAGCATTCCGTTCTCGATCGACCGCTCGCCCTACTACCAGGTCAAGGTGCCGATCTGCCTGATCCGCAATGGCGACGGCCCATCGCTGCTTTTGATGGCCGGCAATCACGGCGACGAATATGAAGGCGAGCTGTCGCTGGCCAGACTGGTGCGCCGGCTCGATTCGAAGCGGATCAAAGGCCGCGTCACCATCCTGCCGATGGCCAACGTGCCGGCGGTGATGGCCGCCAAACGCTGCTCGCCGCTCGACGGCGGCAATCTCAACCGCGCTTTCCCGGGCGATCCGTCGGGTACGCCGACAGGCCGGCTGGCGCATTTCCTGGAGACGGAGCTCTTTCCCCGCCATGACGTCGTCTTCGACATCCATTCGGGCGGCACCTCGATGGAACATCTGCCGACAGCGCTGGTCGAGCGCAACAGCGATCCCGACCGCCACGCTCGTGGCGTCGAATTGATGCGCACGCTCGGCATGCCTTACGGCTTCGTGGCCGACAATGGTGAGGCTTCGCCGACCTCCATGGGCGCGGCGCGGCGTGCCGGCGCCATCGGCGTCAGCGGCGAGTTCGGCGGCGGCGGCACTGCCACCGTCGATACGATGGCGATTACGGCTCGCGCGCTCGACAGTTTGATGATGGCGCTGGGTGTGATCGACGCACCGGTTCTCGGGCCAGCATCAAAGCCTCCGGCGCCGACGCGGCTGCTTTCGCTGTCGCGGCACAGTCAGGGCATCTACGCCACCCGCCGCGGCTGGTTCGAACCTGCCGTCAGGCTGGGCGACAGCGTCGACGCCGGACAATTGGCCGGTTGGTATCACGATCTTGAGCGACTCGATGTCGCCGAGGAAGCCTTGCATTTCGCCGAAGACGGCATCGTGCTTTCGCGCCGGCTGCACACGATGTGCGAGGCGGGTGACTGCCTCATGCAGGTCGCCGAGCCGGTCGACGGCTGACAGAATAGTTCCGCAAAACATCCACGAGGATTCCATGCAACAATTGTCCATGTGGACCTACCCCTGGGATGTCCAGGACCTGGGCCTGGAAACTGTCGAGCGCGATCTCGCCGAGCGCGCCGGGCTCAACATGATCAGCCTCGCCACTTCCTACCATGCCGGCCGCTTCCTGCAGCCGCGCAGCCCGCGCCGCAAAGCCTATTTTCCCGAAGACGGCACGATCTATTTCAAGCCGACGCCGTCGCGTTGGGCCGGGCTCGCCATCCAGCCAAAGGTTGCCGACGTGATCACGCAGGGCGGCGACGTACTTCGCGACCTCGTCCGCAGGCGTGAGGCTGGTGGGCTCGGCGTTTCCTGCTGGACGGTCTGCCTGCACAATACGCGGCTTGGCATGCTTCATCCGCAGGCCGTCACCCGCAACGCCTTTGGCGATGCCAATTACTACAATCTCTGTCCCTCGCATCCGGATGCGCGCGCCTATGTCCGTGCGTTGGTCGCCGATATCTCGCACAGCTACAGGCCGGACAGGATCGAGCTTGAGAGCCCGTCCTTCATGGGCTTCGCCCACGAATACCATCACGAGAAGGATGGTGTCGGGCTGACGCCGGAGGACGATTTTCTGCTGTCTCTGTGCTTCTGCCCGTCCTGCCTGGCCCGGGCCGCCGGCGCGGGAATAGATGGCGAGCCGGCGCGCAAATTGGTCCGCCAATGGATCACCGAGACCTGCGAGCGCGCGGTGCCGCAGCGGCGGTTTCCGGATTTTCCGGCGAGCGGCCTCGAGACGTTTCGGCCCTGGCCGGAACTCCACGCCTATCTCGACTGGCGGTTCGAGCCGGTGACCAGCCTGGTTGCGGAATTGCGCGAGGTTGCTGACCCCAGGACGGCCGTCGTCATCATCGACTTGAAGGACGGCTGGCTTGGCGGCTGCGATCTGGCGGCACTGGGCAAGGTCTGCGACGGGGCGATCCTGTGTGCCTACGACATGCAGGTCGCCGATGTCGCGAGCCTGATAGCGGCCGGCCGGGCAGCACTCGGCGCGGAAAAATTCCTCGGCGCCGGCTATCGGTTGTTCTATCCGGAAATGGCCGGCCCCGACATGCTTGCGGCCAAGGTGAAGCCTGCGCTGGCATCCGATGTCGATGGCATCAATTTCTACAATTACGGCCTCATCCCCGCCGCGCGGCTAGACTGGATCGGTGTTGCCCGGCGACCTTGAGCCGATCACCAATGTGCCTCGCCATACGATAGGATCTTCGCGTAGAACGTCGTTCGAAGGGAGCACCCAATGTCGACTGGGACGAACACCCGCATCGTGCTGGCGGCGCGACCGCAAGGCCGGCCGAAGCCGAGCGATTTCCGCATCGAGTCCGTCGGGATCGCCGAACCGGGCGAGGGCGAATTGCTGTTGCAGATCCTCTATCTGTCGCTCGACCCCTATATGCGCGGCCGTATGAACGCCGCCAGATCCTACGCCAAGCCGGTCGAGATCGACGGCGTGATGGAAGGCGGCACCGTTGCGCGTGTCGTCAGATCCCGCCATGCCGATTTCGCTGAAGGCGATATCGTGCTGTCCCACTCGGGATGGCAGGATTTCGCCCTGTCCGACGGGGTCGGCTTGCGCAAGCTCGACCCTGTGGCGACACCCGTCACCACCGCGCTTGGCGTGCTCGGCATGCCGGGCTTCACCGCCTATGCGGGCCTGCTCACGATAGGCCAGCCAAAGGCCGGCGAGACTGTGGTCGTGGCGGCGGCCAGTGGCGCGGTCGGCTCGGCTGTCGGCCAGATCGCACGTATCAAGGGCGCGCGCGCCGTTGGCATCGCCGGCGGCGCCGACAAATGCGCCTTCGTGCGCCACGAGCTCGGCTTCGACGCGGTCGTCGATCACCGGGCCGAGAATTTCGCCGAGCAGTTGAAGGCGGCCTGCCCGGATGGCATCGACGTCTATTTCGAGAATGTCGGCGGTCCTGTCTGGGATGCGGTGTTTCCCCTGCTGAACGAGTTCGCGCGCGTGCCTGTCTGCGGCTTGATCGCGCAATACAACACCGTCGCTGCTTCCGGTACCGACCGGCTGCCGACGCTGATGCAGCAGGTGCTTCACCGCAGCCTGACGATCAGGGGCTTCATCCAGCGCGAATTTGTCGACCAGCGCCCGGCCTTCTATCGCGAGATGGCCGGGTGGATCGCGTCCGGCCAGGTCCGCTACAGGGAAGATATCGTCGATGGCCTGGAGAATGCGCCGCAGGCTTTCCTCGGGCTTCTCGAAGGCAAGAACTTTGGCAAGCTCATCGTGCGGGTCGCGCAATAATCGTGTCGAGCGAAGCGTGTCGAGCGTCATGGACGGTTTCTACGGCGACCCCGTTTGGCAAAATCCCGTGCCAATTCCGCAGTGAATCCGGGTAATCGATGCTCAATTGGAAGGCATATTGAGCATGGGAAGCGTCGGCTGAAGGGCGTTTTTCCAATGCCACGGACATTTCCTCCGTTGTAGCGGAGGAAAGCGACGTGCGCTCCGGAATTGATGTTGTCGAAGCGGGATTTCGCGGCGTAGAGCTCCGCCATCGACGGCCTGCCGCTGCGGGACGTCTCTCAACCAGACGGAGCAGATCATGAATCCCGCAATGCAGATGCAGCCGATGCCGATGCCGATGATGAACAATATGATGCCGATGATGATGAGCCCGATGATGAATGGCATGATGCCGATGATGAACGGCATGAACCCGATGATGGGCGGCATGCAGATGAACCCGATGATGATAGGCGGGATGCCGATGCAGGGCATGATGCCCGCGATGATGTGCATGATGACCTGCAAGATGACCGCCACCGGCATGGTCTGCGAAATGACCCCGATGAACGACGCCTCGAAGGACATGTTCATGGAATGCTGCAAGCGCATGATGGCCATGAACGGCGCCGGCATGCCGATGATGATGATGTGCGGCGGCATGATGATGATGGGCTCGATGGCCTGATCGCCACCGCTTTGTCTTTGAAGGGGGTCGGCTCGCCGGCCCCTTTTTGTTTATCCGACGGCCTCGACATAAGTCATGACGAGGTAGGCGATGGTCTCGCTGTCGCCGGTATTCCTGTAGCTGTGCGGGACATCCGCTTCGAACAGGATGGCATCGCCTTCGGACAGGTGATGCGGCGCCTCCTGGCCCGCCCGGATCTCGAGTTGGCCCTTGGCCAGGATGATGTTCTCGATCGTGCCTGGAGCATGCGCCTCGGCGTTTTCGGTGTGTCCGACCGCAAAGCGCAACTCGTAGAACTCGACCTTCCGTTCCGCGTCGAAAGGAAACAAGGCCCGCGATGTGAATTTGCCGTCGACCGACGTCAGGATTTTCGCATGCTGGCGGCGCAGGACCAAGGTTCCTTGCACCTTCTGACTGTCGAGCAATGTCGCGAAGGGAACGCCCAGAGCCGTCGTGATCTTCCACAACAGGCTGATGCTGGGAGCGCTTCGGCCGGTCTCGATCTGGCCGAGCATGGCGCGGCTGACACCCGACAGCTTGGCCAACCGTTCGAGCGAATGGCCTTGCCGAGTTCTCAGCCTGCGCAGATTGCGTCCCAGGACCTGCGGCAGTTCACTGGCGGCGTCCCCGCTGTCGGCAAGTTCGATGACATTCGAAAAGGCGTCCGCCACGGCGATGTCAATTCAGCGTCGACGGCGTACCGACCCAATAGACCGGCATGAACCAGACCGGCACCCAGGCGACCGGCGCACCGGGCATCATGAGCGGTGCCTCCGGCGAACGCGTCGAATGCTGTGCATTGCGGGCATGACGGAAGGCATCCAGACTGACGACATTCGCAGCTTGCGCAGACATTTGTAGGCTTCCTGCATGGTCCCGAGGCAATGTCGAATATTAGCTGCTGGCCGGTTGGCCGGCAGGGTGCTCCATTCCATTTTTGTGGTTCTGGGGAAAATACGAATGCCGAATGGGGCAGGTAGGCGAGCATAGCAATGCGGCCCAGATCGCCCGTGCCGTCGGCCGCACTCCCCGTAATAGCGAACTGGCCGATCAGTCGGGCTGACGGTCCGCGGCCGGGCGGCGCCCGTCGATCCACAGCGCAAGCAATGTGCAGGCAGCACCTGAGAGCAGATAGGCACCGGCGGCGATGAGGCCGAAATTGCCGGCGAGCAGCAGGGCTGCGAGCGGCGCGAAGCCGGCGCCGAACATCCATGCCAGATCCGAGGTGATCGCCGAGCCGGTATAGCGATACTGCCGGGAAAAGCTCGAGGCGACGACGCCCGACGATTGCCCGAAGCTCAGCCCCAGCAGGATGAAGCCCAACACCATGAACAGCGCCTCGCCGATGGCGCCGCCGTCCAGAAGCTGCGGGGCAAAGCCGCTGAAGGTCGCGATGGCGATCGCCGAACCGCCGAGCAGCGCACGGCGTCCGACGCGATCGGCCAGTGGCCCCGATGCGACGATGGCCGCGATGCCGAACAGCGCGCTCACCGCCTCGATCATCAGGAAGCGTGCCGGCCCCTCATTGGTGAACAGGAACACCCAGGAAAGCGGAAACACCGTCACCATGTGAAACAGCGCGAAACTCGCCAGTGGTGCGAAGGCGCCGATGACGACGTTCTGGCCCTCGGCCCGGATCGTGTCCCTTATGCGCGTCGGCTGCAGGTCGCCACTCTCGTACAGTTTCGAGAATTCGGGCGTGACGACAATGCGCAGCCTGGCGAACAGCGCCACGACATTGATGGCGAAGGCGACGAAGAAGGGATAGCGCCAGCCCCAGGCAAGGAAGTCGTCGGCCGACAGATTGGCGACGAAGAAGGCGAAGAGGGAGCTTGCCACGATGAGGCCGATCGGCGCCCCCAGTTGCGGGATCATGGCATAGAAGCCGCGCCGGTTCTGCGGCGCGTTGAGCGCCAGCAGCGAGGGCAGACCGTCCCACGTTCCGCCGAGCGCCAGCCCCTGGCCGATACGGGCAAGCGCCAAAAGCCATACCGCGACCGCACCGATGTCGCCATAGGCCGGCAGGAACGCGATGGCGACGGTCGACGTGCCGAGCAGGAACAGGGCGATCGTCAGTTTCGCGCCGCGGCCATAGGCGCGGTCGATGGCCATGAACAGCACCGAGCCGAACGGGCGCGCGACGAAGGCCAGCGCGAAGATGCAGAAGGAATAGAGCGTGCCGACAAGCGGATCGTGCGTCGGAAACACCAGCTTGGGAAACACGATGACGGACGCGATTGCATAGACGAAGAAGTCGAAGAATTCCGACGTCCTGCCGACGATCACGCCGACCGCGATATCACCGGCGCTGACCTGGCCATGATGCGAGCCGATCAGTTCGCTGTTCGTTTCGGCAGTCGAAGTCTGAGCCATCTTATCCGTCGCCACCGCGTGGAATGAAGTGTCCGGGACCCAATTCTGGGGATTCCCCAAGGGTTCCATTGTGCACTGCACACTGCGCCAAAGGCATGCCGGCTGGGCATTGGACAAATTGTCCAATGTTACCACAGCGCCGCGAGCAGTAGCCCTTGATCGATACCGCACTGCAACATGAACGGTTGCGGCGGTCCATCGAGGGCAGCGTTTGATGAAACGATTTGGAGCCTTGCTTCTGTTTCCCCTGGCCGGGCTGTTGAGCGGCTGCGATCTGGTCGTACTGGCACCCGCCGGCGATGTCGCGGCCCAGCAGCGCGACCTGCTCGTGGTCTCGACCCTGCTGATGTTGGTCATCATCGTCCCGGTCATGGCGCTGACTGTCTTCTTCGCCTGGCGCTACCGGCAGTCCAACGCCTCGGCGACCTATGCGCCGGACTGGGATCATTCGACGAAGCTGGAACTGGTGATCTGGGCGGCGCCCCTGCTCATCATCATCTGCCTTGGCGCGCTGACCTGGCTCGGCACGCATCTGCTCGACCCGTACCGCCGCATCGACCGCATCGAGCCCGGCCAGCCCGTTACCCAGTTGCACAAGCCGCTCCGGGTCGAGGTCGTGGCGCTCGACTGGAAATGGCTCTTCATCTATCCCGACTACGGCATCGCCTCCGTCAACGAACTGGCGGCGCCGGTCAACCAGCCGATCGACTTCCGCATCACCTCGTCGGCGGTGATGAATTCCTTCTACATTCCAGCCCTTGCCGGGCAGATCTATGCCATGCCGGCGATGGAGACGAAGCTGCACGCCGTCATCAACCGGCCGGGCACCTATAGCGGCTTCTCGGCCAATTACAGCGGCGCCGGCTTTTCCGGCATGCGCTTCGCCTTCCACGGCCTGTCCGACCAGGCTTTCGAGCAGTGGGTGGCGCAGGCCAGGACCGCGTCGGCGACGCTCAGCCGCGAGAACTATCTCGAACTCGAAAAGCCGAGCGAGAACGAGCCGGTCCGCCACTATGCCTCCGTCGATCCCGACCTCTATGGCGCCATCCTCAATCTGTGCGTCGAGCGTGGCAAGATGTGCATGAACGAGATGATGTCGATCGACGCCAAGGGCGGCCTCGGCCTTGCCGGTGTCCGCAACACGCTGCCGCTGCAATACGACAAGCTTGCCCGGCGTGGCGCGGTGTTCGGCAACGATCCGTCCTATGTCGCCAGCATCTGCACAGCGGAGGAGGCGGCTGCGGCGGCGCGCGCGGCCAGCGATGCCACGCCGACGGACTGGCCGGCCAGGAATCTTTCCCCGCTGCGCGGGGCAGGGCTGCTCAGGCCCGGGACCGAGAGCCGTCGCGCCGAGGCGGATACGCCGTCGCTCGGCCTGCTGCGGCGCGAATTGTGAGAGACAGAAGATGCCCGACACGCTGACCAAATTCATCTTCGGCCGTCTCACCTTGGACTCGCTGCCGCTGCACGAGCCGATCGTCGTCGCCACCTTCATCGCGGTGGCGCTCGGCGGCATCGCGCTCCTTGGCGTCATCACCTATTTCAAGCTGTGGGGCTACCTCTGGCGCGAGTGGTTCACCAGCGTCGACCACAAGAAGATCGGCATTATGTACATGGTGCTCGGCCTCGTCATGCTGCTGCGCGGCTTCTCCGACGCCATCATGATGCGCCTGCAGCAGGCCATCGCCTTCAACGGTTCCGAGGGCTACCTCAATTCGCATCACTACGACCAGATCTTCACCGCGCACGGCGTGATCATGATCTTCTTCGTGGCGATGCCCTTCGTCACCGGTCTGATGAACTTCGTCGTGCCGCTGCAGATCGGCGCGCGCGACGTCTCCTTCCCCTTCCTCAACAATTTCAGCTTCTGGATGACGGTCGGCGGCGCCATCCTGGTCATGGCGTCGCTGTTCGTCGGCGAATTCGCCCGCACTGGCTGGCTCGCCTATCCGCCGCTCTCCGGCATCGGCTACAGTCCCGACGTCGGTGTCGACTATTACATCTGGGCACTGCAGGTGGCGGGTGTCGGCACGACGCTGTCCGGCATCAACCTGATCTGCACCATCATCAAGATGCGCGCGCCCGGCATGACGATGATGCGCATGCCCGTCTTCACCTGGACGTCGCTGTGCACCAACGTGCTGATCGTCGCCTCCTTCCCGGTGCTGACGGCGGTGCTCTCACTGCTGGCGCTCGACCGCTATGTCGGCACCAACTTCTTCACCAACGATTTCGGCGGCAATCCGATGATGTATGTGAATCTCATCTGGATATGGGGTCACCCGGAAGTCTACATCCTCATCCTGCCGCTGTTCGGCGTCTTTTCCGAGGTCACCTCGACCTTCTCCGGCAAGCGCCTGTTCGGCTACACCTCGATGGTCTACGCCACGGTGGTCATCACCATCCTGTCGTACCTCGTCTGGCTGCACCACTTCTTCACCATGGGCTCGGGCGCCAGCGTCAATTCCTTCTTCGGCATCACCACGATGATCATCTCGATCCCGACGGGAGCGAAGATCTTCAACTGGCTGTTCACAATGTATCGCGGCCGCATCCGCTTCGAACTGCCGATGATGTGGACGATGGCCTTCATGCTCACCTTCACTGTCGGCGGCATGACCGGCGTGCTGCTTGCGGTGCCGCCGGCGGATTTCGTGCTGCACAACAGCCTGTTCCTGATCGCCCACTTCCACAATGTCATCATCGGCGGCGTGCTGTTCGGCCTGTTCGCCGGCATTGCCTACTGGTGGCCCAAGGCCTTCGGCTTCAAGCTCGACCCGTTCTGGGGCAAGGTGTCGTTCTGGTGCTGGGTGGTCGGCTTCTGGTTCGCCTTCATGCCGCTCTATGTCCTCGGCCTGATGGGCGTGACGCGCCGCATGCGCGTCTTCGATGACCCTTCGCTGCAGATATGGTTCATCATCGCCGCCTTCGGCGCGGTCCTGATCGCCTGCGGCATCGCCGCCTTCCTGATCCAGATCTTCGTCTCCATCCGCAAGCGCGAGGCCCTGACCGATCCGACCGGCGATCCCTGGGACGGCCGTACGCTCGAATGGTCGACCTCTTCGCCGCCGCCCGCCTACAACTTCGCCTTCACGCCTGTCGTGCGCGACAACGACGCCTGGTGGGACATGAAGAAGGCCGGCTACGTCAGGCCGCTCTCCGGCTTCAAGCCGATCCATATGCCAAGCAACACCGGCACCGGCGTCATCCTGGCGGCCTTCAGCGTGGCGCTCGGCTTCGGCCTGATCTGGTACATCTGGTGGCTGGCGGCGCTGAGCTTCGTCTGCCTCATCGCCACCGCGATCGGCCACACCTTCAACTATATGAGAGACTTCCACATTCCGGCTGCCGAGGTCACGCAGACGGAGGAGGCGAGGACGACGCTCCTCGCCGCCAGGGCCGGGGTTTGAGCATGGCTTCGATAGCAACCACGGCCGGCACCGAACCGGTCTTCCATCTGGAAGAAGAGCATGCGCATGCCGAAGGCAGCAGCACCATGCTCGGCTTCTGGCTCTATTTGATGAGCGACTGCCTGATCTTCGCCATGCTGTTCGCGGCCTATGGCGTGCTCGGCGGCAACTATGCGGCGGGGCCGGCGCCGAAGGACCTGTTCGATCTCGACCTGGTGGCGGTCAACACCGCCATGCTGCTCTTCTCGTCGATCACCTATGGCTTTGCCATGCTGACCATGGACAAGGGCCGGGTGGCGGCGACGCAAGCGTGGCTTGCAGTGACCGGTCTGTTCGGCCTCGCCTTCCTGTCGATAGAACTCTACGAATTCTCACACATGATCCACGAAGGTGCCACGCCGCAGCGCAGCGCCTTCCTGTCGTCCTTCTTCACTTTGGTCGGAACCCACGGCCTGCACGTCACCTTCGGCATCGTCTGGCTGGTGACGCTGATGACGCAGGTCGCCCGGTTCGGCCTTACCGAGGCCAATCGCCGCCGGCTGATGTGCCTCTCGATGTTCTGGCATTTCCTCGACGTCGTCTGGATCGGCGTCTTCACCTTTGTCTATCTGATGGGGATGTTGCGATGAGCGCTCATGATCATGCCGAGGGTCACGACCACGCCCATGGCGGCGCCGCGCACGGATCGTTCAAGACCTATCTGATCGGCTTCATCCTGTCGGTGATCCTGACCGCCATTCCGTTCTGGCTGGTCATGAGCGGCGCCATCGACAACAAGCAGGCCACGGCCATCGTCATCATGGCCTTCGCGGTGGTGCAGATCGTCGTCCACATGGTCTTCTTCCTGCATATGAACACCGCTTCGGAGGGCGGATGGTCGATGTTGGCCCTGATCTTCACGCTGATCCTGGTCGGTATCGTGCTGACCGGCTCGCTCTGGGTGATGTACCACCTCAACGCCAACATGATGCCGGGGCTTCACGATATGCGCGAGATGCCATGAGCCCGGCGCCGGGCGCGGGGAGGACTATTGTCGAGACACGGATCGGGCAGGCCGACATCAGCTTGCCCGCCGAGCCACGAAAGGACGCCGGCAGATCGCCCGCGTCGCGGCTTTTCCTCGCACTGCTCGGGCTCCTCGGCGTGCTGGTGTTTCTCGGGCTCGGCATCTGGCAGCTGGAAAGGCGGGTCTGGAAGCTCGACCTGATCGCCCGCGTCGACCAGCGCATCCATGCTGCTGTTGCCGATGCGCCTGGTCCAGAGAGTTGGAACGGGATGACGACGACCGGCTACGAGTACAGCCATGTGCGATTGACCGGTCGCCTTCTTGGCGGCGCCAACACGCTGGTGCAGGCGGTGACGGAGCTTGGCGGCGGTTATTGGGTGTTGACGCCGATGCGGACCGATCGTGGCTTCGTCGTGCTGGTCAATCGCGGCTTCATTCCCCAGGAGCGCAAGGCCGAGTTCGAACAAGAGAGCGGCGGCTTCGCTTCGTCGACCGTCATTGACGGGCTGTTGCGCATGAGCCAGCCCGGCGGTGGCTTCCTGCGCAACAACAATGTCGCGGGCAATCGCTGGTATTCGCGCGACGTCGCCGCCATCGCAACCGCACGCGGCCTGACAAACAACGTCGCCCCCTATTTCGTCGATGCGGAAGCATCCGGCGTGGATGGGTGGCCGCGCGGCGGCCTGACCGTCGTGACTTTCCGCAACAGCCACATGGTCTATGCTTTGACGTGGTTCACGCTCGCTGCGATGCTCGCCGCAGCCCTGGCCGCGCCGATCATCGGCCGCCGCTGGCGGCGAGGACAGGCACGATGAGCGTCCCGACCCAAACGCTTCGCAACGACAAATCCTTCGCGGTATCCCTTGCGGGTAACGGCGGCACGGTCTCGGATCCCGACGCCGCGAGCAGGAAGAACCTGCTCCTGCTCATCCAGCTGCGTTGGCTGGCGGTGGCGGGTCAGGTGCTGACCATTCTGGTGACGGAATACTGGTTCGATATCCCGCTGCCGCTGCCGGAGATGGCCAGCGTCGTGCTTTTCCTGGTTGGGCTGAACATCTTCAGCCTGCTCGCTTCGCGCGGCCAGCGCCCGATCAGCAACGCGCAGCTCTTCGTCGCGCTGATCTTCGACATGGCCGCGCTGACGACCCAGCTTTACCTGAGCGGCGGTGCCTCGAACCCGTTCGTGTCGCTCTACCTGCTGCAGATCACCCTTGGCGCCGCGCTGCTGACACCCTGGTCGACCTGGAGCCTGGTGGCCGCGGCTTCGGCCTGCTTCGTGTTCCTCACCTTCCAGTTTCAGCCGATCGCGATCCCGCATCACGGCGGCAGCGACCTGTTGGCCCTGCATATCAGGGGCATGTTCATCAGCTTCGTGCTGGCGGCCGGCCTGATCGTGATCTTCATGACGCGCATCAACCGCAATCTGCGCGAACGCGATGCCTATCTCGCCGATCTGCGCCAGCACTCGGCCGAGGAGGACCACATTGTGCGCATGGGCCTGCTCGCCTCGGGCGCCGCGCATGAACTGGGCACGCCGCTTTCGACCATCTCCGTCATCCTCTCCGACTGGCGCCAGACGCGCAGCGTCAGCCGCAACCGCGAGCTGGCCGGGGACGTAGCCGAAATGCAGGCGCAGATCGAGCGCTGCAAAAGCATCGTGTCGGGCATCCTGATGTCTTCGGGGCAGGCGCGCGGCGAAGGCACGATCCGCACCAGCATCCGCCATTTCATCGACGATCTTGTCCAGGAATGGCGCGGCAGCCGCCAGCCGCTCAATCTGGAGTACAGCAACGATTTCGAACCCGACGAGCAGATCGTTTCCGACACGGCGCTGAAGCAGGTCATCTTCAACGTGTTCGACAACGCCCAGGAAGCATCGCCCGATTGGGTCGGCGTTACCGCCGAACGGCAGGGCGAGAAACTGGTGATTGCCGTGCGCGACCGTGGGCCGGGTTTCGACGAGGCTATTCTGGCGGCACTCGGCCAGCCCTATATGTCGAGCAAGGGACGACCGGGCGGTGGCCTTGGCCTCTTCCTCGTGGTCAATGTGGTTCGAAAGCTGGGAGGCGACTTTTCGGCGCGTAACATGGAGCAGGGGGCCTGTGTTACGCTCTCGCTGCCGCTGGCGGCACTGACCGATGGAGATGATCATGAGACCTGATCGATCCCTGTTAATCGTCGAGGACGACGCCACCTTCGCGAAGACGCTGAAACGCTCCTTCGAAAAGCGCGACTACGACGTCGTCGTCTGCCACGGCAGGGAAGAACTGCTTAGCGCCCTCGAAACAGCGGTTCCGGCATACGCCGTCGTCGATCTCAAGCTTGGCGCCGGCGGCTCCGGGCTGGAATGCGTCAAACTGCTCAGTGCCCGCGATGCGTCGATGCGGATCGTTGTGCTGACCGGCTTTGCCAGCATCGCCACCGCGGTCGAGGCGATCAAGCTCGGCGCATGCCATTATCTGGCGAAGCCCGCCAACACCGATGACATCGAAGCCGCCTTCGGCCGGGCCGAGGGCGATGTTTCCGTCTCGCTGAGCAGCCGTCCCACCTCGATCAAGAACCTCGAATGGGAGCGCATCCACGAGACGCTCGTCGAGACCGGCTTCAACATTTCCGAAACCGCGCGTCGGCTTGGCCTGCACCGGCGCACTTTGGCCCGCAAGCTCGAAAAACGCGTGGTGAGATAGCGGGAAGCGCTGCGGCCAATTCGAGCGTTAGCATTCAAAGCTTTCCTGCGCAGCCTGGTATGCCTATCTGTGTGGACAACACCGGAACAGGCAACAGGCGTGGCGCAACGATCGGGCAGTGCTGATCTTCCACTTCACGGCGGACGCGTGCCGAAATGGCTGGGTGACCGCATGACGCGCCTTGGCGCCGTGATGTGCGAGGCGATCATCCATCATTATGGCCGCAACGAATTGCTTCGGCGCCTGGCCCATCCGTTCTGGTTCCAGTCCTTCGGCGCCGTCATGGGCATGGACTGGCACTCGTCCGGCATCACGACCAGCGTCGTCGGCGCCCTGAAGCGCGGCCTGACGCCGCTGTCGGGTGAGCTCGGCATTCATGTCTGCGGCGGCCGTGGCGCCCATTCGCGCAAAACCCCGCATGAGTTGGCTGCCATCGGCGAGCGCATTGGCTTCGACGGAACCCGCCTGGCAACCGTCAGCCGGCTCGTCGCCAAGGTGGACAGTGCCGCCGTTCAGGACGGCTTCGACCTCTATCTGCACGGCTTCATCGTCACCGATGACGGCGACTGGGTGGTGGTGCAGCAAGGCATGAACGGCGACAGCAAGGTGGCACGCCGCTACCATTGGCTGTCCGAAGGTCTGAAGAGTTTCGTCGATCAGCCGCATGCCGCCATCGAAGGCGCCAACCAGGGTGAGATCGTCAACCTGACCGATCATCGTGCCGAGGCCTCGCGCCAGGGACAGCTGGACCTGCTTCAGGATCTTGGGCCGGACCGCATCCTGCGCGAGTTCGCTGCCCTGGAGACCAGCACCGCACCGGCTCCGGAGCAGCCGCTGCTGCCGCATCTGGTCATGCCGGCCCACCACGATGTTCGCGAAAGCGATGTCGTCATGCGCCGCCTGCATGGAAACATGGCGGCCGCCGCCGAACGCGGCCCGGAGGATTTTTCCGAGCTTCTCCTGGTTCCCGGCGTAGGCGCGCGCACGGTGCGCGCGCTGGCCTTGGTCGCAGAAGTGGTGCATGGCGCGCCGTGCCGTTTTTCGGATCCCGGCCGTTTCTCGTTGGCGCATGGCGGCAAGGACAGGCACCCGTTCCCTGTTCCGCTCAAGGTCTATGACGAGACGATCGGCGTGCTGAAGTCCGCCGTGCAGAAAGCCAGGCTTGGCCGCGACGAGGAAATCGGCGCCTTGAGGCGGCTCGACGATCAGTCGCGGCAGGTCGAGCGATACGTCACCGGCCCCAGCCTGAAGGAGATCGTCGCCGGCGAATTCGACCAGTCGCATCTGCTTGGCGGCCGCAGTGTCTTTGGTTGGGAACCGGCGCCGGACAAGGCGCCGGCGGAGCAGAACAAGAAGGCGTGACGGCCGACCATGTTGGCACCTGACTGCTCAGCCAGACAAATCCCCAGACATGGTGCGGTTCCTTGCCATTGCCGCCGCTGTCACGCCCGGAAGAGCGGCTGGATATTGCCTTGCGGTCCAGCCTTCACCATCTACGCGGAATGCCACCACTCAAATCGAAAGCCGCCGGTCGCACTCCGGCATTCCAGCATGATCTCTTTGGGACTGCGGAGGACCTGCCTGAAGGTTTTGCCTATCAATCCGGCCTGATCACGCCGCGGGAAGAGACAGAGCTCGCCCGGCATCTTGAGGGGCTGCCGTTCCAGGCGTTCGATTTCCACGGCCATCTGGCAAACCGGCGCGTCGTCGGGTTCGGCCTGCGCTATGATTATGACCGTCGCGAAGTCGTCGAGGCGCCGCCGATCCCCGACTTCCTGCTGCCCGTGCGCGAGAAGGTCGCGGCCTTTGCGCGCCGGCCAGCCGAGGCTTTCGCGCAGGTACTAATCAATGAGTATCAGCCGGGCGCCGGTATCGGCTGGCATCGCGATAAGCCTCACTTCGAAGACGTCGCTGGCGTTTCGCTGCTGGCACCCTGCAGCTTTCGGCTGCGGCGAAAGAGCGGCAACAAATGGGACCGCCGGACCATCGTCGTCGAGCCAAGGTCAGCCTATCTCATGACTGGGCCTTCGCGCACAGAATGGGAGCACAGCATCCCGCCCCTTGCCGAGCATCGTTACTCGATCACCTTGCGGACGCTACGGCCTCAAAACCCCTGAGGTCAAGCCGATCGTCACGGTTCTACTTCACGCCGATGCCGGCGGTCAGGCCGCCGTCTATTCTGTAGTCGGCGCCGGTGCAGAAGCCGGCCTTGGACGAGCACAGGAAAGCGATGAGTTCCGCCACCTCCTCCGGCTCGCCGATGCGGCCGAGCGGATGGGCCGCGCCGAAGCGCCGGTAGGCCTCTTCGACATCGGCGTCGCTGCCGTGGTCGCCGCGCGCGGCCTTCTCGAGGATCGGCGTGCGGATCGAGCCCGGGCTGACCGAATTCACCCTTATGCCTGATGCCGCGTAGTCGAGCGCCAGCGAGCGCGTCAGCGTGTGGATCGCCCCCTTGGTCGTGGCATAGGCGGCGACGTTCTGCTGACAGGCGAAGCCTTGCACCGAAGCGACGTTGACGATGGCGCCGCCACCGCGCTTGATCATTTCCGGTATACCGAAATGCGCGGTCAGGTAGATCGAGCCGACATTGACCGTCATCGCCCGGTTCCAGGTTTCCCAATCGGTCGTCGTCGCGGTTCCGTAGGGATGGACCGCTGCGGAATTGACGATAACGTCGATGCCGCCGAATTTCGCGACGCCGGCCGCGACCGCGTCGCGCACCTGATCGGAAACCGAGACGTCGACCGTTTGCACCAGCCCATCCGCTCCGGCCCTGGCAAGGCTTTCCTGCATCGCGGCATTGGCTGCCCGGTCGATGCCGCAGGCGATGATCGCAGCACCCCCTGCGCCAGCCGTCTTGCGGTGGCAAGCGCGATGCCGGTCGTCCCCGTCACCAATGCCACCTTGCCGTCGAAATCCTTCATCGCGGGAACTCCTTCATGCGCTATCAAAACCCGGTTCTGAGTTTGACACTCATCGGTGTCAAACAATAGGTTGCCGGTCTCTCGCAAAAAGGAAATGCAATGGAACAGTGCTGGCGCTGGTATGGTCCGGATGATCCGGTGACACTCGATCATGTCAGGCAGGCTGGCGCCACCGGCGTGGTTTCAGCACTGCACCACATCTACGATGGCAGGGCCTGGCCCGAAGCCGATGTGCTCGAACGCAAACGCACCATCGAGGCCGCCGGCCTGACATGGTCGGTGGTCGAAAGCATCCCGGTCCACAATTCCTTCAAGATCGGCGCGCCGGAACGCGAGCGCTATGCCGGATACTATCGCGACAGCATCCGCACGCTCGCCAAGGCCGGTATCAAGACGATCTGCTACAATTTCATGCCGGTGGTGGATTGGACCCGCACCGACCTCATGTATCGCCTGCCGACAACCGGCTACGCCTTGCGTTTCGACGCCATCGATTTTGCCGCCTATGATCTCTTCGTGCTGCAACGCAAGAATGGCGCGGCCAGCTATACGCCGGCGCGGATCGCCGAGGCCGAGAAACGGCTGAAGGCGCTGACATCGGAGCAGGTCGACCAGATCGAGCGCAACCTCATCGCCGGCCTGCCCGCGACCGAGCGCAAGTATGACCGCGACAGTTTCCGCGAGGCTTTGGCGGAGTATGACGGGATCGGGCCGACGGAGTTGCGCGACAACCTTGCCTGGTTCCTGCGCGAGATCATTCCGGTGGCGGAAGAGGAAGGGGTGCGCATGTGCATCCATCCCGACGACCCGCCCTTTTCGCTCTATGGCCTGCCGCGCGTCGTTTCGACAGCGCAGGATGCGCGCTTCATCCTCAACGCCGTCGATAGCCCGGCCAATGGGCTGACCTTCTGCACCGGCTCCTACGGCACGCGCGCCGACAACGACATTGTCGCCATGGTCAAGGAATTCGCCGACCGCATCCATTTCGTCCATTTGCGCAACATCACCATCGAGGAGGACGGCTCGTTCTACGAAGCCGAGCATCTCGAGGGCGGCACCGACATGGCGCATGTGATCCTCGCCCTGATGCAGGAAGAGGCGCGCCGCCGCAAGGAGGGCCGCGCCGACTGGCGCATCCCGATGCGGCCGGACCACGGCCATCTGCTCGCCGACGATATCGGCAAGAAGAAGATCAATCCCGGCTACTCGCTGATCGGCCGGCTGAAAGGCCTCGCCGAACTGCGTGGCATCATGCGCGCCGTGGAGAAGTTCGGGCTGGCCTGACGAGTGGCGCCTAGTGGAGATGTCTGAGCTTGTCGGGGTTGCGCACGACATAGATGGCCGCGATCTTGCCGTCCTCGATGTCGAGTGCGGTGGTCTGGAGTTCGCCATCGGCCTCCAGAGTGACGAACCCCGGCAAGCCGTTGATGAAACCGACGCGGACCAGTTTCGAGCCGTGCGTGCGCAACCAGGCCGCGACCCGCTCGTACTGCTTCATGACGGCATCGAAACCCAGGGCCGGCTGCGTGGCTGCCGGACGCTTGCCGCCACCATCGGCATGGGCGATGACATCGGTCGTCAACATCGCGCCAAGCGCCTTCATGTCGCCGTTGCGCGAAGCCGTGAAGAAGGCTTCGGCAAGCTCCAGGCCCCGTTGCCTTTCCACCGTGAAACGCGGCCGGGCCTCGCGGACATGGCCGCGTGCCCGTGCCGCGAGCTGGCGGCAGGCCGCCGGGTCGCGCTCGATGGCGGCCGCGACCTCGTCAAACCCCAGGCCGAACACGTCGTGCAGCAGAAAGGCCGCCCGCTCGAGCGGAGACAGGCGCTCCAGCACCAGCATCAGCGGCAAGGTCACGTCTTCCACTTCGTCCTCCTCCACCACGGGATCGGGAAGCCAGGGGCCGACATAGGTCTCGCGTTTGTGCCGCGCGGATTTGAGCTGGTCGAGACAGAGCCGCGTCACCGTGCGGCGCAGGAATGCCTCGGGCTCGCGCACCGCGGCGCGGTCGGCCTTCATCCAGCGGATGAAAGCCTCCTGTACGGCATCCTCGGCGTCCGACACCGAACCCAGCATGCGGTAGGCGACACGCATGAGCTTGGGGCGCAGCGGGCCGAAGTCCGCTGCCGCATCGTCGGCCGCTGAGCTCGTCATCAGGCCGCGGCCACCCGGGCGGCCTTCACGGCAGCCGGGTCGGCATACAGGCCGAAACCGACGGCGATGCGGTTCCAGGCGTTGATGATGTTGATCGTCAGGGTGAGCTTGATCTGCTCCTCCTCCGTGAAATGCTCCTTCAGCTCTTCATAGGCGCCTGCGCGGCCGGTGTCTTCCGAAAGCCGAGTAAGCGCCTCGGTCCAGCCAAGCGCGGCGCGTTCGCGGTCGCTGTAGCAGGGGGCCTCGCGCCAGGCCGGCAAAAGGTAGATGCGCTGCTCGGTTTCCCCATTCTCGCGCGCCTCGGTGGCGTGGAGATTGATGCAGTTGGCGCAGCCATTGATCTGCGATGCACGCAGTTTCACCAGTTCGGTGAGGCTGTGCTCGAGGCTGGCGGCGGCGGAGAGCTCGATCGAGGAGCGCTGCCAGTTCTTCATCAGCGAAGGGGCGGCGGCGAAGAGGTCGATTTTTGCGGTCATGGTTGGCTTCCTTCTGTTGGTGCCGATCCCATGACGAGCGAGCGCTTGCTGGTGTGACATCCACGCCAGGATTTTTGTCCGCCATGCGCCGTTCCCGTCAGCTGCTCCAACTTGCGCGGCACCTAATATAAGAGCAGAATTAAAGGCGTTTGAGGGAGAACGGCTCATAAGCAAATCGGGAGGAAACCATGAACACCATGAGCCTCACCACGCTTGATCGCGGCAAGACGACAGTCGACGCCGAGGCAATAGAAGCGCTTTCGGCACAATTGCGCGGCACACTGCTGCAGCAGGGGGACGCTGCCTACAACGAAGCCCGCACCGTGTGGAATGCCACGGTCGACCGGCGGCCCGGGCTGATCGTGTGTTGCGTCGGCGCCTCCGACGTCATCCGTGCCGTGAATTTCGCCAGGGAAAACAGGCTTCTCGTCTCCGTGCGCGGCGGCGGCCACAACATTGCCGGCAGCGCTGTCTGCGATGGCGGTCTGATGATCGATTTGTCGCCGATGAAGTCGGTGCGGGTCGATCCCGCCGCACGGCGGGCATGGGTCGGACCCGGCGCCACGCTCGCCGATGTCGACCGCGAAACGCAGGCCTTTGGGCTGGCGGTGCCGACCGGCATCAATTCGACCACCGGCATATCAGGCCTGACTCTGGGCGGTGGCTTTGGCTGGATCACCCGCAAATTCGGCCTGACCATCGACAATCTTGTCTCCGCCGATGTGGTCACCGCCGACGGCAAGTTGCTGCGCGCCAGCCAGACGGAAAATCCGGACCTGTTCTGGGCGCTGCGTGGCGGCGGCGGCAATTTCGGCATTGTCACGGCATTCGAGTTTCAGCTCCACCAGATGGGTCCGCAAGTTCTGTCGGGGCTTGTCGTCCATCCTTTCGCCGATGCCGAGAAGGTGCTGGAGGAGTATCGCAAGGCGCTCGAAACGGCGCCCGACGAACTGACCTGCTGGGTGGTGATGCGGCAAGCGCCGCCGCTGCCCTTCCTGCCGGCCGAGTGGCATGGCAAGGATGTTCTGGTGCTGGCCATGTGCTATTGCGGCGATCTCCAGGCAGGTGAAAAGGCGACCAAGAAGCTTCGCGCCATCGGCTCGCCGATTGCCGATGTCGTCGGCCCCAACCCGTTCACCGGCTGGCAGCAGGCATTCGACCCATTGCTCACCCCCGGCGCCCGCAACTACTGGAAGAGCCATGACTTCACCCAGCTTCCCGACAGGGCAGTTGAGATCGTCACCGAAGCGATACGTGAGCTTCCTGGCCCGGAATGTGAGATATTCATCGGCCATGTCGGCGGTGCGGCGGGCCGTGTGGCGCAGAACGCAACGGCGTTTCCGCAACGCAGCTCGCACTTCGTCATGAATGTCCATGCCCGCTGGCGCGAACCGGCAATGGATAGGGCCTGCATCGGTTGGGCGCGCAACCTCTATGAGGCGGCCAAACCCTATGCTGCCGGCACAGCCTATGTGAACTTCATGCCTGAGGATGAGGTCGACCGGGTCGAAGCGGCCTATGGCGGCAATTACCAGCGGCTTCTGGAGATCAAGCAGCGCTATGACCCGCTGAACCTGTTCCGCATGAACCAGAATCTGCGGCCGAAACAAAGCCAGCGCGCCGCCTGACGAGCCGCGCGTGGCAGTGACAGAAAGCCCGCGCCTCCGCCAGAGGCGCGGGCTTTCGCATGGCCATATGTCATGGCTCTTCCGCCGCTCAGTTCAAATGGGCCGCCACCGCGTTAGGCGCTGGTCCTCACGAATTTGACTGCGTCTCACGCGCGGGCAGTGCCGCCGCCAGCCGATCCGTCCACTCCTCGATGCCGGACCTTGTCGCCAGCAGATCCTGCCGGATCTCGACGAGGACGGCGGGGATGCCGCGATCGTCGCCATGGACAGGCACGGCGTAGTCGGCGTCACGGCTGATCACATAGGGCACGTTGGCCGCGACGTTGAGCGTCGCGTCGGCGCGCAGGCCCGACAGGATCGCTTCGGCGAGATCGGCCGCATGGCCATGCAGCACGCCCGCATGCCATGGCCTGGCGACACCCAGGAACACCGGCGTGAAGGAGTGGATCGTCACGATCCGCGTCGGGCGGCCTTTGGCCATGCGGCGATCGAGATGCGCGGCGACCCGGTCATGGAACGGCGAAAACATGATTTTGGCGCGCCGGTCCCGTTCCGCTGTGTCGATGCCGACATTGCCGGGAATGTCGGTGTCTTCCGACAGCGCCGGGATGCTTCCGGAGGTGCCGAGTGGCCGGTTGAGGTCGATCAGCAGCCGCGAATAGCCGCTGAGGAAGGCTGCCGCATCGAGCCGTGCCGACAACAGCCGCGTCACCTCCGCGGCGCCGATATCCCAGGCGATGTGGCGCTGCAGATGGCTGGCATCGAGGCCGAGCTGCCGATACTCGACCGGTATGTGGTTGGAGGCATGCTCGCACAACAGGACGATATCCGAGAGGCCGTCCTCGTTAAGAACCTCGACGGCGTCGGGCCAATCTTTTGAGGGAGCAGGTCTTTTTCAGTCTGCGCAGTCATCAATAAAGCGTCCGGTATAGATCGCAGATGGCGGCCGGATCGAGGCCTGCCAGACGCTCGGCCTCATGCTGCTTCAGGCCGACGAAGGTCTCGATGAAGACAGGCGCGAACCATCCGGTGACGGTCTTGTCGGCAAGCAGCGTGTCCAGCGCCGCCGGCAAGGTTTCCGGCAGCCGCACCAGGCCGAGTTCTGCCCGTTCCGCATCGCTCATCAGCGTCGGGTCGCCGGTGACCAGCGGCGGCGATGGCAGATCCGCCTTTAGCCCTTCCAGCCCGGCGCGGATGATCGCCGCCAGCGACAGATAGGGATTGCCGGTGGCATCAGCCGCCCGGTATTCGACATTGTACTGCCGTGCCGGATCGCGTCCGCCGATCGTCACCGTCGGACAGATGCGCAAGGACGCCTCGCGGTCGCGGTCGGCGAGCCAGGTATAGGACGAACTCCAGCTGTGCGGCTTCAGCCGATAGAAGGACGACACGCTCGACGCCGTCATGGCGGTAATCCCAGGCAGATGGCGCAGCACGCCAGCACAGAAGGCCCCGGCCTTGGCGGACAGGCCGCCGGGTTGCGCCGCATCGTATGTCACCGGGTTGCCGGCCTCGTCGACGAAGCTGAAATGGATGTGCACGCCATTGCCGACGGCATTGGGCGCGGTCTTGGGCGCGAAGCTCGCCCGCCAGCCGGCATTGCGCGCCACTTCGCGCGTGATTTCGCGGATGGCGACGGCGCGGTCGGCGGCCGTCAGCGCATCGGCCGGCTCATGCGTCACCTCGAACTGCTCGTCGCCGAATTCGGCGATGACCACTTCGGGTCCGACGCCCGCCTCCTCCAGTGCCGCCATCAGATTCGGGGCGAACGGATCGGTGCGGCGCAGCGCGGCGAAGGACATCGAATGCGCCGGCGCGAAACCGCCGTCAGCAATGTGGAATTCATGCTCGAAGGCGGCGATGACGGAGAGCCCGGTTGCCGCCTTCAGCTCCGCCAGCGCATCCCTGAGCATGGTCCGCGTGCAGCCGAGCCATGGGCTGCCGTCGAGCTCGACAATGTCGCCCGCCACCATGTCGAAGGGCGTCGCCGATCCGGTCCGCTCGGTGCGGAAGCGCGCCTTGAGATCGGGGATCAGCCGCAGATCGCCAGACGAACCCCAGGGATTGGGAACGACGATGGAATTGAAGGGCGTCATCGACAGATTGGCCTGCAGCCAGCCGACACCGGTCGTGGCGGTTTTCTGCAGTCTACTTTCGACAACGAAGCGGCCCCGCGTGATGGCGCAGAGATCCGTGGTGACGACGGCAACGAGGGGCTCGACGGTCGATGTCATGCAGTTTTCCCCAGAGCGTTGAAACGGTCGACGACAGTGTCGGTGTCGGCGACCCAGCAATAGCCGCCGAAGGCCTTCAGCGCGATGTCATGGCGCTCCTGGGTGATGGTGGCGCAGGCGTCCGACACGCAGGTGACGAGATAGCCACGATCGGCGCCGTCGCGCACCGTCATGTCGACGCATTGGTCGGTGAGCACGCCGACCACGACGAGGTAGCGGATGCCGAGATTCTTCAGGAGATAGTCGACATTGGTCGAGTTGAAGATACCGGACGAGGTCTTTGGCAGCATGATCTCGTCGCCGACAGGCGCCAGCGATGCCACCGGCAGGCCCTCGGGGAGGCTCGGCGCGACATGGATCGGTGTCAGCTTGTGGTCGAGCGAGCGGTCGCGGCCATCTTCGGTCAGGCTCTGGATGATGGTGTGCAGCACCTCGACGCCATTGGCCCGCGCCGCCGCCAGCAGGCGCTCCTGGTTGGGGATCGTCTGCGAGGATGTCTGCCGGTAGAAATAATGGTCGGGGCCGCGCTCCGGATGCGAGGGATCGGCGCCCGGCTCCAGCCAGATGCGCTGCATGTCGACGAGCAGCAGCGCCGTCTCGCCGGCACGAAAGGCTTCGTCTCGCTTGGGTAGGGCCTGTTTGGATAAGGCTTGGGTCATGCCTGGTCGTCCTGCTTTGCTGATTTGGGTCCGGCTGTCTTGCGCGGTTCGGATGTCTGGCGCTTGCCGTTCTCTTGCGGGTCGCTGTCGAGCGTCACCGCATTGGCGTGCCGCACTTTCTCGATCCTCTCGATGCGCGCCCGGGCGTCGTCGCCCAGCGTCGAAACGATGTGGGCGGTAAGCGCTTCCATCTGCGCGATCGCCGGCGCCAGCGTGTCGTAGGGCGAGGCGACTTCGAGCGGGCTGACGATGGTGACTTCTGCGAGATCTGATATCGGCGACAGCCATTGGTCGGTGAAAAGCAGGATGCGCACATCGAGTGCCGCCGCCTGGCTTGCATAGGCCATCACGTCGAGCTGGTAGCGGCGATAGTCGAAGACGACGAGCACATCGCGGCGGCCGAGATCGGCCAGCGTGTCGAATGCCTGGGGAGAAAGCACGCCGAGATCGCGAACGCCGGTCCGGAACTGCCCGAGATATCCCGCCAGCATGCCGGCGATGTGGCGGCTGAAGCGGCCGCCGACCAGCACGATCTCGCCCTTGGCCTCCATCAAAAGGCGGGCGGCCCGCTCGTAGGTCTGCACCGGCGTCGCGACCGTGGCCTTTTGCAGGGCCGCGGTGACGGAATCGAGATAGGCGAGCACCGCGCTGTCGCTGGAGCCGCTTTGCCGCTTCGCCTCCATCATCAACAAAGGCGAATGCAGCCTGGCCTCGACCTCGGCCAGCAGCTTGGACTGGAAATCCGGAAAGCCTTCATAGCCGAGCTTGACGACCAGCCGGACCACGGTCGGATCGCTGACGCCGGCGCGCCGGGCGAGCGAAGAGGCGGTGCCCAGGCCGGAGGTCGGATAGTCCGTCAAAAGCAGCCGGACGATCTTCTCTTCCGACGGCGTCAGCGCCAGATCCCCGCGCATCAGAACATCGCGTATCGCCATTGGCCTCCCCGAAATCCATGGTCTCTTGTTTTGTGGAGTTTGTTACAGAAATCATAGTTTTTGTCAACTATGAAGAGATACTTACATTGCCCGATCGCTGGCTCGGAAGCAGCCTGCCGGCGCCCCCGGCATGGCGTTGATCGGCAACAGCGCCATCAAGGACTTTCGGCGCTGCGCTATTTCAGGAATCAGGTGAAGTCGACCGGCCTTTGCCAGGAGTTCGGCATTCCGGCCGACCCGTGCGACCTGCTGCTCAGTGCCGATCCCTCGAAAAAACGCTCGACCGACCCTACCGCACATCATGGCGGAAGTCCGCCCGACCCGCCAGCACACAGGATGCAATCGCCGAACGCCGGCCGATATTCAGCTTCGCGAAGATCCGCCTGATATGCTCGCGTACGGTGTAGCCGCTGATGCCGAGCTGCCGCGCGATCTCTTTGTCCAGCTTGCCGTCAGCGATCAGTAAGGCGATCTGGAGTTCGCGCCGGGTCAGTATTTCGGCGGCCGAAGGCGGAAGATCGGTGGCAACGTCCGGCATGTAGACGGCGTCATAGATCAGGTAGTGCGTGCCGGCGCACACGAGGCGTCCCACCGGCTGGCGCTGATCAGTATGACCGTCTGGATCCCCGCGATCGTCGTCCGCGTAACGGATGGCAACCAGCGAATGGCCGTTCACGACAAAGTTCGATGTATCCGTTTCCGGATCGCACTTTTTCCGTGACGCAGCAATCTCGTCAGCGAAGTCGGAAAGTCTCTGCAAGTTCTCGGCACGTGCAACCATGGCCGAACGCCCCAGTTGGCAGGAAACTCAGTACAATCACAAGCCCTGGCGCCCTAACAAAACTGCCGCGCCGCCGAACCCCGGCGCAACCAGTATGAAAGCTGCATAGATGGTTGCGACTATAACACCTTCCGAAACATTAGCATTCCAAAAATCATCGTCGGGTCGCCAATTTTCACCTTTCAGCGCCTGAATCCGGCGCGAATCGAGCGCAAGAGATCGGGGGTAAGCCTGACGCCTCGGTTGAACAGGCCGGCCGGGGCGAGCGGCACCCCAGGCCGGCACCCCCAGGCACCACCCGAATGTGGACGCGGACCGGCGGTGTGAACCGCGATCACCACCGGTGGGCCGGCCTGCTGGCGATGGATCCAGACTGGAGCGCCGCTATGTCCCGGACAGGTATCAACGCTGTAGAAAAGCTGCCGTTCCGTGATCCGGTCCAGGCGCTCGGAATGCTCCCATTGCGTGCCGTCCGGCTTGTCGGCCGGATAGCCCGAAATGTGAAGGAGCCGGGAGCTGCGAAGCCTCTCGAGATCCTGGCGGTTCGGCGACCAGAGTTGGAAGTGTCCGGGCGATGGCGAAAAGGGCCGCTCAAGCTCGATCAGCCCGACATCGTGCAGGCCAGACGGGCGGCGGCGGTATGGCGGGTTGACGTGCCATTGCTTGGCCCACTGCCAGCCGAACGGCCGCGCGTCACGCGAGGCTCGACCCGGCGTGACACGGATGCGCACGGCGAGATTGGGCAGGCCGAGCCGTTGCCGGATCGGACTGGTGATGCAATGCGCCGCGGTCAACAGCCGCGTCGGCGAAATCAGGAAGGCAGTACAGCCGGTCATCCTGCCATCGCCGAAATCGCGCTCGATGTGGCAGACCGCGCTGTGTGGAAAGCGGTTGGTGTGCGTGACCCTGGCGCGCCCGTCAGTCGGCCCAACCACCGCATAGTCCGCTTCGTCGGCTAGCCGGTCGAGTTCGAAGGGGGTGGGCGAAAAAAGCATCATGTGTCTTGCTCGCGTTCGGCCTCCGGCGTCGCGCCATCCACGGGCATGGCCCCCGGTTGCACCGCATCATCCATCCCACCTTCATGCGCGGACTCTTGCGACGCCTCAGCCTGATCCGCGTCAGCACTTGCAGTCAGGCCGAGCAAGCCTCGCAGTCGCTCCATCAAAAGATGAGCCTCGTCGCCGCGGCCTTCGAGATAGGCCGCCGCGAGATCCATGAATTCCTCGTCGGAGTTGAAGGGTATTTCAGCCGGGCGCGGCGAGGCGGCGCGCAGTGCTTTGACCTCCTGAAGAACGATGGCGTCGAGGTCGGCCCATACCGACCTTGCATGAGGTGCGACTTGCCCGTGCATGGGAATCTCCCTTCGTTCAATTGTTGCGCATCAGCGCCATTTCATCGAATGTCGTGCTGTTGGGGTCGTAGAGCAGCGGGCGCTCCCGGTCCTGCAGCCAGCCTTCGTAGTTCCTGGCCCGCCTTGGATGCATGGCCTGGCGGGTGAGCCGGGCTGCCTGGACCAGGATCTGGCCCGGCTGCAGATTGCGGATCGCGGTGTTTACTCTGGGGTCGGCGCGGCTCGGCTGCCGATAGTGCTCGATAATTCTCTGCGCGATCGAATTGTTGCCCTTGGTCATGCCGATGCTGAGCGGGCGGTCGCGGTCGATGCCGGCGCGGGTGATGCGATAGACCTGCGGCCCTGGCGCCAGGAACGGCCGCAACAAAGCATCGACGCGTCCGCCCCGGCTGGCGGCGGTGCGCGCCGCGTCGATCGCAGCCAGCGAGACCGGCGGCGTCCAGCCGCGCCAGCCCGGCAGTTGTGACCCGCGCGCCCGCACCGACGTCTGGCCGCGCGCCGGCCGCGGGCTCGCCCGCGCCGTATGGCTGTCTCATCAAACGAAGAGGCATCCCCGCAACTGCCGCAGCCACAGCTCGGAAAATGCCGGCGCCTGACCTCGACAGCGCGAAAGCCCTGTTGTCGGCGACAGCGCGAGCAGCCGCATGGCGAGCGGTGAGCGACCGTTTGCGCGGCCTCGTTGACCAGCGCGTCGAGTTGTTCGTCGAGATATGACATGCCGATCCCTTTCTCGTAACTCGTTTCTCCGCCCGGGCTCGGATCTAGCCGGATCCGGCCACCATGCTTGGGTCCGCTGCCGTCGCCCGCCGGCGCAGCCTTGCCACGGTTCGTTCCCTTTGCTCGACGGTCGGCAAGGGAAAGGACGGCCGTGCCGGTCGGGGTGGGCGAATGTCCAGGTAGCGCGCGATATTGGCGTCCGGGCTGAGCTCCAACTGGAGAATCGAGGCCGGCGCTGAAAGTAGCGAGACAACGCCTGGGCCATGACCCGCGACGGTGCTGTCACTGTGCACGATGACGCCCACCGACACATGCCCGCCCAGCCGTGACCGGCCATAGCGGTTGTCGGCGTCCATGATCCCGACAATGTCGCCGAAACGCAGCGAGCCGAGCTTGTAGCGCCGCACCATGCCAGGATCCGACATCTGGATATCGTAGTCGCCGCGCAGCACATTGTTGCGGCCGAGGCCCGAGCCCATGACGCGGGCGGGGATGCGGTGTGTCACCTTGACGTGGATCCGGCCGTTGCGCTCGACTGGCCGCCAGCGGGCGAGCAGCCGCGGCGAGCAGTTCCAGATCGCGACGTCGGGATAATCGGTCAGGCGCAGGCCAAGCCCATAGGCCCAGACCTGGATGCGGTCACCGATCGCCATCTGCCGCATCGCCGGCAGCGGAAAGTCGATCAGCACGGTGTCGACGCCGCCATGCTTGCCGGTCACCACGCCGCGTGCGCCGGCGGCGCGGCCTGTGGTCACGATCGCGTGGTTGCCGACGCAGGAATAGCTCTGCAGCGCCTGGTTGGCGGCGTCCGGGCTGCCGCCGGCGGCGCGCGCCTCGTTGCGGATCGACACCGCCGGTTCGACATGGTCGCCGGCCAGCCCGACGCAGGGGTCGCCGACACGATGGTTGAGCACGATGCCGCCGGTGCCCGGCAGCGAGCGCGGCCTGCCGTCATAACCGATCCGCCACGGCGTGCCCCTCTCGGTCGGCGAGGCGACCTGTCCGGCGACGCTGATCATCACCAGGTCGCGCGCATTGGTGCGCAGGCCGTGGACCGGGTGGATGCGAGGCGGTTTCATGCCGCAGCCTCCTTCGGCACCAGCTCGTACCAGAGCGCACAGGCATTGCGCCAAGGATCGTCCGGCGTCCCGTCATCATGGTCGGCCGGATCTTCCAGCGCCCAGTCGGTCTCGCTCCAGCCGTCGGGCAGCGCCAGGATGACCGGCGCGACCACCTGCACGATCGCGGCATTGCGGCCGCTCGCGGCGATTGGAGCAGCAGCGGGCCAGAGCGCCGGGCCGGACCATCCGGGGGTTGCTCCAGGATGGCGTTTGGTGGGAAATGCCAGCCGTTCGAGATAGTCGCACAATGGCGGCCTGGCGCCGTCATTGCCGGCGATGGTGAGAACATAGGTGCTGTCGGGCTGAAGCGCGGCGGAGAGCGCGACCACGTCGCGCGCGCACTCGTCGAGCGGAGCGGCGGTGCCGGCGACATCGCCAAAACGTGTTTCGAGCGCGGCGCAGCACCCTTCAAAGCGCGGCAACAGGGCTGTTTCCTCACGCTCGGGCAGCGCGCTTTCATACTGGGCGTCACCGATCCAGTGCACCCGGGATGACAGGCGGCCGTTCTGCCACGCCCGGCGCCATGGTTCGAGCTCCAGCGCCAGTTCCTTGAGGATGGCATCGCGAGTGCCGGGGGCGAGCCAACCGCCTCCCATCTGATCGGGCCGACGCCGATAGTATTCGTCGTTGTCGAGCAAGGTGTAAAAGCCGCGCGGCAGCCACACCCGCGCTGATTGCGAAAGCGTTACCGTCACCAGCAGCCCCATCGGTGACAACGCCAGCGGGGCGTCGATGACGATGTTCGGCGGCTTGGCCGCGAAACGCTCCGCAAGAGCAAGTTGGTGGTCCATCGCTGACACCCTTCAGTCCCGGCGAACGGTTCAGGCGGCTATTCGCGACGCGGTGTTGCGGTTCAGCCCATATGACCAATGCACGCGATCGCCATCGAGGCCGGGGAAGCGGCGCCCTTCGCGCGTCAGCCGGTAGGCGGCCAGCCATGCATCGGCCTGCGAACCCATTTTCTTGGCGTCTGCGTCGAACTCCGCCGGCGTGATCGTCGTGCGGAAATCGTTTTCGGCGATGTATTGCAGGATTCGCCGCCCCGCATCGGCCATCTTGGCGCGTTCCGACATCTCGGTGGCGCCGCCCAGATGACGGTTGGCGACGGCTTCGATAACGTCCCATTTGGTGTTGGCGTCGAAGGATTTCTTGATGTCCGGTGCGTCGAACAACTCGAAAATCTGTTGCACATACTGTCCGGTTTCACGGGTCAGAGCCAGGATGTTGCCATAGCTCGAACGGTCTAGGTGATAGCGCAGATCGGTGCCGACGCGCTGCACCGTGGCCAGCGCTGCGAAAGGCCGGTCGTTGATGGTGGAGCTGCCGCGAATAACCTGGCCGATGGTCAGATCCTGGAAGTACTGCGACATCGCATTCATGAAGGCGACCAGCTGGAAGTGGAAGCTGCGGTTGACGATGGCTCCTGCGGGCACCGGTGCGCGGCCATAATTGAAGACGCGGCGATAGGCGATCAGCCGGTCGCGGCGCTTGTAGCGGATTGGCCGCCATTTCTCGAGGATATAGAGCCCGCGCGCGCCAGGGCCGCGCTGGATGCGGATCTGGCCGTTCTGGAACAGCCGGCGCAGCACATCGACCACCTGGAACAGCTTCATGCGGTCCATCTGGTAGATGTAATAGAGCTCGGCCGACGCCTGAAGCTGCGGCGGGATGATCGATTCGTCGAAATCATTGCGCAGCAGCGGCATCTGCAGCGCATCGAACGGCTTGACCGGTCCATCGCCGAAGCCGACCAGATCGGCGAAACTGGTTGTTGCTTTGCTGGATGAGCGGTCGAGCAACTCCCCGTACCGACCCTCGAATTCGCTCTCGAAAGCGGCGCGGTCAGCCGGCGACAAACCCGCCAGCTCGTCCCTGAAGAAGCGCTGGAACAGCCGCTGGATGACCTGGTTGGATTCACTAGCCATAATCAGACCTCATCTTGCTCGAATTGGCGGCTCATAGTTCTCAGGCACTTTGGGTTCTCAGGCACTTGGGTTCTCAGGCACTTGGCGGCGGTTGCCCGCCGGACGCTACGTCCTGGCTGGCGGCAATCGCATTCATCACGGCTGGCGCGAGGTCGAAGAAGCGCACCAGTTCGCTATCGGTGACGACCGCGGGCAGGCCGCTGCTGAACGTGTTGGCATCGCGAAGGCGCTTGACGAACTCGTTGCGGCGATTTTCCTGCGGTTTGCCCTTCTGGAATGTCACGATGTCCTGCAACGACATGAATTTCGCGTGGTTGAACCAGAGCCCGGCGTTCGTCCGGCCGACGATGTCGCCCGACGTGTCGACAGCGGCGGCATAGAGTGCCGTGACATTGTCCTTGTCGCGCAGGCCAAGCGACTGCACCGTTTCATCCAGCCTGTCGATCGCCTTGCTGATCTCGCCAAGCTTCTTGTCGATGGTGTCGCCATTGGGCTGGTTCTTCAGCGCGGAGGCAATGGTTTCGATCGCGACGGTCAAGCGGTCGAGGGTCTTCGATTGTTCACCGTCGGGGTACCCCTTGATTGCCTTGGCAACGTCGCCGATGGCCTTCTGGGTCCCCTTGCTGCCGCTGTCGACCTTGTCGGTCAACAGATCGATCGACTGCGGCGTCTCGGCCTCCACTTCGAAGCGGGCCTTGACCCCGGCGTGGAACTTGTTGGCCGGGTGGTAGGGAAACGGAATCTTCGCAGCCATTGTCGTGCTCCTCTGCTGCCCACTCAGGCCGACCAGTAGTCGGGACGGTTCTGCCCCATGCTCGCCATTGAGCTTGCGATCGGCGACGGCATCTGGACCGGGCTCGGCAGATTGGTGCCCTGGCCGAACGTATCGGCGAGGATCCGGCGGATCATCCAGCGGATCAGCGACTGGTTGTTGCGGAAATTGAAGACGTTGAAGTCGCATTGCGGGGTCAGCGACCGCACCAGGCGCTCGGTCTGGTCCTCCGCCTGGTAGAAGGTGCGCAACTCACGCACAATCAGCCCTTTCAGGCTCGAATCCCAGGCGCCGGGACCTCCGAACGGGTTGAGCAATTCGCCTGAGATCGTGCCGAGCTTGCTCTTCAGCTTGTCGCTGAATTCGCACAAAAGCACGCCGGGGTTCTGCAACTGGTCGGTCAGCTCCAGCACCGCGTCGACGACGATGCCGACGGCGGTCGCACGCCTCTCCTGTTCGCCGAGGCCGTCCGGATCCGTGCCGACCGCATAGAGGTCGATCGCCCTGTCGAGCAGGAACAGCAGGTAATCCAGCAGCACCTGGCAGCTGATATCGTCGTCGTCGCAGCCGCAGCCGGCGAAGCAGTCGACCTGCTCGAGCAGGAAGCCGCGCGCGATGGTGAGGTTCATCAGGCGGATGGCGCCTTGGTCGGGGCCGCCCGCGCCGTAGAGGCCGTAGACGATGATCGGCGGCCGGGCGACATAGAGCAGCCGCGAGCTGCCCTTGGCGACGAACGCATCGACGAAGAGCTGCAGGCTGGAGACGAATGCCACCAGCGGCGGTGATTCCGGTGGGCCTGAGGTGATCGGCACGTCGATCGGAACCGGGATGCTCTGGCCGAACTGGATCAGGCGCTGGAAGCGGTGGACCAGCATTGCCGATGCGGTCGACAGCTCGCGCAAGCCTTCGACGCTTGCCCCGGTCGACAGGTCGACCAGGTCATCCATCGCCTGCGACAGCGCGTTCTCCTCCAGCAGCGCGCGCAGGTCTGCCTGGCCGCCGGCCTCCAACTGCTGCACCAGATTGCGGTAGGCTTCGATACCGCGTGGCCAGTCTTCCTGGCCAAGCGTGCTTTCAACCGAACCGGTCAGGCTGCGCAGCGCCATGATGACGGCGTTGCGGCGTGCCTGCAGCTCTCCGGCCGCCGAACGCACGATCGAGGTGCTGCGGGTGATGCCGTTGGACGCCAGCCCCTCGCCGATGGCGACAAGAATGAGCCCGGCCAGCACATCGCAGCTTTGGGCAAACCGCCTGAACAGGATGGCGCTGCCGTCGGTGAGCGTGCCGACATAGCGCGCCAGGCGCGAATACTCGCCGAGCTGGCGGCGTGCCGACATGGCACGGTCGTGATTGACCGAATCGAGAGCGAGCCTGGCGGCAGCCAGTCCATCATTGGCGAGCTGCCGGATCGAACGGCCCCAGCCGATCATCTCGATGCGGATGTCCTTCAGTGGCGAGGAGGTCGAAAGCGTCTGCAGGTCGCGTTCGAGATCGTCCTGCGCCTGCGCCATCTCGACGGAGGACGGGCCCGTGTTGCGGGCTTGCGGCACATAGTCGGGCACGCTCGAATAAGGCAGGCCGGCTTGTTCGCGTCGATCCCGGTCTGCTTCCTCGGGATAGAAGTTCAAGAGAGCGTTGGCGATCTGGTCGGGATCGCGCGGGTCACTGACGCGCAGCGTCTTGCGCAGCAGATTGTCCACGGCAACCGTGGCAGGAGACCGAAATTTCGAGACCGGGCTGGCGGCGGCTGTAAATACGTCGACCATGACATCTCACCTCATGCAACGAGTGCGGCTGGGGACGGTTGCGCAGTGGGCCGTCGGTTTGCCTGACGCTGGGCCAGGTTTCTGATGACAAGCTTGGCAATGGCGTCCGGTTCGGCGCCGGCTTCCAGCGCGAAACGGCTGGCCGACACAAGAAAACGTGGCGGCAGGTCGGGCACTTGCCCGGCCGCGATCAGGATTCCGCCGCGGCGGATGCGGGCTTCGTCGGCGCGCGTGAAAGGGATGGCGTCGGCCAGCGCGTGCTGCCCAAGACCCCGGCGCGGCTGGTAGGCAATCTCATCGACCACCGCCGGAATGAGGCGAGGGACCGAAGCAAGCAGAGCCGGAGGCAGCCTGTGGCCGCGCGCCGGATTGTAAAGGCCACGCCAGACGCGTTCGGCGCGCGCCGCCTCGGCGGCAAAGCCCATGCGCCGCAGCATCTCGGTCAGGATCAGAACCCGGATCCAGCCGGTTGGATGCGCCCCGCCGGGGCGGTAGGTGAGGGCACGCGCGCCGGGATGGGCGAGGAACTCCATCATGCCCCAGACCGACGCGGTGCCGCCGAGCAGCAGCGCCGCGAGATCGGCGAAGATTTCCTTATGCCAGCGGCGCAGGATCGTCACCACCAGCGGATCGAATCGCATCGAGGCCAGGCGGTTGGCGACCGCTTGCGCGTTCTCCTGCCACAGACCCATGTCGGCCTGCAGATTGTGGGCGACTTCATGCAGGAAGACCGACTGCCAGGGATTGTCGCGATCCCAGGGAACGCGGATGACCGGGAACGGATTGCTGTCGCCGAGCAACCGGGCAAGTGCGACGCCGCGACGCTGCGTCGCCGGCGAATAGCCATGTTCCATATAGGTCAGCGGCTTCAAGAGGGGACCGCCGAAGACGCCCGGCAGGGCAGCGCGGACGACCGTGTAGCAGTCGAGCGCGATCGCATCATGGGCGGCGAGCGCCGGCGCAAAGCCTGAGCCGCGCTGCGACATGACCTCGAAGAACATGCCGAAGGTCCGGCGCAGCCGATCGATCCTGCGGTCGAGCATGGCCATCTGGGTGAGCGCGGCCTGTGCGGTGGCAGGCGGCCAGCCGCGCTCGATCTCGGCGATATGCCGGCTAATGGCGTTGCCGATGGTCGCCAACCGCTTGTTGGCGGCATGGAAGTGAGCCCGCGACGGCGCATAGGGCAGGTCTTCGGGACGAAGTCCGATGCGCCTCGGTGTCAGGCGGTTGAGGCGCTGTGCGCGCGCTTTCAGCGCCCGCAGCTTGGTGTCCAGGAACCGCCTGGTCGAAGAACCCGTGCGCATCGCCGCGATCCTTCTTGTTGCACCGACAGGGTTTCAGTTGGGCCGGATGGTGATGCTGACCGGACCGCGGATGACGATACGCCGCCGGCGCCCGTGATTTGGGCCATATCCGCCTGGCCAACCGCCGGCAGTCCGTCCCAATGCCCGCCCGGCGATACGCGCCAGGTTGCGTCCCGGAGCCATGCCGGCGCGAACCGCCGCCGCGGTGCGGCGCACGATCTGGCGCCCTCGCTGCAAGGGCCGCGTCAGCTGCCGGCGCAGACCTTGCCCGCGCGCCGCGACACGACGCGCGGTGCGTGCCAGAACCAGCGGCCGGACCGATGCCGGGGTGCGGCGCGTGACGGCGGTACGGCGGACGCTGCTGGCGATGCGCGGCAGAGCGCGGATCGCGGTCGGCCCGCCACGGTTGACGAGCTGGGTGGCGGCCCTGCGCACGGTGCGAACTGCCTGGGTGCGTACGGCCGCGGGCATGCGTGCGGCCACCGGGCCAAGCACGCGTCGCGTCGCAAGCGCGGCCACCACGGGGATGGCGGCACGATTGCGCACAGCGAGCTCGGCGAAGGCGTCGAGCGCCTCGTCCTCGGAAGCCTCGTCCGCCATCAACTGGCCGACGACATTGGCGACGCCGCCAACCGCGGTGCCGACGCCGGGAATAAGGCTGGCGACCGGCGCTACGGCGCGGGCGATGCGGCCGATTGTGGGAGCCGCACGCCGGACCGTGCGCACGACGCCGCGAATGCCTCGGGCGATGCGGCGGAAGAACTCGTCGCTGTCTTCAGCCGCAAGCGCGTAGCTCATGGCCTCGTCCCAGGCATCGTCGTCGGACTCATCGCCTTCATCGAAGCCATCGCCTTCGTCGAACTCGTCACCGGCATCGAATTCGTCGCCGGCGTCCATCTCGTCGAAGCCGGAGGCCTCGAATTCGTCGCCTTCGTCGAACTCGTCGCCTTCGTCGGCCTCATCGAAGCCATCGCCCTCGTCCATTTCGTCGAATTCGTCGTAGCTGTCGGCAGGGCCTTCCGCTTCATCAAAGGCAAGGTCGTCGAACATCGATTCGTCATACCCGTCCATCTCGAGATCTCCTCTTGAGCGATCGGCCCCTCAGGGGAGCGGGACCAAAGCGATTAACGCCGGCCGGAATAGTCGCCCTCAAGGCAATAGCTCTCAAGTCGGCAGGAACGGGTAGCTGAAAGGTGGTCGCCAATATCAGCGACTGTTCAGTCATCTGATTTTGTGCGCAATCATAATTATACTACGAATATTATTTTATATTTATTTTCGCAGTGTTTGATGAAAGGGGCGGATAGCTGCCGTGATGTGGCCAATAAAATCGCGGGCGACTCGCAAGATTTCGCTCGTCGGCATTGGATTTGCCGGCTGAAATGACGGTCATGTACCGAAGCAGCACGCCGGTGCGAGACAAGGCGGCCCCGCTCCGCCTGAATTCTCCTGAATGGATCGCGATCGTCATCCGCTTGCCCCTGTGAATGGAAAAATTGTTCGTCACGGCCGCGACGAAGGGCCGATCGTTTCTTTCCCGGCAAGCTGAAGTCGATGAGACTTGCGCGCGTTGATGGCGGCTATGGTCGCTGAAATGTGCCCGGATGTTCAATCGACTGGGTTTTTCGGGTGGCGGTTTCAAGCAACGCCTCGGAAAGCGCTGGGAAAGGAGCTTGATATGCCCAGAATAGTGCCTGTGCTCGATCTGAGCCGTCTTGAACAAGGCGCGTCGGAGCGCCGGACATTTCTGGCCGACTTGCGTTCCGCTTCGCGCGACATCGGCTTTTTCTATCTGGCCGGACATGGCATCTCCTGGGCGGAGATCAGCGAGGTCCTCACCGCATCGCGCCAGTTCTTTGCCTTGCCGGAGGCCGACAAGCTGGCAATCGAGATGGTCAAGTCCTCGCAGTTTCGCGGCTACACCCGCGCCGGCGGCGAACTGACCAAGGGCAAGGAGGACTGGCGCGAACAGCTCGACGTCGGCGTCGAGCGGCAGGCAATCGCGCAAGGGCCGGGAGTTCCCGCCTGGACGCGGCTGCAAGGACCGAACCAGTGGCCCGCGGCGCTGCCGGATCTCAAACCGGCGCTGCTTGCCTGGCAGAGCAAGGTGACGGCCGTGGCGATCCGGCTGCTGAAGGCTTTCGCGCAATCGCTCGATCAGCCCGAGGATGCGTTCGACCCGATCTACAGCAGCGAGCCCAACCATCGCATGAAGATCGTGCGCTACCCCGGCCGCGATGCGACCGGCGGCGATCAGGGTGTCGGCGCGCACAAGGATGGCGGTTTTCTGACGCTGCTGCTCCAGGATGACAACAAGGGGCTGCAGGTCGACTATGATGGGACCTGGGTCGATGTAGATCCCATTCCCGGCACGCTCGTCGTCAACATCGGCGAATTGCTCGAACTGGCCTCCAACGGCTATTTGCGCGCGACCGTGCATCGCGTCGTGACGCCGCCCGCCGGCGTCGAGCGCATTTCGGTGCCGTTCTTCTTCAGCGCCAGGCTCGATGCGACGATCCCGCTGCTTGGCCTTTCCGAGGAATTGGCGGCGCAGGCGCGCGGGCCGTCCAGCGATCCGGACAATCCGCTGTTTCGCGATGTCGGAAGCAATGTGCTGAAAAGCCGGCTGCGCTCGCATCCCGACGTCGCGCGCCGCCATTATGCGGATCTGCTCGAAGGGGAAAGCCGGGTTGGCTGAGCTTGCTGGCGAAGAAAGGACAGGATTTTCGCCATTCTGGCTGATCTTTAGAAAAACGTTCGTCGTATCCGTTTGGGAATCGGTCCAAAAGAGAAAAATCTGGTCGGTGTTTTCCTCCCATTTCGCCGAACGGTGTTCCCCTCTGAAGGTTATCACCTTCTTTTTGGCCGGGCCGTTTTCGCGCCCGGCCTTTTTCTTGGCGTCTTGCGCGTTGCCGTCGCCATGCTGATCCGGCAAGTTTCAATACAGCTCATTCGCCGACCATCGACCGCAGTCCCGTGGAAAGAAGGAGAGATCTCATGACATCCAATGTCGCAATCATCGCCGGTGCGGGCTCCGGCTTGAGCGCCTCGCTGGCGCGCCTCCTCGCAAAGGAAGGGTTCAGCGTCGTTCTGGCCGCCCGCAACATTGAGAAGCTCGGTGCATTGCAGGCTGAGACCGGCGCGCAGGCCGTGGCGATTGATGTCTCCGATCCCGCGTCGGTGGAGCACCTGTTCGATGTCGCCGACACGGCCGGTCCGCTCTCGCTGGTGATTTTCAACGCCAGCGGACGCGCCCGCGGACCGATAGCCGAACTCGATCCCGAGGCGGTCCGGCAGGCTTTGCTGGTTGGTGCCTATGGTGGGTTCCTGGTCGGCCAGCAGGCAGCCCGCCGGCTGGTGGCTCTGGGTTCGGGTTCAATCCTCTTCACCGGCGCGACGGCCAGCGTGAAGGGGTTCGCCGGCTCCGCCGGCTTTGCGATGCCGAAATTCGGCTTGCGCGGACTGGCCCAGTCCATGGCCCGTGAACTGGCGCCGAAGAACATCCACGTCGCGCATTTCATCATCGATGGCGCCATTGCGTCGGCCGCGTCCGCTGGGGATTCCGATACGCAGGATCGCCGGCTGTCGCCGGACGCGATCGCCGAAGCCTATCTCTCCATCCATCGCCAGCACCGCAGCGCCTGGACCTGGGAAATGGAGCTCAGGCCTTGGGTCGAGACCTTCTGATGGGGTGCGCGGGGTGCGACTTTGGTGCAAGCTATGGGCACGGTTGGGAGGAGTCGACATTGGATGAGGATATCACTATATAGCGGCGGCTTCGCTGGCTCGCGCCTCGAGGCGCAACGTCAAAAGGCGGCTGTGGCGACAGCCATTGAGACTAAGAAACGGACTGAAAGCCGTAACAGGTAGAAGCAATTGCTCGGAGCGGGCCAAATCCCGCCAACGGTACAGTCCTTCAGAATCAGAAAATGTTCTTAACCCCTCGATTTCCTTCGGCTCTGTGGACCTTGGACGGCATTGACTTGCCGGGCGGCCGCGACTCGGTTGGAATGGCAGGATGCATCCTTTGCGGGATGACGACGTTTATGATTACCAACCGGCTTTGCCGCCAGGGAACAGCAGTATGAGTGAACACGCGATCGAGTTCTTACGGGGATGGATCGGCGAAAAGGTCCATTGCCAGTCCCAGTCCAGGATCGACAAGCAGGCTGAGACATTGGCCAGGGAATGCGCCGCCAAGGCGGCCGAGGTCGGCATCCCGCTGGAGGACATCCAGGAAGAGGTCGGCGACATCCAGGAACTCATTGCTTCCCGGCTCGAGGAAGCCGCTGAGGCCGACGAGCACCAGCAGGCGGCCAACAAGGCTGCGGAATAGATTTTAACGGCCATTCTGTCTGAATGCGCGGGCCCTTCGGCCCGCGATTTCGTCTCAGCCTCGGCCAAACCTCTCTTTCAACCATGCCTTCGGCAGTGCCGGCACGAAATTGCCGTCGCGTCCGGTCATGTCGTCATTGGCGGTCAGGGCGTTGAGGATCGATTCCTCCACCGCCTGGATCACGGCATCGAAAAACGGATCGATGTCTGTATCGGGAATGAAATCGGCATTGGCAATCCGGCCCGACGGCGCCAGTGCGGCGGCAGGATTGGCTGTCGAGAAGGCGAGAAAGATATCGCCCGAGCTGTGATAGCCGAGGCCGCCGGTCATGGCGACGCCGAGCGGCACGCGGCGGGCCAGCCGCTTCATCTGGTGCGGCAGGAACGGCGCATCGGTGGCGATGACGGCGATGATCGAGCCCTTTTCGGCGCGCGGCGTGCCTTCTCGGATCGCTGGCTCGATGAGTTCCGGCCCGGCACGCAGGCCGCGAAGGGTAAAATTGCGCCGCTTGCCGAAATTCGACTGCACGAAAGCGCCGACCGTATAGGAATGTCCCTGCCATGCGACGGTGCGCGACGCCGTGCCCGACCCGGCCTTAAAGCCGAAGGTGATCATGCCGGTGCCGCCGCCGACGCTGCCTTCCTCGATCGGGCCGCTGGTTGCGCCGTCAAGGGCTTCGGCCACGTGTTCAAAGGTCAAGTGGTGACCGTTTATGTCGTTGAGGAAGCCGTCATAGGTCTCCCCCGCCACCGGCAGGCCCCAGGCGCTGTCGACCGCGGCCGGCAGCACTTGGCTCATCCAGCGCAGCGTACCGTCGCGGGAAACGCCGCAGGAATGCGTGTTGGTGATGGTGATCGGGAAGTTGAAGGCGCCGGTTTCCTCGACGATGTGCGAACCGGTCAGCTCGCCATTGCCGTTCTGGCTGAAAATGCCGGCGAAGACCGGCGTGGCCAGGTCGGCGAGCGGTCTGGGCAGGATCGCCGTGACACCGGTGCGCACCGGCCCTTTGCCGACGATGAGCGGCCCGTCGCCTGAAATCAACGTCGCATAGCCGACCGCGACGCCGGACACGTCGGTGATGGCGTTGAACGGCCCGGGCGTTCCGTCGAAGCCGATGCCGAAGCTTCGCGCGCGCAGCTTGCCGCTGGGCGTTGCCAGATGGTGCGGATTGTCGGCCATGGTCAGAACAGCGATCCCTGATTGCCGGGCTCTTTCGCCTTGGCCGCCGGCCTGGCAGCCGGTTTTGGTCGCGCCGCCCCACTGGTGGCCACGGCATCCGCCGTCCCGTCGGCGAACTCCAGCGAAAGCGCCATCCCCGATGCCACGTCGGCCGCCTGCTTGATGACGGTGCCGTCGGCATCCTTCACCAGCGCAAAGCCGCGCGCGAGCACGGCCTTGTGCGACAGCGTGGTCAACAGGCGTTCGGCCTGGCTCAACTGGCCGCGCAGGCGTTCGAGCCGCAGCGAGATGACCCGGTCCTGCCGCCTGGCGAGCGCCGCCAGCGTGTCGGCCTGCAGTTTCTGCCGGCGTGCGATCGGCGCCGGCGACAGCCGCGTCGAGGTGCGTGCAAAACGCGCCCGCCGTTCGCGCACAATGGCGAAGAACGCCGCCTGCGCCCGGGCGAGGTCACGGCCGGTCAGCGTGCGTGCCTCGTTGATGCGCCGCGACAGCGTGGCCGGCGTCAGCCTTTGGCCCTGGAGCCGTGCCCGCTTGCGATCGACGCTGACGGACAGGCCGCGCCGAGCCTCGATGTCGCCTCGTCAAGGCGTCGGCGCGGCAGCGCCAGCAATTGATCGGGCGAGGGCAGTGCGCGCGCCGCCGCCCGGGCAGACTGGCGCTTGCGTTCGAAATTGCGTGAGATGGCCGCCTTGAGCCGCGCGCCAAGGCTGGCCAGCGTCGCTTCGAGGTCGGCCTTCACCGGCACCGCGATTTCAGCCGCACCCGTTGGCGTCGGCGCCCGCACATCCGCGACGAGGTCGATCAGCGTCCAATCGGTCTCGTGGCCGACGGCCGAGATCACCGGAATGCCGGAGGCGGCAACGGCGCGGGCCAGCGCTTCGTCGTTGAAGCCCCACAGATCCTCAAGGCTGCCGCCGCCACGCGCGACGATCAAGAGATCGGGGCGCTGGATGGGGTCATCCCAGGCCAGCGCGTTGAAGCCGTTGACGGCGTTGGTCACTTCCACGCCCGATGTCTCGCCCTGCACGCGCACGGGCCAGACCAGCACATGCAGCGGAAAGCGGTCCTTGATGCGGTGGATGATGTCGCGGATGACGGAGCCGGTCGGCGAGGTGACGACGCCGATGACGCGCGGCATGAACGGCAGCCGGCGCTTGCGGCCGGCATCGAAAAGCCCTTCGGCCTGCAGCCGGCGCTTGCGCTCTTCCAGCAGCGCCATCAGTGCGCCTGCGCCGGCAGGCTCCAGATTGTCGATGACGATCTGGTAGTTGGATTTGCCGGGATAGGTGGTGAGCTTGCCGGTGGCGATCACCTCCATCCCTTCCTCGGGGCGGAATTTCAGCCGGCTCATCGTGCCTTTCCACACCACCGCGTCGAGCCGGGCGCGGTCGTCCTTCAGCGCGAAATAGGCATGGCCGGAGGAATGCGGGCCGCGGTAGCCCGAGATTTCGCCGCGCACCCGCACATTGCCGAAGACGTCCTCGACCGTGCGCTTCAGCGCGCCGGAAATTTCGCTCACCGTGTATTCGGTGGCGTTGGTGCGTGATTCGGATGCTGCTTCGCTCATTGGCCGATTGGGGGCTGGTTGGCGCCCCGCGTCAAGGCGCCCGCGTCAAGGCGCCACGATCTTCCTACCAGCCCGGCAGGATCTGGTTTGCCTTGGTTCGCCTGATCTTGGCATAGGCAAGTGCAGCGAAATCGAACGTCCCGGTCTCTTCGACGAGCGGCACCGAGATGTTGTCCAGGCTCTCCGAAATATGGCGGGCCAGCGCATCGACGATCTCCGGCCGCGAGGTCTGGCCGCGCATGATGCCGATGCGGCAGTCGGGCAGGGTGCCGAAGCCGTCGGCTTCGCCCAGCACCCGCATGCCGGGCCTGAGCGCGCATTCCGGCAGCACCGAGATCGCCAGGCCCGAAAGCACGGCTGCGGTGATGACGGTCGCCGAGAAGCTGGTGAACAGGATGCGATAGTCGCGGTTCTGCTGGTCCAGCACATCGACGGCGGCGCGCCGCCAGATGCAATTCGGCCGGCCAAAGGCCATCGGCAGCGTTTCCTGTTCATGCGTGGCATGGTTGGCCGAGGTGACCCACAGCAGCGGTTCGCGCCGCACCACTTCCGACTGGCCGCGCACATCATTGTGCGTCACCAGCGCCAGGTCGAGATTGCCGCGCTTGATGTGCTCGACCAGGCCCGGCGTCGGCTCGCAGATGACGGTCAGTTCGACGCGTGGGTTGGAGCGCGTGAAGCGCGCCATGATCTCGGGCAGGAAACGGTCGGCATAGTCGTCCGGCGTGCCGATGCGGATCGTGCCTTCGAGCCGCTGGTCGTCGAAGGCGGCGAGCGTTTCGCGGTTGAGGTAGAGCAGCCGCCTTGCGTAGGACAGCAGCTTGTCGCCTTCCTCGGTCAGTTTGTTGGTGCGGCCCTCCTTCTCGAACAGCGGCTTGCCGATACGCTCCTCCAGCCGGCGCATCTGCATCGACACCGCCGACTGGGTGCGGTGCACCTCTTCGGCTGCTCGCGTGAAGCTGCCGGTGTCGGCAATCGAGATGAAGGTTTGCAACTGATCGAGATCGAGCGGCGCTTTCATCGGCGTGATCCATCACTAGTGTTGATGGCAAAGATTAAAAACATTCGTTGGATTAATCAATCGGGCGATGGCAAATTGCTGACATCCACATGAAGGCATGTGAATCGAAGCCGGAACGGCCGCTGTCGCCAGCGTCTGTTGCTTGGTTTCGTCCGCTCGACTCCGAAGGAGACTGCCATGACCACGATCGATTTCGCCACCGAGACCTCGCGCATCACTTCGCGTCCGGCCGTTGCGATGCGCGTGGCCAATACCGTCTTCAATTTCTACCGCGCCTGGAAAAACCGTCGCGCCTTCTACCGCCTTGGCGAGATGTCGGACGCTGAACTCGCCGATATCGGCCTGACGCGCGCCGACCTGCATGTCGCCATCGACGTGCCGTTCGGCCGCGACCCGACGGCGATGCTGCGCGAAATCGCCAGCGATCGCGTGGAAACGGTCGAGGACATCGCCCGCAAGGTGGCTTGATCTGCTGAATTTCGGTCCTGTTGAACCTTTTTTGGGTTCAGCGCGACCAAGGATTATGCAGGCTCCCCACTCCCTGCCGGTTCCCCGCCGGCCTGCCTGCACGTTGCCCGGTCCTCCCAAGGGACCGGGCTTTTCTTTTCTGGCTTGCTCAGAAAGGGCCGTAGGTTTGGCGCCTACCGCCGGTCCATGTCCCGCTTGAACTGGTCGAAGATGGTTTCCACGCCCTTCTGGTAGTCGTCACGCTGCTGGGCGCCGGTCTCGAACATCTTGCCGAACAGATCGTCGAACGGGTTTCTTGGCCTGCCGCTCGGATTGGTCTGCGGCTGCGGTGCCTGACGCTGCTGCGGTGCCTGAGGTTGCGGTGCCGGCTGCCCGCCAGGCATGCCGAAACCACCTCCACCACCTCCGCGCAGCATCTCTTCGAAGATTTTCCCTAGCGGGTTGTCGCCATAGGGGCTCTGCGTCTGCTGGGGTTGCGGCTGCGCCCGGCCTTGCGGCTGCGGCGCGCCGCCGCCGAACATGTCCTGCAGCACCTTCCCCAACGGATTGTCGCCATAGGGGTTGGGCGCCGGCTGCGGTTGGCTCTGCGGTTGCGGCGTGCCGCCGCCGAACATGTCCTGCAAGACTTTGCCAAGCGGATTGTCCATCGGGGTCTGCGGCGCCTGGCGCTGTTGCGGAGCCGGGGCCTGCATGCCGCCGCCTTGCCGCATCATCTGCTCGATGATCTCGCCAAGCGGATTGTTGCCGCCGCCAAAACCGCCGGCGGCCTGCATCTGATTTGTCGTCTGCTTGAACAGTCCGCCCATCACCATCGAGGCGATGGCAGGCAGCATCTGCTGCAGGATCTGCTGGCTGACGCCGCTCGCTTGCGCCGCCTGGCTGGCCACGGCGCGCGACAGCTCCTTCGAACCGAACAGGTGTCCCAGAATGCCATTGCCCTCATCGACGCCTTGCGGCGAGAAGGCACGGGTCGCATCCTCGAAATATTTGGCGTGCTGGCCGCTTGCCATCGCCGTCATGAAGGCGCCGAGCCCGTAAGGATCGGCGGTGTTGCGTTGCAACCCCTGCGAAAAGGCCGGCAGCAGGGCGGCGACGGCAGCCTGTGTCTGCTGCATCGAAAGCCCGTATTGCTGGGCAAGCGCCTGCATGCCGTTGCCATTCTGCGCCTGCGCCAGCATGTCGAACAAGGTAGGCATCGGCTTCTCCTCCTGAATTCCTCGGAAGAGAGCCTAATTCGTTTCAACGTTCGATTGAAGCGGCTTTTGCCCGCGACGGCTCGCGGGTCAATACGCGTATTCCATGAACACCGGCTCGATCGAGCCGCCCCAGCGCGTGTGGTAGGCCGAAAGCATCTCTTCGGCGCTGGTCGTGCCGCGCGCAACCACCTCGTCCAAAGTGTTGAGGAACGAGGTCTCGTCATAGCCGTCGCGGTTCTTCTTGCCGCGGTTCTTCAGCCCGGTGCGCGAAATGGCCAGCACATCGCGCGCGATCTCGCGCAGCGTGGTGTTGCGGAAGGGTGCTGCAATGCCGAGTTCCGGCACGGCGTTGCGCATGGCCAGCACTTCCGTGTAGGTCCAGCTCGCGGTCAATGCCTCGGCCGCATCGAGTGCCGCCTCGTCGTAGAGCAGCCCGACCCAGAAGGCCGGCAGCGCGCAGATGCGCCGCCACGGTCCGCCGTCGGCGCCGCGCATTTCCAGGAAACGCTTCAGCCGCACGTCGGGGAACAGCGTCGACAAATGGTTCGCCCAGTCGCCCATCGTCGGCAGGCCGTCGGGCACTTCGCCGCGCGCGGCACCGGCCATGAACTGGCGGAAGGTGATGTGCGTCATGTCGTGATAGTGGCCGTCGCGAATGACGAAATACATTGGCACGTCGAGCGCCCATTCGACATAGTCGGCGAAACCGAAATCGGGCGAGAAGCAGAATTCGAGCAGGCCTGAGCGCTGGTTGTCGGTGTCGCGCCAGATGTCGCCGCGCCAGCTCTGCAAGCCGTTCGGGTGGCTCTCGGTGAAGGGCGAGTTGGCGAACAGCGCCGTCGACAGCGGCTGCAGCTTCAGCGACACCTGCATCTTGCGGCGCATGTCGGCCTCGCTCTCGAAGTCGAGATTCACCTGGATCGTGCAGGTGCGGTACATCATGTCGAGGCCCTTGGTGCCGACCTTGGGCATGTAGCGCGTCATGATCTCGTAGCGCGACTTGGGCATTTTCGGCGTTTCGGCCAGCGACCATTTCGGGCTGCCGCCGAGGCCGAGGAAGCGGATGCCCATCGGCTCGGCGATCTCGCGCACCTGCGCCAGATGCGCATTGCCCTCGCGGCAGGTCTGATGGATCGTCTCCAGCGGCGCCCCGGAAAGCTCGAACTGGCCGCCTGGCTCCAGCGAAATCGCGCCCTGGCCGGTCGGCTCGACCAGGCCGATGATGCGGCCGTCGTCGATGATCGGGTCCCAGCCGAGTTTGTGCTGCATGCCCTCGAGGATGGCGCGGATGCCGCGCTCGCCGCCATAGGGCACGGGCGCGTTGCCGTCGACATAGAAGGGGAACTTCTCGTGCTCGGTGCCGATGCGCCATTTGTCGCGCGGCTTGTTGCCTTCGGCCAGGTGCTCGACGAGTTCGTCGATGTCTTCGATCGGCCGGAAATCGGTTGTGTCGCGCGCCATGGTTCAGCCCTCAGAGGCGGTCGGGCGACCGCCGGCGGTAAATGGACGAAATGTCAGCAGCCGATCAAGCGAAAAATCCTGAGCCACAGGTCAAGAGGAATTGAATGCTACGATCGGGACCGCCTCTTGCAAGAAATGACCTCCTACCAGTCTCCGACAGTCGCCTGCATCACCGCAAGTGCGGCCACGGCCGCCGTGTCGGCGCGCAGGATGCGCGGCCCGAGCGGAATGGCGGTGACGAAGGGCAGGGCGCGCAGCATCTTGCGCTCGTCGTCGGAAAAGCCGCCCTCCGGCCCGACCAACAGCGCGAGCTTCTTCTCCTTTACCGCCTGCAGCGCGGCCAACGGATTGTTGGTCGAGGCGTCCTCGTCGCAGAAGACCAGCCGCCGCTCCTTGTCCCAGCCGGTCAGCAGGCGTTCGAATTTTTCGGCCTCGCGCACTTCCGGCACCGCCAGTATGCCGCATTGTTCGGCGGCCTCGACGACATTGGCGCGCAGTCGATCGATGGACGGCTTGGCCACCTGGGTATGCTGGGTGATGACGGGCTGCAGGATGCCGGCACCCATTTCAACCGCCTTCTGCACGAGATAGTCGAGCCGCCCCTGCTTCAGCGGCGCGAAACAGTAGATGAGGTCCGGCAGGGGTGGCTGCGGCCGTTGCAGCACCAGCACACTAAGTTTGACCGCTTTCTTCGATTTCGCCGCAATGGCCGCCGACCATTCGCCGTCCCTGCCATTGAACAGCAGGACCTCGGCACCCTCGCCAAGCCGCAGCACATGCTGCAGGTAATGGCTCTGCTGCTGGCCGGCGTCGAATTCGACATCCGGCCCGAGGTCGTCAGGCACGAACAGACGTTGCATCTTGTAATTGGCGCGCATGGTCGAGGAATGGGCGAGCCGGCCGCCGGCGTCAAGCCTCGGCTGACGGATGCCACACCGGCCGAAAGCCATGCCGCAGGACGGCAAGCGTTGTCTCCGGGGTCAGCAGCATAAGCGCCTTATCTTCCAGTTGGCCCAGGCCGGTGGGCGGGCCATATCCGGCGAAGGACCATCTCAACGCCTTGCCGTGACGCAAGGCGTAGGCGTTGCCGCCGATAGCGATCACTGCGCCGTCGGGCAGGCCGGCCAGCTCGTCCATCGCCACAGCCGGACGTTTGCCACCCGACGCCAGCCGCTCCTTGTGCAGCCGTTTGTCGACCATCGGTGCGCGCGGCTCGGCAATGGCGAAGGCCTTGCCGAAGCGGCCGACAAAATCCTTGGCCCGTTCGCGCTGGCAAAAGAAGCAGGGGCGGTGCCCTGCCGCCAGCGCCGTCACCTCGTCGAGGAAGAACAGCTCGGTCCAGCCCGCCTTGCCTCCCGGCCTGTTGCTGCCCATCGGCTCGCGCCGCACATTGCGGAATTGGCATACGCAGATGATCCAGGCCTGAAGCGCCCAGCGCTTCCTGAGCAGCGTCTTGGTCTGAGGGTCGTGGATGATGCCGCGATTGCCGGTGAACAGGCCGCGTTCGGGCACGGCGTGGATGGCGCCGAACGGATCGACCCGGTTCTGCAGTGGCATAGTTCTCTCCTGAGATACGCATCTTGGCTGCAATGCGGGCGGCATGATATCGCTCGTCGCATCATTTTCATGTCAGCAGGGTTTTGCGATGCGGGTGCTGGTGATCCAGAACTACGACAATACCGGCCTCGACCAGGTTGGTGCCGCACTTGCGGAAGCCGGTGCCGATCTCGATGTGCGCCTGCCCTACAAGGGCGATCCGCTCCCGGAGGACGCTGCCGGTCACGATGCGATGGTGGTGCTCGGCGGCGGCCAGAATGCGCTGGCCGACGATGAATATCCCTATTTCCCCGCGCTGCTCGAACTGACCCGCGATTTCGCCGGCAAGGACCGCGCCGTGCTCGGCATCTGCCTTGGTAGCCAGCTCGTCGCCCGCGCCTTCGGCGGCGAGAACCGCATCGGCGGTGCCAACGAGTTCGGCTGGCGTGGTGTGTCGCTGACGCCGGACGCCAAGGCCGACCCGGTGCTGGGAGCACTGCCGGAAAAGTTCCCGATCTTCCAGTGGCACGACGACACGTTCGTGTTGCCGCAAAATGCCGTACGGCTCGCCGGCAACGATGTCGCCGAGAACCAGGCGTTTCGCGTCGGCCGCGCCGTCTATGGCTTCCAGTTCCATTTCGAGGCCGACCGGCCGATGGTGAAGGACTGGAGTTCCTCCTTCGCGCCGACCATCGCCGCGCGCCATCCCGACTGGGCCGGCAAGCTCGATGGTGAAATGGCCCGCAACGGTCCCGACGCCGATGCTGCCGGTCTGGCCATAGCCCGCGCCTGGGTGGCGACGATCTAAGCGCCTGCCCTTCGGTCATCGCGTGGCATAATTGGCACGCAGCCGCGAAACCGGCTGGGGAAAACCCCTTTCATCCTTGGCTTCTGTCCGCCCGCTATCCTAGAAGGCGCGCGCTCTGCATTGGCTGTGCAACCGGGATGAACCTTTTGTGTGACCCGTGCGACACACCGTCGATACAGAACGCGCTTAGAAGCGCGAAATCGTCGAAACTTTGAAGCGAATTCTCCGTTTCAACGCATTGGTAACCGCCTGGTGCACAGATGCAGCAAGCTCAACAAGAGATGACCTCCGTGAAAGCAGCGCTTCTGTCCTTTGCCATGTTGTCCGCCATCGTGCTGTGCGGTCTCGGTATCTATTCCGCCGATGCCGCCAACAACCACAACGCCGTCGACGGCTACGGCGTCACCGCCTCGCTTCGCTAAAAGCCGGCTCGCTCGCGACGCATCCTGCAACGCGGCGGAGGCTCAAGCTTCCTTTATCGCCATTTCCAGGATGCGCTTGTCCGCCCCGTCGACGACGAGGGCGGTCAGCATGCCTGATTGCCAGGCAAGCGTGTCGACATTGACGCGGTTGGCCATCACTTCCGCCTCGGGGACGGGCGTGTGGCCATGCACCACGATCTTCGGGAACAGGCCGGTGTAATCGTGGAAAACGTCGCGGATCCAGATCAGGTCCTGCGGATCCTGCTTGTCCAGCGGAATACCTGGCCTGATGCCGGCATGGCAGAAGAAGAAGTCGCCTGACGTCACCGAGAATGGCAGTGACCGCAGGAAATCGACATGGCTTGGCGGCATTGCCTCGAGCAGGGCCTGATGTCCCCGTCTCATCGTCTCCATCTTGCCGAACCAGCTGGCGTCGGCGGCCAGCGACACGCCATAGGACAGCGCCGTCTGGATGCCGCCATAGCGCATGAAAAGCCCTTCCGGGTCAGGGGTTCTGAGAAAGTCGAGAAAGCCGATGTCGTGGTTGCCGGCCAGCATCACATGGCGCGGATCGCGTTCCCGCGCCGCGATCAGAAAATCGATGACGCCCTTGGAGTCCGGCCCGCGGTCGACATAGTCGCCGAGATGGATCACCCGCCAGTCGCGAACCGGTTTCCACTCCAGCTCGCTCTCGATCCGCTGGTGCATGGCTGCCAGCAGGTCGAGCCGGCCATGTACGTCGCCGATTGCATAGAGACGCACCCCCTCCGGCCCATGCGCGTCGAGAAAATGGATGCCGGGTTCCGCCAACGCCTCATGGTCTCCGTGGTCAGGCCGTCACGGGACACTAGCGGCGGAGCTGATCCTTGCCCATGTCGGTGACCAGACGCTTTCCGCACAGCGCCAGCGTGATGTCCATCTCCTTGCGGATGATTTCCAACGCTTTGGTAACCCCTTCCTTGCCGAGCGCGCCCAGTCCGTAAAGAAATGGCCGGCCGATATAGGTGCCTTTGGCACCGAGGCAGAGCGCCTTCAGCACATCCTGGCCGGAGCGGATGCCGCCATCCATGTGCACCTCTATCTTGTCACCGACCGCGTCCGCGATCTCTTCCAGCGCCATGATCGAGGATGACGCGCCGTCGAGCTGGCGCCCGCCATGGTTGGAAACCACGATCGCGTCGGCGCCGCTCTTGGCCGCCATCAGCGCATCCTCCTTGTCGAGTATGCCTTTCAGGATCAGCTTGCCGCCCCAGCGCTCCTTGATCCAGGCGACGTCCTTCCACGACAGCTGCGGATCGAACTGTTCATTTGTCCAGGACGACAGCGAAGAGACGTCGCCGACACCCTTGGCGTGGCCGACAATGTTGCGGAAGGTGCGGCGCTTGGTGCCGGCTATACCCAGGCACCAGCGCGGCTTGCTGGCCAGGTCGATGATGTTGGCCAATGTCATCTTGGGCGGCGCCGAAAGCCCGTTGCGCACGTCCTTGTGGCGCTGGCCGAGGATCTGCAGGTCGAGCGTCAGCACCAGCGCCGAGCATTTCGCCGCTTTTGCCCGATCGATCAGATCGAGCACGAAATCCTTGTCGCGCAGCACATAGAGCTGGAACCAGAACGGTTTCTTCGTCGCCGAGGCGACATCCTCGATCGAACAGATGCTCATCGTCGACAGGGTGAAAGGCACGCCGAATTCCTCGGCCGCCTGCGCCGCCAGCATCTCGCCATCGGCGTGCTGCATGCCGGTCAGGCCGGTCGGTGCCAGCGCCACCGGCATCGACACCTTCTGGCCGATCATGGTGGATTCCAGCGAGCGGTTGCTCATGTCGACCAGCACGCGCTGGCGGAACTTGATCTTCTGGAAGTCTTCCTCGTTGGCCCGGTAGGTACTCTCGGTCCAGGCACCGGAATCGGCATAGTCGAAGAACATCTTGGGCACGCGCCGGCGGGCGAGATCCTTGAGGTCTGCGATGGTGAGAATGTCGCTCATGATGGTCCCTGCTTGATCGAATTAATTAGGAGCGTTTACGTGCTGGTTCGGTGTCGCCGGCTTCCGAACGCTGCCGCAGTCGCAGCCGCGACACGCGTTGCCAGTCGCCGCTGCGCTCGGCTTCCGCCATCGACCGCTCGACATAAATCATATGGTCCATCGCCGCTTGCCGGGCGCCGGCCGGATCGCCGGCCTTGACCGCGGCATGGATTGCCTTGTGCTGCGCCAGCAGCGCCTCGCGCGCGCCGGGCACGGTGAACACCAGGAGCCGGTTCTGGAACACGCCTTCCGACAAGAGCCGATAGCAGGAGCGCAGCGTGTGCAAGAGCAGGATGTTGTGCGCGCATTCGCAGATCGCTTGATGGAACTCGACGTCGATCTCGGCCTCGTCGTCAAAATCGCCGGTGCGGTGCGCCTCGTCCATCCGCGCCATGATGCGGTCGAGCAGCGCAAGGTCCTCCGGGGTGGCGCGCCGCGCCGCATATTCGGCGGCTATGCCTTCGATCTCGCGGCGATATTCCAGATAGTCGGTCACCGCCTTGCGATGCATCGAGATCAGGTCGGCCACCGGCTTGGTGAACAGCTGGCCGATAATGTCGGCGACATGCGTGCCGCCGCCGGCCTTGGTCGTCAGCAGCCCGCGTCCTTCGAGCGCCTTCAGCGCATCGCGCAGGATCGGCCGCGACACGTCGAACTGGCGTGCCAGCTCGCGCTCGCCCGGTAGCCGGTCGGCGGTGCGCAGCACGCCTTCGAGGATGAGGCTCTCGATCTGCTGCACCACTTCGTCGGCGGTGCGCGAATGCTCGATCCTGGAAAAAATATCGCTCAACAGCTGTGCCTGGGAATTGAACCGGTGTCGCGCAGGATAAAGCCTGCGTTGTCAACTGGTCAAATTATTTATCCAATTGGTCGAAGCGTGTCGGTCTCGCCGCCTGGCGCAATATCATCTTCGGCTAAACTTTGCTGTTTGCGTCATCAAGCGATTGGCCCTAGAGGGACGCGAACGCAAGAGGGTTCACAGAAACCCGGGGGACAAGCCGTGTCAGACGACCCGTCCAATCTCGAGTTCCAGCCGCGCGCCAAGGGCAGCGTCATGGGGTTCCCCGCGCATGAGGGTCGGCCCGGCGCGCTGGGCGAGGTCCATGCCCGGCCGCATCCGCTGATCGAAAAGCCGCGTGTCCTGGTACAGCTCGCCTTCATGACGGAAGGCGGCTCCGGTGTCGATCATGCCGTGCTTTCCGAACTGTCGCGGCGCCTCGGCATCGCCGCGCCCGACCGCCAGGCACGCCATCACGCCATGAAATGGGGCAAGGGCTCGCTGCGCTGGGAGCGGCATACGGAATTCTCGACCTATCTCTGGGAAGGGCCGCTTTCGGAAAGCGGCAGGGCGCAGGAGGATACGCCCTTCGGCAACGGCTTTTCGCCGCCGGGCACCGTCATCTCGGGCATCCGGCTCGAAATCCGCAAATGGACGCAGACGAGCGAGCGGCTGATCGCGGCTTTCGACCCGACCAGCCTGTGCTACTCGCTGGTCGAACGCGGCAACGCGGCCATCGTCACCGATTTCCGCCAGGATGGCGACGGCATGACCCGCATCCTGGTGCTCGATCGCGGCCTGACGCCGGCGCGCACCGGGGCGCTGTCGCAGCGGCTGATCGACATCGAAACCTACCGGACGCTGGCCATGCTCGGCCTGCCGCTCGCGCTGACCTTGTCGGGCCGCGCCCGCCGCATAGAGGACAGGCTGGCGCAGACCACATTGGAAATGAAGGTCGCCGAGACCCGCGATAGCCAGACGCTTCTGGCAGACCTGACCGAACTGGCGGCCGAACTGGAGGCCGACGCTGCCTCCAGCCTCTACCGCTTCGGCGCCAGCCGCGCCTATGACGGCATCGTCGTCGAGCGGCTGGAGGCGCTCGAGGAAGAGGCCGTGCCCGGCTATGATACCTGGGGCGGGTTTTTGCAGCGCCGCGTTGCGCCGGCCATGCGCACCTGCCGCTCGGTCGAGGAGCGGCAAGCCAATCTGTCGCGCAAACTGACCCGCGCCACGACGCTGCTGCGCACCTGGGTCGATGTCGAGGTCGAGAAGCAGAACCGCGACCTGCTCGCCTCGATGAACAACCGCGCTCGCCTGCAACTGCGTCTGCAGCAGACCGTCGAAGGTCTCTCGGTCGCCGCCGTCTCCTATTATGTCGTCGGCCTGATCGGCTATGTCGCCAAGGGCGCCTCGATCTTCGGCCACGCTTTCGCGCCGGAGGTCGTCACCGCCGCCTCGGTGCCGGTCGCCATCCTGCTGGTCTGGTGGGGCGTACGCCGTGTGCGCCGGATGCACTCCGAGCCGGCGAAGCACCCGGGCGAATAGCGGCAGATTGCCGCTGCGGAAGCTTGTCCCGGCTCGACGTGGGAGCCTCCCGCGACCACAGCATTTGCAACCGGCTCGCTTCACTGGTAAAAGATATTGACCAGTCAAGCGAAATGAGGCTGCTGATGTCCGGCCTGGCCATGCCGAAACCAGACGACGCCACGCTGCGCCGGCGCGACGAGATTGTCGCCGACATGCGCATCATCGTGCCGGGCGAAGGCGTGGTCGACGCGACCAATCAGATGCGCGCCTTCGAGAGCGATGGCCTGACCGCCTATCGGCAATTGCCGTTGGTCGTGGTGCTGCCCGAAACGGTGGCTCAGGTGTCCCGCGTGCTGAAATACTGCAACGACCGCAACATCCGCGTCGTGCCGCGCGGCTCCGGCACCTCGCTGTCTGGCGGCGCGCTGCCGCTCGAAGATGCGGTGCTGCTGGTGATGAGCCGTTTCAATCGCATCCTTGCGATCGACTATCCCAACCGCATCGTCGTCGCCCAGCCGGGCGTCACCAATCTCGGCATCACCATCGCCGTCGAGCAGGAGGGCTTTTATTATGCCCCCGATCCATCCTCCCAGATCGCCTGCTCGATCGGCGGCAACGTCGCGGAGAATTCCGGCGGCGTTCACTGCCTGAAATACGGCCTCACCGCCAACAATGTGCTCGGCATCGAGATGGTGCTGATGAATGGCGAGGTGGTGCGGCTCGGCGGCAGCCATCTCGATGCCGAAGGCTACGACCTGCTTGGCGTCATGACCGGCTCCGAAGGCCTGCTCGGCGTCGTCACCGAAGTCACGGTCCGCATCCTGAAGAAGCCGGAGACGGCGCGCGCGCTGCTGATCGGTTTCCCGACCAGCGAGCAGGGCGGCCAGTGCGTCGCCGACATCATCGGCGCCGGCATCATCCCGGGCGGCATGGAAATGATGGACCGGCCGGCGATCCACGCGGCCGAGGATTTCGTCCATGCCGGCTATCCCCTGGATGTCGAGGCATTGCTGATCGTCGAGCTCGACGGGCCGGGCGTCGAGGTCGACCACCTCATCACCGCTGTCGAGGCGATCGCCATAAGCAACGGCTCGACCACCTGCCGCATCTCGCAATCCGAACAGGAGCGGCTGACCTTCTGGGCCGGGCGCAAGGCGGCATTTCCCGCCGTCGGCCGCATCTCGCCCGACTATTACTGCATGGACGGCACCATCCCGCGCAAGGAACTGCCACGCGTGCTCGCCGGCATGCGCGAACTGTCGGAAAAATACGGTCTCGGCGTCGCCAATGTCTTCCACGCCGGCGACGGCAATCTGCACCCGCTGATCCTCTACGATGCCAATGTGCCCGGTGAACTCGACAAGGCCGAAAGCTTTGGCGCCGACATTTTGCGCCTCTGCGTCAAGGTCGGCGGCGTGCTGACAGGCGAACACGGGGTGGGGGTCGAGAAGCGCGACCTGATGCCGGAAATGTTCAATCAGGTCGATCTCGACCAACAGATGCGCGTCAAATGCGCCTTCGACCCCAACCACCTGCTCAACCCGGGAAAGGTGTTCCCGCAACTGCGCCGCTGCGCCGAGCTTGGGCGCATGCATGTGCACCGGGGGCAGGTGGCGTTTCCGGACATTCCGAGGTTTTGAGGGGATGCTGTTCCGGGACCAGACCCTTGCGGCCATCGCGTCGGGCAAAGTGACGCTCGCCTTTCGCCGCTGGAAGCGGCCGACGGCCAAAGCCGGCGGGCGAATCCGCACGGCCTCGGGCGTGGTGCTGATCGGCGATATCGCGACCGTGGACATGTCCGCACTGACCGAAAAGGACGCGAGCGCGGCCGGCTTTCCGACGCTTGCAGCCCTTCAGGGGATGCTCGGTCCCGATGACGGCACCCCGGTCTATCGCGTTGAACTCAAAGGCATTGAACCCGACGAACGCGTGGCCTTGCGTGGTGAGGCTTCGCTGTCCGATGCGGAGTGGCACATCCTGACCGCACGCTTTGCCCGCTGGGACAAAACGGCACCCGGTTACTTCCCGTCGATCCTGCAGGCGATCGGCGCCCATCCAGAAGTGCGGGCAGCTGATCTGGCAGCGATGGCCGGCGTTGAAACGCTGAAGTTCAAGCAGGATGTCCGCAAGCTTGGGGAATTCGGCCTCACCGAGAGTCTCGACGTCGGCTACCGGCTGTCGCCAAGGGGCGAAGCCGTGCTCGAAAAACTCAGGGAGCACAGGCTTTGACGACTTTCACCCCGACCACGTCAGACGAAGTGCTGTCCTCCGTGACCTGGGCGGTGGTGGAGGAGTCGCCGATCGAAATCCTTGGTCACGGCTCCAAGCGCGGCATCGGCCGTCCGCTGCAGACGGAGCACACGCTTGATTTGTCGAAACTCACCGGCGTCACGCTTTACGAACCCTCCGAACTGGTGCTGTCGGCGAAGGCCGGCACGCCTTTGGCCGAGATCGAAAAGCTGCTGGCGGAAAGCGGCCAGCAACTGGCCTTCGAGCCGATGGATTACGGCCCGTTGCTCGGCGGCGAGCCGGGCAGAGGCACGATCGGCGGCGTGCTCGCTGCGAACCTCTCCGGTCCACGCCGGCTGAAGGCTGGTGCGGCGCGCGATCATATCCTCGGCATCAATGTCGTGTCCGGGCGTGGCGAGGCCTTCAAGTCAGGCGGCCGCGTGGTCAAGAACGTCACCGGCTATGACATGTCGAAGCTGATGGCCAACAGCTGGGGCACGCTGGCCGTGTTCACCGACGTCACCTTCAAGGTGCTGCCGGCTGCCGAGACTGAAGTCACGCTCGCCATCCGTGGTCTGCTCGACGATGCCGCGGCAAACGTCATGGCCCTGGCGCTCGGCTCCAGCGCGGAAGTGTCGAGTGCCGCCCATCTGCCCGAGCGCATTGCCGGGCGTGTCGCCGGCGGCGCGCTCGGCAGTGAGGCTGCAACGCTGCTGCGCGTCGAAGGTTTTGGCCCGTCCGTCGCCTACCGCATCGCCACGCTGAAGACGCTGCTCGGCAAGGCCGGGCCGCTGGAGGAGATTGCCGGCGAGGCTTCGCAGCTGATCTGGCGCGATGTGCGCGATATCAGGCCTTTCGCCGACGGCACCGAGAAACCGGTCTGGCGCGTGTCGATGGCACCCTTTCACGCGCATCAGATGGTTCTGACCTTGCGCATGCAAGCGGCCGTCAGTGCCTTCTATGACTGGCAGGGCGGGCTGGTGTGGCTGCGCATGGAAGAGGGCGACCCGGAAGCCGCCCTGCTGCGCGGGCTGTTGCGCAAACATGGCGGCGGCCATGCGACGCTGGTGCGCGCCGCCCCCGCCCATCGCGCCGCTTTGCCTGTCTTCGAGCCGCAGCCGCCGGCGTTGGCCGCGCTCAGCCAGCGGCTGAAGCAGGAATTCGACCCGAGGAACCTGCTCAATCCCGGCCGCATGGCCTAGGAAATCAGCAAATGCAGACCAATTTTTCACTTGCCCAGCTTGCCGATCCGCATGTCGCGGAATCGGAAAAGATCCTGCGCAAATGCGTGCATTGCGGCTTTTGCACCGCCACCTGTCCGACCTACGTGACGCTCGGCAACGAACTCGATTCGCCGCGCGGGCGCATTTATCTCATCAAGGACATGCTGGAGAACGGCCGTCCGGCCGACAAGGAGATCGTCACCCATATCGACCGCTGCCTGTCTTGCCTGGCCTGCATGACCACCTGCCCGTCGGGCGTCAACTACATGCATCTGGTTGATCACGCCCGAGCCCATATCCAGGAAACCTACAAGCGGCCGCTGTTCGACAGGCTGACTCGCGCCATGCTGGCCTTCGTGCTGCCCTATCCCCAGCGTTTTCGCGCCGCGCTGAAACTGGCGAAATTGGGCAAGCCGTTCATCGGCCTGCTCGAAAAAGTCCCGGCGCTGAAGCCGCTTGGCGCGATGCTCAAGCTCGCTCCGGCGTCGATCCCCACGGCTTCACCGATGGCCTTGCCGGGCATCCATGTCGGGCAGGGGGTGAAAAAGGGCCGCGTCGCCATCCTCACCGGCTGCGCGCAGTCGGTGCTTGATCCCGCCATCAACGACACGAGCATTTCGCTGCTCACGCGCCTTGGCATCGAGGTGGTGGTGCCGCCGGGCGAGGGCTGCTGTGGCGCGCTGGTTCATCATATGGGGCGGGAGGAGGCCGCACTTGCCTCGGCCAGGCAAAACGTCGATGCCTGGACGCGCGCCATCGACCAAGGCGGGCTCGATGCCATCATCATCACCGCGTCGGGCTGCGGCACGACGATCAAGGACTACGGCTTCATGCTGCGGCTCGATCCGGCCTATGCCGACAAGGCCGCACGCGTCTCGGCGCTGGCCAAGGATGTCACAGAATATCTGGCCGCTTTCGACCTGCCGGAGCCGGTGCGCAAACCAGGCACGGTCGTTGCCTATCACTCGGCCTGTTCCATGCAGCACGGCCAGAAGATCACCCGTCAGCCGAAGGAACTGCTGGCCAAAGCCGGCTTCATCGTACGCGAGCCGCGCGAGGGCCATCTGTGCTGCGGCTCGGCCGGCACCTACAACATCCTGCAATCCGAAATTTCGGCCAGGCTGCGCGATCGCAAGGTGAAAAACATCGAGGCGACAGGCGCTTCGATCGTCGCCACCGGCAATATCGGCTGCATCACGCAGATCGCCTCCGCGGCGAAGCTGCCGGTGGTGCACACGATCAAACTGCTTGACTGGGCCTATGGCGGGCCGAAGCCGGACGGCGTTTCCGAGTCCGGCTTGATAGCTGCGGAGTAGAGAATGAGCCTCAAAAGCTTGGGCACGGGTGGAATGAGGTTTCGTACAGCGCATAAGGTAGTCGCGGTTGCCTTGCTGCTTTTTTCTTCGTTGGTACCGAGCGCTCTCGCCGCTGAAACCGCGGAAGACGTCTACAACCTTCCCTGCACGGAGCCTGACCTTAGTTCGGAACCAGGGCATGTAAGCAAGGAGGCCGTGCGCAAGGGTCTGATTGACCCTACGCACCCTGTGGCCATTAACCTTGGGCCGCTGAAGTTCAAGATGCCATGGGCCTATATCTATCCCCGTCCATTCTCCACTCATCTCAATTGCAATCCGAACCGCAAGTCGGTCGGGATCATATTCTGGATACCGGACCTGAAGGCGCCCGAGCGCGACCTTTGGGGAGTACCGGAGTTCCATCCGAGCGAAACGGACAGGCCGAATCCGGGGCCGAACGACTCAATTATCAGGGTTACCGGAGTGCAGTATTACGGTTCTGGCTATCCATTGAAGGAAAGTAGCGCAGATCAGAGAATTGACAGACTTCTCAGGCTGTATGGCGACGATGACCTGGTTCTGATCGATCAAGATCGCCTGATAAAGATGCAGAACAAATACACTACTGACACTAACGATCAATATTATTTCAAAAATGAGACGGATAGCTTAATGCTATCGTGTATGCCCGTATATTGCCAGGCATATCTCGATCTAAAAGACATGAATTTGACAGCTCAGTTTGCAATACGCCGGGAGGTTTTTAGAAATTGGCGACAGGCATCCCAAGGTATCAGGGCTTTGCTCGTTCGCTGGAAGACAGCGCAGCAGTAAGCTTATTTTGGCCGAAGGGGAGGGATCTAGCCTGAAAAATTCATGAGGGTTGGTGGATGTGGCGCAAGCCGTTGAAATGACTTAGGATTTGGTTGCTTAAGCCGATCCGAACCATTTCCCGGAGACCACACCCACCATGAACGATCTTACGCTGCCGCTGAGCGGTTTGTCATCAGTCGGCGGCAAGTCCGTCGTCGCCCGTTTCGACGGCGGCATGCTGTCGTCCAACAGCGGCGTTCTGGCTTTGGCCGAGGTGGAAAAGCGGTTGCGGGTGGCCGAGCGTCTGGCGCGTTGCATCGACGATCCGCGCTGCCCGGACCAGGTCGTCCACAGCCTGGCGGACATGATCGGCTTTCGCATGAAGATGATTGCCGCCGGCTACGAGGACGGCAACGACGCCAACCGGCTGCGCCGCGATCCGGTCTTCAAGATGGCCCAGGATGCGCTGCCGTCGGGTCGGGATCTGGCGTCGCAATCGACGCTGTGCCGGCTGGAGAACCTGCCCGGCGTGCGGGAGCTGGTTGCGATGGGGCGGGCGATGGTCGATCTCTATTGCGCCTCGTTCCGGCAGGTGCCGAAGCGGATCGTACTCGACATTGACGACACCTTCGACGCTGTGCACGGAGGCCAACAGCTTCGCCTGTTCAATGCCCACCATGACGAATACGGCTTCCAGCCGATCGTAGTGTTCGATGGGGCGGGACGGTTCGTCAGCGCGATCCTGCGACCGGCCAAGCGGCCGAGTGGGGCTGAGATCCGCCCCCACCTGCGCCGTCTGGTGCGGGCGATCCGGATCAACTGGCCGAACATTCGAATCCTGCTCCGCGGCGATAGCCATTATTGCAGCCCGCAGGTCATCGACTGGTGCCGCGCCAACGACGTCGACTTCATCTTTGGCCTCGCGCCCACCACGACCCTGCGCAAGCATGTCGCGGATCTGGAGGCCAGCACGACGGCGCGCTTCGAAGCGTCGGCCAAGACAGGCAAGGTCCGCAGGTTCAAGGAGTTCGTTGACGGCGCCGCTAGTTGGAGCCGCGTCGAGCGCATCATCGCGCGGGTCGAGGTCGGCGCCCAAGGTGCCGATACCCGCTTCGTCGTCACCAACCTTGCCGGTGGGAAGGCCAAGGCGCTCTACGAGGATGTCTACTGCCGGCGCGGCGCGGCCGAGAACCACATCAAGTCGTGGAAGACGCATCTTGCCGCCGACCGCACATCCTGCACCAGAGCGACGGCCAACCAGTTCCGGCTATTCCTGCATGCCGGTGCTTACTGGTTGATGTGGGGCTTGCGGGCCGCGATGCCGAGGCGCTCGAGCTTTGCCGTCGCCCAATTCGACACGCTGCGATTGCGCCTCATCAAAATCGCTGCGCGGGTGGTCGAGATGAAATCGCAAATCCGCCTGCACCTGCCGACATCGTGCCCCGACCAGCGCATCCTGCGCATCGTCCTCGATCGCATCCCCCAACTCGCGACATAACGATGGGGCGCAGACGCCCCGAAACGAACCCGTCGACCGCAACCTGCAAACCCCCGCCTGCCATCACGACGGAGCAATTCCGGCGCCTGACGAGGCGCGTGGAAAAGCACCGCAACGGCGACCACAGCGTCGCTTCAGGCCGTCAAAAGCTTATCGCCGTGCATTAAGGCGGCTAGACGTCGTCGCTCATTCCGCCGCGAGCCTGTCCGCCGTGCCGTAGGTCGCCTCGTAGAGCGCGCGCTGGCGGCTGAGTGCCACCATCGTGTTGCGCAGCAGGATCGCCACCGTGATCGGGCCGACGCCGCCCGGCACCGGGGTGATCCAGGAGGCGACCTCACGCACGCTTTCGGTGTCGACGTCGCCGACGATGCGGCTCGCCCCGTCCAGTCCGATCTCGGAATTGATGCCGATGTCGATGACGGCAGCACCTGGCTTGACCATGTCGGCCTTGATCAACCGCGGCTTGCCGACGGCGACGAACAGCGCATCGGCGCGGCGTGCGTGCGCTGCGACCGAGCGCGTCATGTGATGGCAGACCGTCACCGTTGCGCCTTCGCTCATCAGCAGAAAGGCGATTGGCTTGCCGACGATTTCCGAATGGCCGACGATGACCACTTCCAGCCCCTTGAGGTCGAGGCCGGTTTCCTTGAGCAGCTCGACCGAGGCCGCCGCCGTGCAGGGCGCCAGATCAAGCTGGTTGTAGACGATGTTGCCGATCGAGGCCGGATGCATGCCTTCGACATCCTTGAGCGGATGCACCGCCGCCTGCAGCGTCCTGACCGAAATATGGGCCGGCACCGGCCGCTGGATGATGATGCCGGTGACGCGCGGATCGGCGTTCAGCCCGTGGATGGCTGCTTCCAGTTCACCCGACGTGATGGTGGCGGGAAAGCGCCGCTCCTCGAAATCGATGCCGGCGAGCTGAGCCTTGGCACGCTGGTTGCGTACATAGACGTCGACCGCATCGGTATCGCCGACGGTGATCGAGATCAGCTTCGGCGGAAAACCTTCGGCTTTGGCAATCGCCGCATCCTCGCGCACGGCGGCGATGATGCGCTGGGCAACCGGGCCGCCCTTGAGGTAGCGGCTGTCGTCGGACAGGGACATGGGTGGGACTCTTTTCTTGCGTTGGCGCCGACATAGCAAAAGACCATCGAAAATGGCAGCATGAAAGCGAACCGTCATGCCTTCTGCGCGACGCAACGACGCGGGGACGTGTCGCAGGCACCGGACGCCGGTCAAAGAAAGGGCAGCGCGGTTTCCCGTGCTGCCCTTCCTGACCGACCGTATCCCCATACGGCTCGTCCCCCGTTATTCCTTCCGACTTCAGGAAACCGAGTGTTTCCCGATCGGGTGATTCGCAAAAACGACTATATCACCTCGACCGTGGTTCCGACATTGACCCGTTCATAGAGGTCGACCACGTCCTCGTTGCGCATGCGGATGCAGCCCGACGACACGGCGCCGCCGATCGTCCATGGCTGGTTGGTGCCGTGGATGCGGTATTCGGTCGTGCCGAGATAGAGCGCGCGGGCGCCAAGCGGGTTTTCCATGCCGCCGGCCAGATAGGTCGGCAGATAGCGGCCCTTGGCGGCTTCGCGCTTGATCATCTCCGCCGGCGGGCGCCAGTCCGGCCACTCGCGCTTGTTGGTGATCTTGTGCGTGCCCGACCACTCGAAGCCCGGCTTGCCGGTGCCGACGCCGTAGCGTCGTGCCTTGCCGTTCTTCTCGACCAGGAAGAGGAAATTCTGCGTGGTGTCGATGACGATCGTGCCCGGCTTCTGCGGGCCGTCATAGGCGACTTCCTGTGGCAGGTAGATCGGGTTGATCTGCGGACGCATGACCATGCGCTTGGCCGGCGCCTGCACGGCCGCCGTCTGCACGCGGTCGGGCTGTGCCGGTTGCGCATAACGCAGGCGCGGCTGCTGCACGACCTGGCGGTTCTGCCGCACGATGCCGGGTGCATTGCCAAGTTGCAGCACCCAGGGGGCGGAAAGATCGGGGCTCACCATCACCGGAGGCCTGTCGGCATAACGGTCGCCAGCGGCCGCAGGCGTCACGCCGGCAAACACAGCCACGGCGCCGAGCACGGAAAACAAAACTCTCTTCATCGGGAACGCACCTTGATCGTCTTGATACAACCGGGTGGAAACGCGCCCCGGTTGAGCGATCTTTGGCGCGCAAGCAGCAACCGAAACATGAATCGGAATGCGTAAAATGCGGCTTTGTCAGTAAACCTTTTGGTGTGGTTACCGCCGGGTTCAGGAATCTGGTAAAGCCACAGTAAATGCAGCGCAAAGGCGCGTTAACGGATGGATTTTTCGCAATGAGCAATGAAAACACCGGCTTGCTTGCCGGTCCCGACGGTGTCGCGCGCTGCTTCTGGCACGGCAACCTGCCCGACTACCTGCACTACCATGATCATGAATGGGGCCGGCCGGTGGCCGACGACCGCAGGCTGTTCGAAAAGATCTGCCTCGAAGGCTTCCAATCGGGCCTGTCTTGGCTGACCATCCTGCGCAAGCGCGAGAATTTCCGCGAAGCCTTCGCCGGTTTCGACTTCGACAAGGTCGCGGCCTTCACCGACAAGGATGTCGAGCGCCTGCTCGGCAATGCCGGCATCATCCGCCATCGCGGCAAGATCGTCTCGACCATCAACAACGCCAAACGCGCCCGCGAGATGGTCGACGAGTTCGGCTCGCTGGCCGCCTGGTTCTGGAAGTTCGAACCCTGCAAGGAGGAGCGGCCCAAAATTGTTGACCTCGCCCATCTGCGTGCCAACCCGACGACAGCGGTCTCGGTGCGGATCTCGAAGGAACTGAAGAAGCGCGGCTGGAGTTTTGTCGGTCCGACCACGGTCTACGCCTTCATGCAGGCCATGGGCCTGGTCAACGACCATCTCGAAGGCTGCGTCTGCCGCAAGCAGGTCGAGAAGGAACGCAAGGCTTTCAAGCGGCCGGCGTAGCGTTCAGGTGCCGTTGACGCTGGCCAAGAACAGTCCGGCAACGATCGCCACCACTGTCGCCACCGTCGGATAGATCACCAGCAGGCCGGTCACCAACGCGTCGCGCAGGGAAGGCCCCTTGCCGGTGTCAGCCGGCACGTCGAACGGTCCGGCAGCCTGCCCAACCATTTTCGGCGTATGGGTGCCGGCCGGGCGCAGGCGCGCCGGCAATTCGCCGGCATCGCGATTGGCCTGGAATTTCACTGCGCTGGTCATGTCCCGAACCCCTTCATGTCCTGCGCTGTATCGGCTGAGATTGTGTCGGCACGATGCAGTGCTGATGGCGGGATTGTTTCATTTTCGGCGCGTTTTCGTTTCAATCGCCTTTCCTTCTCCCCTTGTGGGAGAAGGTGGATCGGCGCGCAGCGCCGAGACGGATGAGGGGTGCGTGACGGATCGCCGTCCTTGCCAAGCTGGAACACCCCTCATCCGACCTCGCTTCGCGAGGCCACCTTCTCCCGCAAGGGGAGAAGGGAGAGGCGCTAACCCTTGCCGCTCTCGGTAGCTTCGGCTAGGACACGCGCACTCGGAAATAAGTCACCCTTTACTTAGCAAAAAAGACCCATCTCATGGCCGACAAATCGGAAAAGACGAAAGCGCGGCTGCCGCGCGGTTTTGCCGACCGCAGCGCCGAGGACATCCGCGCCGTCGAGAAGATGATGGCGACGATCCGCTCGGTCTATGAGCTTTATGGTTTCGAACCCGCCGACCAGCCGCTGATCGAATACACGGATGCGCTGGGAAAATTCCTGCCTGACCAGGACCGGCCGAATGAAGGCGTGTTCTCCTTCCAGGACGATGACGACCAGTGGCTGTCGCTGCGCTATGATTTGACCGCGCCGACGGCGCGTTTCGTCGCCGAGAATTATGAGCGTCTGCCAAAGCCCTACCGCAGCTACCGCTCCGGCTGGGTGTTCCGCAACGAGAAGCCCGGCCCCGGCCGCTTCCGCCAATTCATGCAGTTCGACGCGGACACGATCGGCACGCCGGGCGTCGCCGCCGACGCCGAAATGGCGATGATGATGGCCGACGTCATGGAAGCGCTCGGCATCAAGCGCGGCGACTATGTCATCCGCGTCAACAACCGCAAGGTGCTCGACGGTGTGCTGGAGGCGATCGGCCTTGGCGGTGACGAGAATGCCGGACGCCGGCTGACCGTGCTGCGCGCGATCGACAAGCTGGACAAGCTCGGGCCGGAAGGGGTGAAGCTTCTGCTCGGCCCGGGGCGCTGGGATGGCGGCAAGGAAGGCGAGGGTGATTTCGCCAAGGGCGCCGGGCTGAACAACGGGCAAGCCGAGGCGGTTCTTCAGGCAACCGCGAGAAATGCTCAGGCCGGCCAGGATTCCATGGTCAATTCGAACTCGACCTATCAGGAGGGCGTCGGCGAACTCGCGACCATCGAAGCCCTGGTCAGGGCGGCGGGATATGGCGAAGACCGCATCGCCATGGACCGCTCGGTGGTGCGCGGCCTCGAATATTACACCGGCCCGGTCTTCGAGGCCGAACTTCTGGCCGAAATCCCCAACGAGGACGGCCAGATCGTGCGCTTCGGCTCGGTCGGCGGCGGTGGCCGCTACGATGGTCTGGTCTCGCGCTTCCGCGGCGAGCCGGTGCCGGCGACCGGCTTTTCGATCGGCGTGTCGCGGCTGATGACGGCGCTGAAGAACCTCGGCAAGCTCGACAGCGCCGATGTGATCGCGCCGGTCGTCGTCCTGGTCATGGACAAGGATTCGGAAAGCCTCGGCCGCTACCAGAAGATGGTGAGCGAATTGCGCGCCGCCGGCATTCGTTCCGAAATGTATCTCGGCGGCGCCGGCATGAAGGCGCAGCTAAAGTATGCCGACCGGCGTGGTTGCCCGGTCGCCATCATCCAGGGCGGCGACGAGCGCGCCAAGGGCGAGCTGCAGATCAAGGACCTGATCGAAGGCGCGCGCATGTCCGCCGAAATCACCGACAACGCCGAATGGCGCGCCGCGCGCCCAGCGCAGGTCACGGTGGCGGAAAGTGAATTGGTCGCCGAGGTGAAGAAGATCCTGGCGGCGCAGGCCGAGGAACGCGCGAAGTGACGAGCGCTGCCCTCTCTTGTCCTTCTCCCCTTGTGGGGTCCGTAGGACGGGGCGAGACCCGTGGCGCGCCCCAGGGCGGTGGCCTCGCGAAGCGAGGTCGGATGAGGGGTGCTCCAGGGAACGCCAACGCCGCATTCCGTCACCCACCCCTCATCCGTCTCGGCGCTGCGCGCCGATCCACCTTCTCCCACAAGGGGAGAAGGGAAGGGCGCAGCATATGACTTCCCGCTTCCCCGCAATCGCAACCGACATCACAGACCTCTTCGCGGCGCGCAACACGCACGCGGTCGAGGTCGCCATATTGCAGCCGGCGGATCCGTTCCTCGACATGGCCGGCGAGGATCTGCGCCGCCGCATTTTCCTCACCGAAAGCGAGACCGGGCAGACATTGTGCCTGCGGCCGGAATTCACCATTCCGGTCTGTCTCGACCACATAAGCTCGCAGGCCGGCACACCGCGCCGCTATTCCTATCTCGGCGAAGTGTTTCGTCAGCGCCGCGAAGGCGGCAACGAGTTCTTCCAGGCCGGCATCGAGGATCTCGGCGACCGTGATACCGCTGAGGCCGATGCCCGCTCCGTGGCCGACGCCCATGCGCTGCTGTCGCTGGTGCTGCCCGGCCGGTCGCTGGCCGTCACACTGGGCGACCAGGGCATCTTCGAAGCGGTGCTGGCGGCGCTCGGCCTGCCGCGCGGCTGGCGCATGCGGCTGGCCCGCGCCTTCGGCTCGGCGCCGATGCTGCAGGCGGCACTCGCCGACCTCGCCAATCCGCCGCGCAACGGCCAGCTTTCAGGCGAGGTCGCGGCGCTTGTCCTCGACGGAGATCTCGAAGGTCTCTCCACCCATATCGCCGGCGGCATGGAGGAAGCCGGTCTGTCGGCGTCTGGCGGGCGCTCGCCCACGGACATTGCGCGGCGGCTGATCGAGAAAGCCGAATTGCGCAGCGTGCGGCTGTCGAACGAGGCCTTCGCGGCGCTGAAGAATTTTCTGGCGATCGACGTGCCGCTCGATGGAGCGGCCGAGGCACTGGAAAGCTTTGCCGCCGGTGCCGGGCTGTCGCTGGGCGCTGCGCTGGAGAAATTCGCCGCCCGTGCCAAGGCGATCGAGGCGCATGGCTTGCCGTCGGAAAGAATCCGCTACGACGCGGCCTTCGGCCGTCCACTCGATTATTACACCGGTGTGGTCTTTGAAATCGCGGCGCAAGGCGGCGAGCGTCCCCTGGCCGGCGGCGGCCGTTACGACCGGCTGCTGACGCTGCTCGGCGCGAAGACTGCCATTCCCGGTGTCGGTTTTTCGGTCTGGCTCGACCGCATCGAGGCGTTGCGGGAGACGGCACCATGATCACGCTGGCGATCCCATCGAAAGGCCGGCTCAAGGAACAAGCGCTGGAAGTGCTGGCCAAGGCCGGGCTCGCCATCAGCCTGCCCGGCGACGAGCGCAAATATCATGCCCGTGTCGAAGGCCTGGACAATGTCGAGGTCGCTTTCCTGTCGGCTTCCGAGATTGCAGGCGAAATCGGCCAGGGCGCGGTCGATCTCGGCATCACCGGCGAGGATCTGGTGCGCGAAAACCTCGCCGACTGGGAAGCCCGCGCCGAAATCGTTGCCCGTCTCGGCTTCGGCCATGCCGATGTCGTGGTGGCCGTGCCCGAAATCTGGCTCGATGTCGACACCATGGCCGATCTCGACGACGTCGCCGCTGATTTCCGTCAACGCCACGGAAGGCGGTTGCGCATCGCCACCAAATACTGGCGGCTGACGCAGCAGTTCTTTTCGCAAAAACACGGCATCCAGGTCTATCGCATCGTCGAGAGCCTAGGCGCCACCGAAGGCGCGCCGGCGGCTGGACTGGCCGACGTCATCGTCGACATCACCACCACCGGCTCGACCCTGCGCGCCAACCACCTCAAGGTGCTGGGCGACGGTGTGGTGCTGAAGTCGCAGGCCTGTCTGGTGGCGTCGCGCAAATCGCGTTCGATGGCTGATGAAACGGTCTTGCGCGACATCGCTACGAAGATGAGCGCCCTCCCTCCCCCTTGAGGGGGAGGGTGCCTCGCGAAGCGAGGCGGGTGGGGTCGTCCCACGTCGAGCACTGCCTGAAGGACCCCACCCGTCCATCCGCCTTCGGCGGCTGTCCACCCTCCCCTCGAGGAGGGGAGGGATCGACCATCGACAGGATTTCCACTGCCCCGCCGGGCTGATAGACTCGATGCGGCCTGGAGGGAACAGCGATGCCGGTTAATCTCGACGAGCTGAAGAACGCCACCAATCTGCGCGGCGGCGCGCGCGCCGGCAGCGTCTTTATCGCACCCGTCGATGGCAGGGCGCATGTCTCGGGCGAGCGCAAGGTGCCGCTGCTCGACAAGACCATTCCGGCACTTTTCTCCGACACCGCCAGCAAATACGCCACGCAGGACGCCGCCGTCTTCGTCGGCCAGGACAAGCGCTTCACCTGGAGCGAGCTGTCGGACACGGTGGATGCGCTCGCCGCCGGTTTCCTGGCGTTGGGCCTAGAGAAAGGCGACCGCGTCGGCATCTGGTCGCCCAACCGCTGGGAATGGCTGGTGACGCAATTCGCCACCGCCCGCATCGGCCTGATCCTGGTCAACATCAACCCGGCCTACCGGCTGACCGAGCTCGAATATGCGCTGAACAAGGTCGGCTGCAAGGCGTTGGTCACCGCCGTCAGCTTCAAGACTTCCGATTATCTCGGCATGATCGAGACGCTCGCGCCGGAAATCGCGAAGGCCACGCCGGGCAAGCTCAAGGCGCAAAAATTGCCTGATCTGAAGATCGTCATCCGCATGGGCGAGGACAATTCGCCAGGCATGTTCAATTTCGCCGACGTGCTGGCCATGGCCGGCCGCGACGAGCATGACAGCCTCGACCGCATTTCCGAGGGGCTGAAACCGAACGATGCCATCAACATCCAGTTCACCTCGGGCACGACAGGCGCACCAAAGGGCGCGACGCTGACGCACCACAACATCGTCAACAACGGCAATTTCGTCACCTCGGCGATCAAGCTCACCGTCGAGGACCGGCTCTGCATCCCGGTGCCGCTCTATCACTGCTTCGGCATGTCGATGGGCACGATGGGCTGCGTCACCAAGGGCGCGACCATGGTTTTCCCGGGCGAGGGTTTCGACCCCGGCGCGACGCTGAAGGCCGTGGCGCAGGAGCGCTGCACCGGCCTCTACGGCGTGCCGACCATGTTCGTCGGCATGCTCGACCATGCGGATTTCCCAAGCTTCGATCTCTCCAGCCTGCGCACCGGCATCATGGCCGGCTCGCCATGCCCGATCGAGGTGATGAAGAAGGTGGTGTCGCTGATGCATATGTCGGAGGTGACCATCGCCTACGGCATGACCGAGACCAGCCCGGTGTCCTTCCAGAGCGGCGTCGACGATCCGCTCGAAAAGCGCGTCTCGACGGTCGGCCGCATCCATCCGCATGTCGAGGTCAAGGCCATCGATGCCGATGGCGCCACCGTTGCGGTCGGCGCGCCGGGCGAACTCTGCACGCGCGGCTATTCCGTGATGAAGGGCTATTGGGACGACGAGGAGAAGACTCGCGAGGCGATCGACAGCGACGGCTGGATGCACACCGGCGACCTCGCCACGATCGACGCAGAGGGCTATTGCAACATCGTCGGCCGCGTCAAGGACATGGTCATCCGTGGCGGCGAGAACGTCTATCCCAGGGAGGTCGAGGAGTTCCTCTACCGCCATCCCAAGGTCAGGGAGGTGCAGGTGTTCGGCATTCCCGACCAAAAGTATGGCGAGGAGCTGTGCGCCTGGATCGTGCTCAAACCCAACCAGATAGCCACCGAACAGGAGATCAAGAATTTCTGCGCTGGCCAGATCGCCCACTACAAGATCCCCCGCCACATCCGCTTCCGCACCGAATTGCCGATGACGGTGACCGGCAAGCCGCAGAAATTCCTGATGCGTCAGGCGATGGTGGAGGAACTGGGGCTGGTGGTGCAGAAGACGGCGTGAGGGGTGGGCGCCTCGATTTTGTCGTTGCGCTCAATAATGCCAAGGTCGCGCGACCTTGCTGCATCTTCAGGAGCCGCGGGTCGGTGTCGTTTGCCGGAGTCGAACGCCGGGCGATGGGCTTGCCGGCTTTGCGATGACATTGGCTGAGGCGCTCCCCACAGGCTTTCCGCAAGGTTCGCAGAAACATATGGGAGCTTGAATGACTGGTTTCGGACGATCGGCGATTTCCTACGCGATGCCCCTCGCTGCGCTAGCGATGGCTGTCGCCGTCAGAGCCAGTGGGCTGTCGGTGGACCAGGGTTCGCTGAACGCCAGGATCCTTGTCGGTGCGCTGTCGTGTGCGATCATGTTCGTCACCATTTTCGTGGTGCTCGACCACGCCGAGGCGGTAGCTCGGCGGGTAGGGGAGCCGTACGGCACGCTGGTGCTGACGTTTGCCGTCACGGCAATCGAAGTGTCGATCATTGTTTCCATGATGCTGCATGGGGAGAACAACCCGACGCTGGCACGGGAGTCCGTCTTCTCGACGGTGATGATCACATCCACCGGCGTTGTCGGCATGTGTCTCGCGCTTGGCGGCTGGCGTCATCGCAAGCAGGCCATCCTGCGGCAAGGGACCAGTGCCTATCTGGCGGTTCTGATCGCGCTGACCGTCATGACGCTTATTCTGCCGACCTACACCCAGACCACGGATCCCGGCACGTTTTCGGCAGCCCAACTTGGTTTCGTCAGCGTCCTTTCAGTGCTGCTCTATGCAAGCTTCGTGTTCGCGCAGACCGTCCGGCACCGGGAAGACTTTACCCAGGGACAACCACACGACGTTTCGGTGCGCGCTGCGCCTCACGGGAGCATCTTTGCCAGCGCTCTTCTGTTGATGGCCGGGCTGATCGGAATTGTCATGCTCGCCGAACAGGTCGCGGCAAGCGTCGAAGATACGCTCGTTGCCTACCAGGTGACCCAGGCTGACAGCATTGTGGGGGCAATGATCGCGGGGCTGGTGTTGATGCCGGAGGCCATTTCGGCGGTGCGCGCTTCACTCAACAACGAGCTGCAGCGCGGCTTGAATGTCGCGATGGGTTCGGCTTGCGCCACGATCGGCCTGACCATACCGGGAGTCGCAGCCGCCAGCCTGCTGACCGGGAGAGGACTGACCCTGGGGCTGCCGGCTGCTGATGCGGTCCTTTTGGCCTTGGCGCTTTTCATATGCAATGTAAGCTTCAGCACTGAAAGAACGACGTTCTTGACCGGAATGGTCCATCTTGTAGTATTTTTTACTTATGTATTTCTGATATTTATACCATGAGAGCTTTGGTGCAAGCGAAGCGCCAGAGGCGGCATCCTTCGCTATCTCAGACCCCGGATTTGAGGTGGTCGATGAAGGCGCGCAGCTTCGGCAGGATCTGGCGCTTGCCGGGATGATAGAGGAAGACGCCCGGCGCCGTCGCGGCGATGGTGTCCAGCACTGGCTCGAGTTTTCCCTGGCCTATCGGACCTTCGGCGACGGGCCGAGGGATCTGCGCCAGCCCGATCCCACGCATCGCGGCCCCGAGCAATGTCGGGTAGTCATGCGCGATCAGCGGGCCTGAGACCATGGCCTCGATCGCCTCGTTGCCGTCGACGAACGTCCAGGGCGCGATGGCGCCGTTCGAACGGCGCAGGCGCAAGCAGGCGTGGTGGCGCAAGTCGTCGACACGCTCGGGGCGGCCATGGCGCTCGAGATAGTCAGGGCTGCCGACGACGACGAACGAGAATGACGGGGTCAGCCGCACCGCGACCATGTCGGTGGCGATGAACTGGCCAAGGCGGATGCCGGCATCGAACCCGCCGGTCGCCAGATCGACCATCTCGTCGCTCGCCGCGATCTCCAGTTCGACTTCGGGATAGGCCTGGCAGAACGACGCGATCACCGGCTCCAGGATCAATGGCACGACGGCGCGCGGCACGGACAGGCGCAGCAGACCGGTCGGCCGCTGGCCGACATCGCGCGCGGCCTCGCCGGCGGCGACGATCTCCTCGAAGGCAGGGCCGGCACGGTCGAGGAAGCGCTTACCGGCCTCGGTCAGGCCGACACTGCGCGTCGTGCGGACAAACAGCGCCGCACCAAGCCGCGCTTCCAGCGCGCGCACCGCCTGGCTCACGGCCGAAGGCGTCACGCCGAGATCGGCGGCGGCGCGGCGGAAGTTGCGGCGTCTGGCGACAGCCAGGAACACCTCGACGCCCTCCAGCGCCCCATGCTGGATTGTGTAGTTCTGCTTCATGGGTTGTTGTGATTACAGCGGATAGTCGAACGATGGAAGCGGGCTTAGGTAAGAGTCTGAAGACAGGAGGCATCTTGCCATGACCGATGAACTTGATGGGGTGCGCGACCATTATCGCGCGACCGGCCTGACTGAGCGGCTAAAGACGGTGCTGGCGGCTCTCGGCCCGGAGGATCGGCTTCTCACCCCGCAGCAACTGGGCACCCTAGACCAGTTTCACACCCGTGGGCTTGCGGCGACCGCCGAGCTTGCCCAATTGGCGGGCATCGCAGCGGGAATGTCGATCCTGGACGTCGGCTCGGGTATCGGCGGGCCGGCGCGCTTCCTGGCTGCGACCTATGGCTGTCAGGTTACCGGCGTGGACCTCAGCGAGCCTTTCGTGGACGCCGCGCGCTATCTGACCGAGCGCACGGGACAGAGCGAGCAATTGTCGTTCCAGGCCGCCAACGCCCTGGAGCTTCCATTCGATGACGGTCGTTTCGACATCGTGCTGCTTCAGCATGTGGCGATGAACATCTTCGACCGGGCGCGGCTCTACCGCGAGCTTCGGCGCGTGCTGAAGTCAGGCGGCAGGTTTGCCACCTTTGACGTCGTGCTGGGCGGCGGCGAGCCGCACTATCCGCTTCCCTGGGCGCGGACGCCGGCGACAAGCTTCCTGCTGACGATCGACGCGACGCGGGAGACGATCGAACCGGCAGGCTTCCGCATGCTGGCATGGCAAGACGACACTGAGGCCGCCAAGGCCTGGTTCGCCCAGTTGCGCGCGTCGGGTCCGCCGCCTTCGCCAAATCTTGGCGTGGTGATGGGGCCGGACTTCGCCGAGCTTGCAGCCAATTTGGGACGAAATCTCATGGAAGGCCGGCTCGGCATCCTGACCGCGGTGTTCGAGGCCGCATCGACCAACAGCTGACAGGAGACCACAATGTCGACGGAAATCCTTTTCCAGACCCATCTCGTTCTGGGTTATGTCGCGTGGCTGCTTTGCTTCAGCGCGTACATCTGGCCCTGGCTGAGCTCGATGGACGGGGTCGCGGCGCAACGCGCCATTGCCACGCTGCACAGTTTCCGCTTTTTCGGGCTCGTCTTCATCCTTCCGGGCGTCGTCAGCCCCGATCTGCCCGCCAGCTTCGCCACCTTTGCCGCCTATGGCGACTTCGCAACTGGAGTGCTGGCCATGCTGGCGTTGCTCACGGTGCGGATACGTCCGCTCTTCTGGCCGTTCGTCGTCGCCTTCAATGTCATTGGGATAGTCGACCTCATCGTCGATTATTACCAAGCCATCCAGGCCGATCTTCCTGCTCATGCAGGATTGTTTGGCGCCACCTACGCCATCCCCGTCATCTACGTGCCGCTGCTGATGATCACGCACATCGCCGCCCTCTATTTTCTGGTGCGTTCACGCCAGAACGAGACTCACGCCATCGCAGATAATGCGACGGCCTCCTAGGTCATCTGGAGCGCGAGATGATCGCCAACCCGAAATCGCCGAGAACCCGCGAGTTCCTGTCCCGGGTTCCGTGATGCCCGGTCCGTTCGCTCTCACGCGGCCAGCACCACCGCGCCGAGGCTGCGAATGATCTTCGCCAGTTCCACACACTCCCCATGCCTCGCATTATTCCGCCGCCAGGCAAGGCAGATCATGCGTTGCGGCATCGGCTCCTGGAACGGCACGATCTTCAGGTCGGGGATGGTGCCGGCGGGCCCCGTGGCCATTTCGGGGATGAGCGTGACGCCGAGCCCATGCGCCACCATCTGCAACAGCGTGGTCAGGCTGGTGGCGCCGTAGCTGGCCATCGCCACCGGCCGCACATTGCCGCAGACGGCGAGTGCCTGTTCGCGCAGGCAATGGCCTTCCTCGAGCAGCATCAGCCGCTCCAGCGCCGGGCTTTCGGGCGGCACTGGCGGCGAGGCGAAGGCCGGATCGCCCGCCGGCACGGCGAGGAAGAACCGGTCGGAAAACAGCGCCTCGGTGATCAGGCCGGGATGATCGAGCGGAAGGGCCGCGATGAAGGCGTCGAGCTTGCGCGAGGCGATGTCTTCGACCAGCGAGGCGGTGACCGCCTCGCGCAATTCGAGCAGCAAGGCCGGGAAATGCTTTTTCAGTTCGGGCAAAGCGCGCGGCAAAAGATAGGGCGCGACGGTCGGGATGATGCCCAGCCGGAAACGCCCCTCCATGGCCGTGCGGCCGCGCCGGGCCGTGGTTTCGACGTCGCGTATGTCGGCCAGGATGCGTTCGATGCGCGGCAAGAGCGCGATCGCTTCGTCGGTCATGCGCACCGACTTGCCGCCGCGTTCGAACAGCCGACAGTTCAGCCGCTGTTCCATTTCCGCGATCTGCGAGGACAGTGCCGGTTGGCTGACACCGGCGAGTTTTGCCGCACGCCCGAAATGCAGCGTCTGCGCCAGCGCGTCGAAATAATGCATCTGGCGAACTGTCAATCCGATCATAAGAAAATCCTATCGAAATGAACAGGAAAGGCAATTTGTTTTTATCACGAATGCGGCCTAGTCTGGAATCATTCCAAGATGGTGCGGCCGACGAGCCGCCCCCAAAATCTTGGCAAAGATCAAAACTCGGCAAAATCGGAGACTGAAGATGGACGCGAACACCGATGACAAAAGCGCGGGCAAATGCCCCGTCGCGCACGGAGCCGTTGGCAGGACCAATCGTGACTGGTGGCCGAACCAGCTGAACGTGCAGATCCTGCATCAGCAGTCGTCCCTGTCCGACCCGATGGGCGAGGCATTCGACTATGCCGAGGAATTCAAAACCCTCGACCTCGACGCCGTCATTAAGGACCTGCATGCGCTGATGACGGATTCGCAGGAATGGTGGCCGGCCGATTTCGGCCATTACGGGCCGCTGTTCATCCGCATGGCCTGGCACAGCGCCGGCACCTACCGTATCGCCGACGGTCGCGGCGGCGCCGGGGCCGGCCAGCAGCGTTTCGCGCCGCTCAACAGCTGGCCTGATAACGTCAACCTCGACAAGGCCCGCCGGCTCTTGTGGCCGATCAAGCAGAAATATGGCCGCAAGATCTCCTGGGCCGACCTTCTGATCCTGACCGGCAACGTCGCGCTGGAATCGATGGGCTTCAAGACCTTCGGCTTTGCCGGCGGCCGTGCCGATGTCTGGGAGCCCGAGCAGGACGTCTATTGGGGTCCCGAAGGCAAGTGGCTGGCCGACGAGCGCTACAGCGGCGACCGCGACCTGCAGAATCCCCTCGGCGCCGTGCAGATGGGCCTGATCTACGTCAATCCGGAAGGGCCGAACGGCAATCCGGATCCGCTGGCCGCGGCGCGCGACATCAGGGACACCTTTGCGCGCATGGCCATGAACGACGAGGAGACCGTCGCACTCATCGCCGGGGGCCATACGTTCGGCAAGACCCATGGTGCCGGCGATGCGAGCCTGGTGGGTGTCGAGCCGGAAGGCGCCGACATCGAGCAGCAGGGCCTTGGCTGGGCGAGCAAATTCGGCACCGGCAAGGGCGGTGACGCCATCGGCAGCGGTCTGGAAGTCATTTGGACGACGACGCCGACCAAATGGAGCAACAACTTCTTTGACAATCTATTCGGCTTCGACTGGGAGCTGACCAAGAGCCCGGCCGGCGCGCATCAGTGGACGCCGAAGGGTGGTGCGGGCGCCGGCACGGTGCCGGACGCACACAATTCGGCCAAGCGCCACGCACCCTCCATGCTGACCACCGATCTCGCGCTGCGTTTCGATCCGTCCTATGCAACGATCTCGAAGCGCTTCCATGAGAATCCGGATCAGTTCGCCGACGCTTTCGCCCGCGCCTGGTACAAGCTGACCCACCGCGACATGGGCCCGGTCGCCCGCTATCTCGGCCCGTTGGTTCCGAAGGAAGAACTGCCCTGGCAGGACGTCATTCCGGCGGTCGATCATGTGCTGATCGACGAGCAGGATGCCGAGGCGCTCAAGGCCAAGATCCTGGCTTCCGGCCTGTCCGTGTCGCAGCTGGTTTCGACGGCCTGGGCTTCGGCCTCGACCTTCCGTGGTTCCGACAAGCGCGGCGGTGCCAATGGCGCGCGCATCCGCCTCAGCCCGCAGAAGGACTGGGCCGTCAACCAGCCGGCCGAGCTGGCCAAGGTGCTCGACAAGCTCGAAGCCATCGCCAAGGACTTCAACGCTGCGCAGACCGGCAGCAAGAAGGTCTCGCTTGCCGACCTGATCGTTCTCGGCGGCAACGCCGCCATCGAGAAGGCCGCCGGCCATAGCGTCGACGTTCCGTTCTGGCCGGGCCGCATGGATGCCTCGCAGGAGCAGACCGACATCCACTCCTTCGCGCCGCTGGAACCGACGATTGACGGCTTCCGCAACTACGCCAGCGGCAAGCAGCGCCTGACCGTCGAGGAGGCGCTGGTCGACCGCGCGCAGTTGCTGACGCTGACGGCGCCGGAACTGACCGTTCTCGTCGGTGGCCTGCGCGTTCTCGGCGCCAATGCCGGGCAGTCCAAGCACGGCGTCTTCACCAACAAGCCGGAAACGCTGAGCAACGACTTCTTCGTCAACCTGCTCGACATGGGCACGGAGTGGAAGGCGACGTCAGATGCCAAGGACGTGTTCGAAGGCCGCGACCGCAAGACCGGCGCAGTCAAGTGGACCGGCACCCGTGCCGACCTGATCTTCGGTTCGCATTCGCAGCTGCGTGCGCTGGCCGAAGTCTATGCGACGGTGGACGCCAAGGCGAAGTTTGCGAAAGACTTCGTCGTGGCCTGGACAAAGGTGATGAACGCCGACCGCTTCGACATCGCCGGCTGATCAAGGCGAAGTTTTCTCCACTCAACAAAAAAGGCGCGGGCCATGACCCGCGCCTTTTGCATTTCAGCTTCGAAAATCAATCCTTCTCGAAGATGCGCGCCTTGGCGACGACGCCGGCGATGGCGCCGCCGATCAGCGGTGCGACGATGAACAGCCAGAGCTGGCTGAGCGCGGCACCGCCGGTGAACAGCGCCGGGCCGATGGAGCGGGCCGGATTGACCGAGGTGCCGGTGACCGGGATCATGGCGAAGTGAATGCCGGCCAGCGTCAGGCCGATGACCAGGCCGGCAAACGCCGTCGAGTGCTTTTCAGCGGTCACGCCGAGGATCACCGTGACGAAGGTGAAGGTGCCGATCAATTCCCACAGGAAGGCCGAGCTCATGCCCCATTTCGCCACGTCCCAGCCATTGGCGCCGAAGTTGGTGATGGGTTCGCTGGCCTTGCCGGAGACGATAATCCACAGCGCCAGCGAGGCCAGGATGGCGCCGATGATCTGCGCGATCCAGTAGGGGATGACGTCCTTGGCCGGCAGCCGGCCGGCAAGGAAGACGCCGAGCGTCACCGCCGGATTGAGATGCGCGCCCGAAATCGGACCGATCGCGTAAGCGGCCGCGATGAGGCCGATGCCGAATGCCAGACCGATGCCTTCCTGGCCGAGCGGCAGCGCGCCGCCAAAGCCGCCCGTCACCACCGACGCCGTGCCGATGAACACCAACAGAAACGTGCCTAGAACTTCCGCCAGATAAGTTTTCATTGCCCTCTCCTCGTAGCGATCCGCCGGTCCACGTTTTCCGCGCCGCGAATCATGGTGTGAAGAGTATTCCCAACGGAAAAACTTGGAAAGCAGAGCGGTTGCGCCACAAGCCGTGCTTGCGGTCGCCAGTTTCAAACATTAGAGACCTTGCATCTATTGATCGATCTGCTGTTGCCGGCCCGCGATATCTATCGATCGGATGGATTTCAGGCCGCTTCTTCGTCGCTGATGGAGCGGGGTTCAATCCGGACGCGAAAGGCTCTAAGAGCAGGCGATCGATCTCGATTTGATGGAATGACCGATGCGACTGGGCGGACGGCTGGCTGCGGCCATCGAAGTGCTGGAGGACATTGGCCGGCGTCACCGGCCGGTGGCCGATGCGCTGAAGGATTGGGGCCTGTCGCACCGCTTCGCCGGCGGTGGTGATCGCGCGGCGATTGGCAACATCGTCTACGACGCGCTGCGCCACAAGCGCTCCGCCGGCTGGCTGCTCGGCGAGGACACGCCGCGCGCCATCGGCTTCGGCGCATTGCTGCTCGAATGGGGCCAGACGGCGCAGTCGCTCAACGACGCGCTCGACGGCGACAAGTTCGCGCCGCCGCTGCTCAGCGCCACCGAGCTGCAGACGATCGCCGGTCGCCAGCTTGCCGACGCGCCGCCCGCGGTGCGGGCCGACATTCCCGATTGGTGCGAACCGCTTTTCGAACGGGCTTTTGGCGAGACATGGGTTGGGGAGGGTGCGGCGCTGGCGACACGCCCGCCGCTCGACATAAGGGTCAACACACTGCAGGCCGATCGCGCCAAGGTGCTCAAGGAACTGGCCGACACGGGAGCAGAGGCCGCGCGCATCGCGCCGCTCGGCATCCGCATTCCGCCCATCGACGGCGACGGCAGGCACCCCAACGTGCAGTCCGAGCCGGCCTTCCAGAAAGGCTGGTTCGAGGTCCAGGACGAGGGCTCGCAAATAGCGGCGACACTTGCCGGCGCCGAGGCTGGCATGCAGGTGCTCGACTTCTGCGCCGGCGCCGGCGGCAAGACGCTGGCACTGTCGGCGGCGATGGACAATCGCGGCCAGATCTTCGCCCACGATGCCGAAAAGGCGCGGCTGGCACCGATCTTCGACCGCATCCGCCGCTCGGAAAACCGCAATGTGCAGGTCGTCACCAAGCCGGCCGAACTCAGCCCCCTCGCCAACCACATGGACATCGTGCTGGTCGACGCGCCCTGCACCGGCAGCGGCACCTGGCGGCGCCGCCCCGACGCCAAATGGCGGCTGACGCAAAGGCAGCTCGACGCCCGCAAGGGCGAACAGTCGGCGATTCTCGATGCCGCGAAGGTGTATGTCAAACCCGGCGGTCTGCTGGTCTACATCACCTGCTCGGTGTTCGACGAGGAGAATGGCGAGCAGATCGCGGCATTTCGCGAGCGGCACAAAGGCTTTGCGCCCGTCGATCATCGAAGTTTGTGGGACGGCCATTTTCCGGGCCACGAGGCAGCCGCGCGGATCGGCTCCGCCGGTGATATCTCACTGTCGCCATTGCTGAGCGGAACGGACGGGTTCTATTTCTGCGCGCTGCGCCGGACCAGTTGAGATCCGCCGAATCCCCGGCCACTCGACGCGTGACGGCCGGCGAGGCGGATTGTTGCAGTGCAGCAATTGAGATTGCCTGCCGCCGATCCCTCTGCGATAAGCTTTCCCGGCAAACGTGAAGGCAATTGCGATGGCAGCAAAGATCGTACCGGCTCCGGACTATGAGGATCGCGTCAGGGCGTCCTTCGCGCGTCAGCAGGCGATGGCGACGATCGGCGCCGAGCTGACATTGGTGACCCCCGGCATCATCGAGATCGAGATGCCCTATTCGGCGGCGCTGACCCAGCAGCACGGCTTCCTGCATGCCGGTGTCATCTCGACGGCGCTGGACTCGGCCTGCGGCTACGCGGCCTTTTCCCTGATGCCGGAAAATTCCGGCGTGCTGACCATCGAATTCAAGGTCAATCTCCTGGCGCCGGGCAGGGGCGAACGTTTCCTGTTCCGTGGCTCGGTGACCAAGCCCGGCCGCACCATCATCGTTGCCGACGGCCAGGCCTATGCCTTCGCCGCCGATGGCGAGGCCAAGCTGATTGCCACCATGACGGGGACGATGATGACGGTGGTTGGCCGCGACGGGATTGCAGGCTGATGGCCAACATTACCCGAATTGGCGGCAAGGACGTCCTCTTTGTCATGGCGGCGCTGGCCGAATATGGGCCGCATCTGCAAAAACTGTTCACGCCGCTGATGACCGGCGTCGGCCCGGTCGAGGCAGCCGTCCGGCTCGGCGCCGAGCTGTCCTGGCTTAAATCGGAAAAGGCCCTGCCGGACCTCGTCGTATCGCTCGGTTCAGCCGGCAGCCGGACCCTGGAACAGACCGAAATCTATCAGGCCGTCTCCGTCAGCTATCGCGACATCGACGCCTCGCCGCTGGGTTTCGAGAAGGGCGCAACACCGTTTCTCGACCTGCCGGTGACTGTGCCGCTGCCGTTTCGTATTCCTGAAATCAAGCAAGCCACGCTGTCGACCGGCGGCGCCGTCATCACCGGCGCTGCCTATGATGCAATCGCAGCCGACATGGTCGACATGGAGACCTTCGCCTGCCTGCGCGCCTGCCAGCTGTTCAATGTTCCCCTCATCGGGCTGCGCGGCATTTCCGACGGCGCGGCCGATCTCCGGCATGTCGGCGACTGGACCGAATATCTGCACGTCATCGACGAAAAGCTCGCCGACGCCGTCGGGCGGCTCGAACAGGCGGTCAGTGACGGACTGCTCGGCGCCTGATCGCAACAAGGATCAAGCCGCGAGGCTCTGCGGATCGCCGAAATCGATGCGCGAGATGCGCCCGCGCACAATGCCGGTCGCATCGACATAGTCGATGGCTCCCGGTGTGTGATCGAGTTTCCAGGAGCCGGTGGGGCCGTCCCGCCATTCGACCTTGTAGCCATCGTCCTGCAGTGTCCAAAGTCCATGGAAACGGGTGCCGTCCGGCAGCAGCATGTGCGCCCGGTCCCCGGTTTCGTAGTGGATGAAGGCGCTCTTGCCGCCCATGTCGACGACATGCGTGGTGCCGATCATGATAATGGCCAGCGTATCCTTGTGCAGAATTGTCATTATCCCTGTCCAAAGGTTCGAGTTCGAAAGCGCTCGACGCAAGCAAGATCGTCAAGTATCTTGACTATATGGAGTCGTAATAAAGTGGTCAAGGAGCTTGACGAAAAAACCGAAGTGCTGCCCGACCACGTCGGCTGGCGCCTGTGGCAGGCAAGCCGTGCCTGGCAGGCCGAATTCGCTGCCGCGATGCGCACCGCCGGCCACGGCTGGTTCACCGAAGCGCGCGCGGGGCTGCTAGGGCATATCCCCCGCGGCGGCATTCGTCAGGCGGCGCTGATCGAACGTTCGGCAATCTCCAAGCAGGCGGTCCAACAATTGCTCGACGGTCTGGAGGCGGAGGGCGTGGTGCAGCGTCTGCCCGATCCGCGAGACGGGCGCGGCAAGCTTGTCGGCTACACGCGCATGGGTCTGGATGCCTTGCGCGACGGCGACCGCATCAAGCTCCAGATCGAGCATGGCTATGTCGAGCGCATCGGCCAGCAGCGGTTCGCGGCGCTGATGGATGCTTTGCGGACACTCGATGCCGGGCAGGCGGACGCCGGCGATAAAAAGGCCGGCGTTCAGTGAACGGCGCGGCTTTGTAACCCATTGCGTCGACTCATTTCTTTCTCTAAACGCTCGCCATGACAACAGCCAATCATCCCGACACCGTCCTGATTGTCGATTTCGGCAGCCAGTTTACGCAGCTCATCGCCCGCCGCATCCGCGAGGCCGGCGTCTTTTCCGAGATCGTGCCGTTCCAGTCGGCCGAAGCCGCGTTCAAGCGCATCAATCCAAAAGCGGTGATCCTGTCCGGCGGTCCGGCCTCGACATCGGATATCGGCAGCCCGCGCGCGCCGCAGATCGTCTTCGACGCCGGCGTGCCGGTACTCGGCATCTGCTACGGCCAGATGGCCATGTGCGTGCAGATGGGCGGCGTCGCCGAAAGCTCCAACCATCGCGAATTCGGCCGCGCCTTCGTCGAGATCGAGAAAGACAGCCCGCTGTTCGACGGCCTTTGGGCCACCGGCCAGCGCCATCAGGTGTGGATGAGCCACGGCGACCGTGTCATCGCCTTGCCGCCGGGTTTTCAGGTCTTCGGCAAGTCGGAAAGCTCGCCTTTTGCCATCTTCGGCAATGTCGAGCGCAAGATGTACGGCATCATGTTCCACCCCGAGGTGGTGCATACGCCCGATGGCGCCAGGCTGCTCAGGAACTTCGTCCACAACATTGCCGGCATTGAGGGCGACTGGACGATGCGCGCCTACCGCGAACACGCGGTCGAGGCGATCCGCAAGCAGGTCGGCAAGGGCAAGGTCATCTGCGCGCTGTCAGGCGGGGTGGATTCTTCGGTCGCGGCGCTTTTGATCCACGAAGCGGTCGGCGACCAGCTGACCTGCATCCTCGTCGACCATGGCCTGATGCGCAAGGACGAGGCCGCGGGCGTGGTGGCGATGTTCCGCCAGCACTACAATCTGCCGCTGATCCTGGTCGATGCCTCGGAAAAATTCATCTCGGCGCTGGAAGGCGAGGTTGATCCCGAGAAGAAGCGCAAGACCATCGGCCGGCTGTTCATCGAAGTGTTCGAGGAAGAGGCCAAAAAACTCGGCGGCGCCGATTTCCTGGCGCAAGGCACGCTTTATCCCGACGTCATCGAAAGCGTCTCCTTCACCGGCGGTCCGTCGGTGACCATCAAGTCGCACCACAATGTCGGCGGCCTGCCCGAGCGCATGAACATGCAGCTCGTCGAGCCGCTGCGCGAACTGTTCAAGGACGAGGTGAGGGCGCTCGGCAAGGAGCTCGGCCTGCCCGAAAGCTTCATCGGCCGCCATCCGTTCCCGGGTCCTGGCCTTGCCATACGCTGCCCCGGCGGCATTACGCGGGAAAAGCTGGAGATCCTGCGCGAAGCCGACGCCATCTATCTCGACGAAATCCGCAAGGCCGGCCTCTACGACGCTATCTGGCAGGCCTTCGCCGTGCTCTTGCCGGTGCAGACGGTCGGCGTGATGGGCGACGGCCGCACCTACGAATTCGTCTGCGCGCTGCGCGCCGTCACCTCGGTCGACGGAATGACGGCGGACTTCTACCACTACGACATGGCCTTCCTGGGCGCCGCCGCCACGCGCATCATCAACGAAGTCCGCGGCATCAACCGTGTCGTCTACGACGTGACGTCGAAGCCGCCGGGTACGATCGAGTGGGAGTGACGGGGATACAAACGGCAGCGTTAGCGTAGCTTTGGTGACGACTTTCGCTATCGGAAATTGTTCTTGTATCCGTATCTCACTTCCACTGAACTGGCATTCTCCATCTCCGATCTGACAAGTTCGATCTGCGCCCATGTCTCCCATGAAGTAAGGCCTTTAAAGAGAGAGTGGCTGCAGCGTAGAACGGCGTGCGCAAAGGCGGGTCTGTTCCGCCTCGTCACGGCGATCAAGGTCCGGCAGTATGGCAGTTGGTGCGCTGGCGGGCTCTCGTCACGCTGCCCCGCATGTTCCGCCGCGCTTGGCTCATATCCGGCGTGCGCTCGATCGATCTCGCAGCCGGGTCTGGATGACTCTGGCCCCTCTATGTTCGACTATTAACTGTTCCATCAATTTGGATGTTGACCCTTCCCTGCCGAGAGAGTTAATAATCTCCTAATATAAGGGACATCTAAAGTTCGTGGCCAATAACCACGAGTTGGACGATGTAATTTGGGTAGGGAACGCAGCGCGACGACCAGTGTAGTCGCGCCGACCAGCATCGAGACAATATCCGCCCGTGAATAGCCAGCTTAACGCGGCTGTTCCAAGTGCGTCGGCGTGTCTGGATGACGGCGACAATTCATGCCTGCCCAGATTCGCCGGCTATTCTTCGACTGGAAAGAGCCGGTCGTTCAGTACTGTCAATGAAGCAGATGGGGCGTCTGTTCTTAAACAACAAAGGGGTTGAAAATGGCTTCTAAAATCGCCGATGCGGGTGGAACCACAGTGTCTTTCTCAAACACGCCGCAGGCGAACGATGACGTTTTCAATCTCACCGAGGATACGGTCGTCCTCGCGTCAGGTTCCCAAACCATCATAGTTCTAGATGTGATGGCCAACGATCAGGGTGGAAACGCAAAGTCGCTCTTCTCGGTGGACGACGGGGTTTCCGCTTCGACGGCCACGAAGCAATACGCGCCGATCGACCTGACGTCTCAGGACGTTCAGGCAACCGGCGTTTCAGCCTGGGAAAGCATCGGTGGCGGGGTTTCCATCCGCATCAACAACGGCAAGGTCGAGATGGACCTTAGCGGGTATCTGGCGGCACATGGCTTCGCGAGCCTGCAGGCCATGGGTGCGGGCGATCAGATCAACGAGACCTTCACCTATGCGATCAAGCTCGGCAGTGGAACGCTGAGCTGGGCCAGCGTGTCGGTCAACATTCAAGGCACCAATGACGGCGCGATCATCACCGCCGTTCCTGGCGCCGACCTGACTGTGGTGGAGGCCGGCGGCGTTGCCAATGGCACGCTGAATGACCCCAACGCGCACGGACAGCTGATCATCACCGACCCCGATGTCGGCCAGAACCATTTCCAGGCTCCCCCAAGCCTGCAGGGCACCTATGGCACCTTCACCTTCGACACCACAACTGGCGTGTGGGCCTATACGCTCAACCAGACTCTCGCCGACCCGCTGACCCAGGGCCAGCCCGTTACGGATACTCTGACCGTGAAGTCGGCTGACGGAACGGTGAGTTATAACATCGTCGTCAATATTACTGGCACCAATGACGCGCCAGTCGCCATTGCTAATGTCAATTCAGTAAAAGAGGACACCGCGCCCAATCCGGTCAGCGGCAATGTGCTGACCAACGACACCGATGTCGACACTGGCGATACCCACACGGTTAGTGCTGTCAACGGTTCGGCCGGCAATGTCGGCGCCGACTTGCTCGGCACCTACGGCACGCTGCACCTCAACAGCAACGGCACCTACACCTACACGCTCGACAACTCCAAGGCCTCGGTGCAGGCGTTGGCCGAGGGTGCCAGCGTCACCGACGTCTTCACCTACACCAACTCAGACAATCATGGCGGCTCATCGAACTCCAGCCTGACCATCACCGTCAACGGCACCAATGACGGCCCGGTCGCGGTTGCCGACACCAATTCGGTGAAAGAGGACACCGCGCCCAATCCGGTCAGCGGCAATGTGCTGACCAACGACACCGACGTCGACACGGGCGATACCCACACGGTTAGTGCTGTCAACGGTTCGGCCGGCAATGTCGGCGCCGACTTGCTCGGCACCTACGGCACGCTGCACCTCAACAGCAACGGCACCTACACCTATACGCTCGACAACTCCAAGGCCTCGGTGCAGGCACTGGCCGAGGGCGCCAGCGTCACCGACGTCTTCACCTACACCAACGCCGACAATCATGGCGGCTCATCGAACTCCAGCCTGACCATCACCGTCAATGGCACCAATGACGGCCCGATCGCGGTTGCCGACACCAATTCGGTGAAAGAGGACACCGCGCCCAATCCGGTCAGCGGCAATGTGCTGACCAACGACACCGATGTCGACACGGGCGATACCCACACGGTTAGTGCTGTCAACGGTTCGGCCGGCAATGTCGGCGCCGACTTGCTCGGCACCTACGGCACGCTGCACCTCAACAGCAACGGCACCTACACCTACACGCTCGACAACTCCAAGGCCTCGGTGCAGGCGTTGGCCGAGGGTGCCAGCGTCACCGACGTCTTCAGCTACACCAACGCCGACAATCATGGCGGCTCATCGAACTCCAGCCTGACCATCACCGTCAATGGCACCAATGACGGTCCGGTCGCGGTCGCCGACACCAATTCGGTGAAAGAGGACACCGCGCCCAATCCGGTCAGCGGCAATGTGCTGACCAACGACACCGACGTCGACACGGGCGATACCCACACGGTTAGTGCTGTCAACGGTTCGGCCGGCAATGTCGGCGCCGACTTGCTCGGCACCTACGGCACGCTGCACCTCAACAGCAACGGCACCTACACCTATACGCTCGACAACTCCAAGGCCTCGGTGCAGGCACTGGCCGAGGGCGCCAGCGTCACCGACGTCTTCAGCTACACCAACGCCGACAACCATGGCGGCTCGTCGAGCTCCAGCCTGACCATCACCGTCAATGGCACCAATGACGGCCCGATCGCGGTTGCCGACACCAATTCGGTGAAAGAGGACACCGCGCCCAATCCGGTCAGCGGCAATGTGCTGACCAACGACACCGATGTCGACACGGGCGATACCCACAGCGTCACCGCCGTCAACGGGTCGGGTGGCAATGTCGGCGCCGACATTGCCGGCACCTATGGCACGCTGCACCTCAACAGCAACGGCACCTACACCTACACGCTCGACAACTCCAAGGCCTCGGTGCAGGCACTGGCCGAGGGTGCCAGCGTCACCGACGTCTTCAGCTACACCAACGCCGACAATCATGGCGGCTCATCGAACTCCAGCCTGACCATCACCGTCAATGGCACCAATGACGGCCCGATCGCGGTTGCCGACACCAATTCGGTGAAAGAGGACACCGCGCCCAATCCGGTCAGCGGCAATGTGCTGACCAACGACACCGACGTCGACACGGGCGATACCCACACGGTTAGTGCTGTCAACGGGTCGGGTGGCAATGTCGGCGCCGACATTGCCGGCACCTATGGCACGCTGCACCTCAACAGCGACGGCACCTACACCTACACGCTCGACAACTCCAAGGCCTCGGTGCAGGCGTTGGCCGAGGGCACCAGCGTCACCGACGTCTTCAGCTACACCAACTCAGACAACCATGGCGGCTCATCGAACTCCAGCCTGACGGTGACCATCAACGGCACCAATGACGGCCCGGTGATCACCTCCGGCGTCCAGACCGGCTCGGTCACGGAAGACACGCAGCTGACGGCGACCGGCCAGGTCCAGGCCTCCGACGTCGACAATGGCGACCACCAGACCTATTCGGGCGACAACACCGGCACCTATGGCTCCTTCGTCATCGATCCCGCCACCGGCGCCTGGACCTACACGCTCGACAATGCCGCCCACCAGAACCTTGCCCAGGGCGAGAGCCACACCGACACCTTCACGGTCACCGTCACCGACGATTTTGGCGCCACCACCACGCAGGACGTCACCATCACCATCAACGGCACCAATGACGGCCCGGTGATCACCTCCGGCGTCCAGACCGGCTCGGTCACGGAAGACACGCAGCTGACGGCGACCGGCCAGGTCCAGGCCTCCGACGTCGACAATGGCGACCACCAGACCTATTCGGGCGACAACACCGGCAGCTATGGCTCCTTCGTCATCGATCCCGCCACCGGCGCCTGGACCTACACGCTCGACAATGCCGCCCACCAGAACCTTGCCCAGGGCGAGAGCCACACCGACACCTTCACGGTCACCGTCACCGACGATTTTGGCGCCACCACCACGCAGGACGTCACCATCACCATCAACGGCACCAATGACGGCCCGGTGATCACCTCCGGCGTCCAGACCGGCTCGGTCACGGAAGACACGCAGCTGACGGCGACCGGCCAGGTCCAGGCCTCCGACGTCGACAATGGCGACCACCAGACCTATTCGGGCGACAACACCGGCAGCTATGGCTCCTTCGTCATCGATCCCGCCACCGGCGCCTGGACCTACACGCTCGACAATGCCGCCCACCAGAACCTCGCCCAGGGCGAGAGCCACACCGACACCTTCACGGTCACCGTCACCGACGATTTTGGCGCCACCACCACGCAGGACGTCACCATCACCATCAACGGCACCAATGACGGCCCGGTGATCACCTCCGGCGTCCAGACCGGCTCGGTCACGGAAGACACGCAGCTGACGGCGACCGGCCAGGTCCAGGCCTCCGACGTCGACAATGGCGACCACCAGACCTATTCGGGCGACAACACCGGCAGCTATGGCTCCTTCGTCATCGATCCCGCCACCGGCGCCTGGACCTACACGCTCGACAATGCCGCCCACCAGAACCTTGCCCAGGGCGAGAGCCACACCGACACCTTCACGGTCACCGTCACCGACGATTTTGGCGCCACCACCACGCAGGACGTCACCATCACCATCAACGGCACCAATGACGGCCCGGTGATCACCTCCGGCGTCCAGACCGGCTCGGTCACGGAAGACACGCAGCTGACGGCGACCGGCCAGGTCCAGGCCTCCGACGTCGACAATGGCGACCACCAGACCTATTCGGGCGACAACACCGGCAGCTATGGCTCCTTCGTCATCGATCCCGCCACCGGCGCCTGGACCTACACGCTCGACAATGCCGCCCACCAGAACCTTGCCCAGGGCGAGAGCCACACCGACACCTTCACGGTCACCGTCACCGACGATTTTGGCGCCACCACCACGCAGGACGTCACCATCACCATCAACGGCACCAATGACGGCCCGGTGATCACCTCCGGCGTCCAGACCGGCTCGGTCACGGAAGACACGCAGCTGACGGCGACCGGCCAGGTCCAGGCCTCCGACGTCGACAATGGCGACCACCAGACCTATTCGGGCGACAACACCGGCAGCTATGGCTCCTTCGTCATCGATCCCGCCACCGGCGCCTGGACCTACACGCTCGACAATGCCGCCCACCAGAACCTCGCCCAGGGCGAGAGCCACACCGACACCTTCACGGTCACCGTCACCGACGATTTTGGCGCCACCACCACGCAGGACGTCACCATCACCATCAACGGCACCAATGACGGCCCGGTGATCACCTCCGGCGTCCAGACCGGCTCGGTCACGGAAGACACGCAGCTGACGGCGACCGGCCAGGTCCAGGCCTCCGACGTCGACAATGGCGACCACCAGACCTATTCGGGCGACAACACCGGCAGCTATGGCTCCTTCGTCATCGATCCCGCCACCGGCGCCTGGACCTACACGCTCGACAATGCCGCCCACCAGAACCTCGCCCAGGGCGAGAGCCACACCGACACCTTCACGGTCACCGTCACCGACGATTTTGGCGCCACCACCACGCAGGACGTCACCATCACCATCAACGGCACCAATGACGGCCCGGTGATCACCTCCGGCGTCCAGACCGGCTCGGTCACGGAAGACACGCAGCTGACGGCGACCGGCCAGGTCCAGGCCTCCGACGTCGACAATGGCGACCACCAGACCTATTCGGGCGACACCACCGGCAGCTATGGCTCCTTCGTCATCGATCCCGCCACCGGCGCCTGGACCTACACGCTCGACAATGCCGCCCACCAGAACCTCGCCCAGGGCGAGAGCCACACCGACACCTTCACGGTCACCGTCACCGACGATTTTGGCGCCACCACCACGCAGGACGTCACCATCACCATCAACGGCACCAATGACGGCCCGGTGATCACCTCCGGCGTCCAGACCGGCTCGGTCACGGAAGACACGCAGCTGACGGCGACCGGCCAGGTCCAGGCCTCCGACGTCGACAATGGCGACCACCAGACCTATTCGGGCGACACCACCGGCAGCTATGGCTCCTTCGTCATCGATCCCGCCACCGGCGCCTGGACCTACACGCTCGACAATGCCGCCCACCAGAACCTTGCCCAGGGCGAGAGCCACACCGACACCTTCACGGTCACCGTCACCGACGATTTTGGCGCCACCACCACGCAGGACGTCACCATCACCATCAACGGCACCAATGACGGCCCGGTGATCACCTCCGGCGTCCAGACCGGCTCGGTCACGGAAGACACGCAGCTGACGGCGACCGGCCAGGTCCAGGCCTCCGACGTCGACAATGGCGACCACCAGACCTATTCGGGCGACACCACCGGCAGCTATGGCTCCTTCGTCATCGATCCCGCCACCGGCGCCTGGACCTACACACTCGACAATGCCGCCCACCAGAACCTTGCCCAGGGCGAGAGCCACACCGACACCTTCACGGTCACCGTCACCGACGATTTTGGCGCCACCACCACGCAGGACGTCACCATCACCATCAACGGCACCAATGACGGCCCGGTGATCACCTCCGGCGTCCAGACCGGCTCGGTCACGGAAGACACGCAGCTGACGGCGACCGGCCAGGTCCAGGCCTCCGACGTCGACAATGGCGACCACCAGACCTATTCGGGCGACAACACCGGCAGCTATGGCTCCTTCGTCATCGATCCCGCCACCGGCGCCTGGACCTACACACTCGACAATGCCGCCCACCAGAACCTCGCCCAGGGCGAGAGCCACACCGACACCTTCACGGTCACCGTCACCGACGATTTTGGCGCCACCACCACGCAGGACGTCACCATCACCATCAACGGCACCAATGACGGCCCGGTGATCACCTCCGGCGTCCAGACCGGCTCGGTCACGGAAGACACGCAGCTGACGGCGACCGGCCAGGTCCAGGCCTCCGACGTCGACAATGGCGACCACCAGACCTATTCGGGCGACAACACCGGCAGCTATGGCTCCTTCGTCATCGATCCCGCCACCGGCGCCTGGACCTACACGCTCGACAATGCCGCCCACCAGAACCTCGCCCAGGGCGAGAGCCACACCGACACCTTCACGGTCACCGTCACCGACGATTTTGGCGCCACTACCACGCAGGACGTCACCATCACCATCAATGGCACCAATGACGGCCCGGTCGCGGTTGCCGACACCAATTCAGTAAAAGAGGACACCGCGCCCAATCCGGTCAGCGGCAATGTGCTGACCAACGACACCGATGTCGACACTGGCGATACCCACACGGTTAGTGCTGTCAACGGTTCGGCCGGCAATGTCGGCGCCGACTTGCTCGGCACCTACGGCACGCTGCACCTCAACAGCAACGGCACCTACACCTATACGCTCGACAACTCCAAGGCCTCGGTGCAGGCACTGGCCGAGGGCGCCAGCGTCACCGACGTCTTCACCTACACCAATGCCGACAATCATGGCGGCTCATCGAACTCCAGCCTGACCATCACCGTCAACGGCACCAATGACGGTCCGGTCGCGGTCGCCGACACCAATTCGGTGAAAGAGGACACCGCGCCCAATCCGGTCAGCGGCAATGTGCTGACCAACGACACCGACGTCGACACGGGCGATACCCACACGGTTAGTGCTGTCAACGGTTCGGCCGGCAATGTCGGCGCCGACTTGCTCGGCACCTACGGCACGCTGCACCTCAACAGCAACGGCACCTACACCTATACGCTCGACAACTCCAAGGCCTCGGTGCAGGCACTGGCCGAGGGCGCCAGCGTCACCGACGTCTTCAGCTACACCAACGCCGACAACCATGGCGGCTCGTCGAGCTCCAGCCTGACCATCACCGTCAATGGCACCAATGACGGCCCGATCGCGGTTGCCGACACCAATTCGGTGAAAGAGGACACCGCGCCCAATCCGGTCAGCGGCAATGTGCTGACCAACGACACCGATGTCGACACGGGCGATACCCACAGCGTCACCGCCGTCAACGGGTCGGGTGGCAATGTCGGCGCCGACATTGCCGGCACCTATGGCACGCTGCACCTCAACAGCAACGGCACCTACACCTACACGCTCGACAACTCCAAGGCCTCGGTGCAGGCACTGGCCGAGGGTGCCAGCGTCACCGACGTCTTCAGCTACACCAACGCCGACAATCATGGCGGCTCATCGAACTCCAGCCTGACCATCACCGTCAATGGCACCAATGACGGCCCGATCGCGGTTGCCGACACCAATTCGGTGAAAGAGGACACCGCGCCCAATCCGGTCAGCGGCAATGTGCTGACCAACGACACCGACGTCGACACGGGCGATACCCACACGGTTAGTGCTGTCAACGGTTCGGCCGGCAATGTCGGCGCCGACTTGCTCGGCACCTACGGCACGCTGCACCTCAACAGCAACGGCACCTACACCTATACGCTCGACAACTCCAAGGCCTCGGTGCAGGCACTGGCCGAGGGCGCCAGCGTCACCGACGTCTTCACCTACACCAATGCCGACAACCATGGCGGCTCATCGAACTCCAGCCTGACCATCACCGTCAATGGCACCAATGACGGCCCGATCGCGGTTGCCGACACCAATTCGGTGAAAGAGGACACCGCGCCCAATCCGGTCAGCGGCAATGTGCTGACCAACGACACCGATGTCGACACGGGCGATACCCACACGGTTAGTGCTGTCAACGGTTCGGCCGGCAATGTCGGCGCCGACTTGCTCGGCACCTACGGCACGCTGCACCTCAACAGCAACGGCACCTACACCTATACGCTCGACAACTCCAAGGCCTCGGTGCAGGCACTGGCCGAGGGCGCCAGCGTCACCGACGTCTTCACCTACACCAACGCCGACAACCATGGCGGCTCGTCGACCGCCAACCTGACCATCACCGTCAATGGCACCAATGACAACGGCGCACCAGTCGCTGTCGCTGATACCAATTGGGCGAAGGAAGACACCAACACAAGCGCAACTGGCAACGTGCTTCAGACACTCGCGCATGCCGGTGCACCGTCGGGAACGTTCTCGGACCATGCCGATACCGATCCGGATGCCGATACACTGGCTGTATCCGCGCTCTCGGGCGGCATCGACAACGGCACCACATTCACCAAGACCGGAACCTATGGCACCGTGGTCATCACGAAGGCGACCGGCGCCTATACCTATACGCTGGCGAACGCCCAAGCCAATGTGCAGGCTCTGGCGGCGGGCCAGACTGTGACGGACAGCTTCACCTACACTGTTTCGGACGGGCATGGCGGGACAGCATCGGCCAACCTGGCTGTGACGGTCTTCGGCACGGACGAAGTTACTCCTGGGCTGATTACCTTGGTGGCAGACGGCAAACAGGGGAATAACTCTGAGCCAAGCACTGTCACCATAACGTTTACTACGGCCGTCCATACGAATTTTGCCAATCTATCTGACGTGATGCATGTATCTGGCCTGCCAAATGTCAGCGTGATCGCAGGGTCGGGAAGCTTCAACGCAGCCCACACTCAGTATACATTCCTCGTCGACAAAGGCGCTGGAAGCAACAATGGATCGTCCTACACCCTTAATATCGATGCCGGAGCATTCTCGGATAATGCAGGTCATACGAACGCAGCCGCGACCCAAGGCGGCCTCAAACCCGCCGGCACGTCCGGCGAGCCCATCAACCTTGCCCTGACCGATCCATCGCATGAAGGTGCACTCATCACCGTCACGGTGAAGGACGTGCCTTCGGGCTGGACCATTGACGGCGCGACCCATAATGCCGACGGAAGCTGGACCACACAGACCAACGACTTGCACGGACTGACAGTCACCACGCCGCCCGAATTCACCGGGGCAGCCGTGCTCGATGTCCAGATGACCTGGATCAACGCCGACGGCACTGTGGGCACTGCGTCGATTGCCGACAATGTCGAGGCCTACGTGCCGGGTTCGCCGATCTTTGCCTGGTCAGGTGACGACGTGCTCACCGGCTCCCACGGCAACGATCTCTTCGTCTTCTCGCAACCGATCGGCGCTGACACGGTGCACAATTTCGATGCGGCGGCCGATCAGATCGATCTCATCGGCTACAACGGATTGGCCGACTTTGCCGACCTCCAGACGCATATCGCCGACGATGCCAACGGCAATGCGGTGATAACGCTCGGCGACGGACAGTCCATCACGCTGGACGGCGTACATTCGAACGCGCTGACTGGAAGCAATTTCGTCTTCGACCAGACGCCGGTGGTCAACAATTCAGGCACCATGACGATCGGCGACGGCGCCCTGCTGCCGCTGAGCGGCATAATCAACAACAGCGGCCTCATCTCGCTCGACTCGACCGGTAGCGACACGCTGCTTCAGGTCATCCAGCACGGCGTGACCTTGCAGGGCGGGGGGCAGATCCTGCTCTCCGACAGCGCCGCCAACATCATCTCCGGCACCGCGCCGGACGTCACTCTGGTCAATGTCGACAATACGATCTCCGGCGCCGGCCAGTTGGGCGGCGGCATGCTCAGCCTCGACAACAGGGGCACCATTATCGCCTCCGGCTCGAATGCCCTGGTCATCGATACCGGAGGCAGTGTCGTCACCAACTCCGGGACGCTGGAAGCAATGGGTTCCGGCGGTCTGACGATCACCGGCGGCCTGGCGAATTCAGGCATGCTGTGGGCCAATGGCGGCGACATCGTTATCCACGGCCAGGTCACCGGCACCGGCGATGCCACGATCGGTAATTTGTCGAAGCTTGAGTTTGACGGCGCCTCGTCGACGGACGTCACCTTCGGGCACGATGCTGCCGGTACGCTGCAACTCAACGATTCCTTCGACTACAGCGGACGGATCGGCGGCATCACCAATGATGACAGGCTGGACCTCGCCGATATCCTCTTCGGTGCGGGAACGGCGGCCGTCTATCAGGCAAATCAGGATGGCAGTGGCGGAACTCTGACTGTTTCGGATGGCACCCACGGCACCGCGTTGCATCTGTTGGGCGCCTATGATGCGAACGGCTTCAAGCTTGCCGATGACGGCCAGGGCCACACGGTCGTTTCGTATAATCCGGCGGAATTCACGCTGACAGGCATCGGCAGCGGGGCGGTTTCAAGCGACTTGGTGATGTGAGTGAAAAGAGCCGCCGGCAGCGGCGGCTCGCCTGGCCTGACGAGTATCGAGTGGGGGTTCTGAAATTGGATAGAAAGCCTAGAATTGTGAAGGATGCGCTTCGGGCATGCCGCCGCTATTTCCTGGTTGTGGCAGCATTCAGCCTGGCGATCAATCTGCTCTACCTCGCCTCGCCACTCTATATGCTGCAGATTTACGACCGAGTGGTCACCAGCGGCAGCGAAACCACGTTGGTGATGCTGACCCTGGTATTGCTTGCGGCCTTCCTTTCGCTGGCCGGCCTCGATTTGGTGCGCGCCTGGATTCTGACGCGTGCCAGCGCGCGGCTCGACCGGCTGCTGTCGGCAAGGATCCTCGCCGCGTCGGTCGAGACCCCATCGCCTGGCTCCTCGCCGAGCCAGCCTATCCGCGACTTCGACACGTTCAGGCAGGTCATCACCGGCAGCGGCATCCACGCCCTGTTTGACCTGCCATGGTCGCCCATCTACATCGGCATCATCTTCGTGCTGCATCCGTGGCTCGGCTTCTTCGCATTGGGCTGCTCATTGCTCTTGATCGCCATGGCGGTGCTCAACGAGTATCTCGTGCGCTCGCCGCTGAAGCAGGCAAACGAGCTGGCGACGAACAATTATAACTTTACCGAGATGAGCCTCAGGAACGCGGAAGTCGTTCGCGCCATGGGGATGATCGACGGTCTCATCCGCCGCTGGGGGCGCGACCGCAACCTGGCGCTGCGGCGCCAGGCGGAGGCAAGCGACCGTGCCGCTTTGATGTCGGGCCTTATCCGGTTCCTGCGGCTCACCATGCAGTCGCTGATCCTCGGCCTCGGTGCCTATCTGGTGATAGAACGGCAGATCACCGGCGGCACCATGTTCGCGGCGAGCCTCTTGCTCGGCCGGGGGCTGCAGCCTGTGGAACAGATCGTCGGCCTCTGGCGCAGCCTGCTCCTGGCGCGGGCGGCGTTGGCAAGGGTCGAGAAGCTGGTCGACGGGAGCGCGCGGGACGAAAGATCGTTCAACCTGCCGAAGCCCAGCGGCAAGATTTCGGTCGAGCAGGTCAGCTTTGCGATCGCCAGCCAGCAGAAAGTGCTTCTCCGGGACGTATCATTCCGGCTGGACGCAGGCGAGGCGCTGGGAATCGTCGGCCCTTCCGGCGCCGGCAAGTCGACGCTGGCGCGTCATCTCGCGGGCGTCATGCAGCCCAGCCGCGGCACCGTCAGGCTGGATGGGGCCGACCTGTCGCAATGGGGGCACGACGCGCTCGGCGACCACATCGGCTACCTGCCGCAGGATATCGAACTCTTCTCCGATACGGTCGCTGCCAACATCGGCCGCTTCAAGACCAGTGTCGACCAGGAGGTGATCGACGCCGCGCGGCTCGCCGGCGTGCATGAGATGATCATTCGCCTGCCGCAAGGTTACGAGACCCAGATCGGCGAAGGCGGCGCAGTTCTTTCAGGAGGATACCGGCAACGGATCGCTCTTGCCCGGGCGGTGTTCGGAATGCCGAAACTGATCATTCTCGACGAGCCGAGCTCCAATCTCGACGCCGATGGCGATCGCGCGCTGAGCGACTGCGCAATTGAGCTGAAGCGCCGCGGCAGCACGGTGATCATCGTCTCGCACCGGCCCTCTACCTTGGCGAATGTCGACAAGATCCTTCTGTTGCGCGATGGCGCCGTCGAGGCCTTCGGGATGAGAAACGAGATCGTGGCGCTGCTCAACCAGCGCGCGGCCCCAATCGCGGTGGCGACCCAATGAGCTGTGGCCGGAGAGATCGATGAGCGACGGCGTCCTCACCTACCAAAGCCTGCCCGGCGAGGCCGGTATCCTGGCCCCGGATTCGATTCGGCTGCCGGCCTATATCGGCCTGCTGATTATATTGGCTTTTTTCGGCATTTTCGGTGGCTGGGCGGCCTTTGCCCCGCTGAATGGCGCCGTGCTCGCCGACGCCATCGTCAAGGTGGAAGGCAATCGAAAAAGCGTCCAGCACTTCGACGGTGGTACGGTGAAGGAGATCCGTGTCAAGGATGGCGACGTCGTCAGGAAGGGCGACATCATGTTGAAACTGGACGACACCAGGATTCGGTCCGAGTTCAACCTCTATGCCCAGCAATATGCATTGTTGCGCGCAACCGACGCCAGGATCCGGGCTGAACTGGATGGCAGCGAGGCTGTTGCCTTTCCGAAGGACATTCTCAAAGGGCACGAGGACTATCTCAAGGATGCAATGGCAAACCAGATCGCCGATCTGGAAAGCCAGCGTGCCTCGATGGCCGGCGCCAAGCAGATCCTAGAGCGGCGCATTGCCGAGCTCGAGGAGCAGATCCAGGGCAAGCAGTCTCGGGTCGAATCCTACCAGGCCCAGCTGCAATCGACGATTAACGAGAAGGCCAGCCTGTCGAAGCTGCTCACAGCTGGACTGACGACCCGCCCGCGCATCCTGGAACTGGAAAGGTCCGCCTCGGATCTGCAGGGCCTGATCGACGAGAATCTCGGCGCAATCGGCGGCAGCCAACAGAGCAAAGCCGAACTCGAGAGCCAGATCGCGCAATTGACCAATGAGCGCCGGGCCAAACTGTCGGCCATGCTGATCGATACGCAATCGAGCCTTGCCGACCTCGTGCCCAAGATGTTTGCCGCCCAGGCTGCCGTGGACCGGGCCGAAGTGCGCGCGCCTTATGATGGCCAGGTGATGGATCTCAGTGTCTTCTCGATCGGTGCGATCGTGGCGCCGGGCCAGACCATCCTCGACATCGTGCCGACCGAGAATTCACTGATCGTCCAGGCTCAGGTTCGCGTCGAGGATATATCAAACCTGCGACCCGATATGGCCGCCGAAGTTCGTTTCACATCCTACAAGCAGCGTTCGATACCCATAATCCATGGACGCGTCACCCGCATTTCGGCGGATCGAATCACCGACAGCAAGACAGGGTTTCCTTACTATCTTGCCGACGTGGCGGTCGACCCGGTGGAATTGGCCGCGGCCCCACAGATTGTCCTCTATCCGGGCATGCCGGCGTCGGTCATGATCGTTACCGAGGAACGTACGGCACTCGACTACATTCTTGGCCCGCTGGTTGTGTCGTTCCATTCCGCGTTTCGCCAGAAATAACGGGTACCGCCAATCGATTGGCGATGCCCGGGTTTCGATGTCAGGCCTGTAACTGGCACGCGCCGGGGCCTGACGTCCATCAACATAAGACCCGCTCCGTCAGGGCGTAGGCGTTGACATGCTGACGATGGGGGCGCTGACGGTACTTTTCGAGCCGGCTTGACCGCGCCGTGGAACACCGCAAGGGTGCAAAATCGTCCGATTGGTCCCGATAGTTGGTGAGACCTCAAAATGTTTTTTGCGTCGATTTTCCCTTTAAAATCAAAAGCGTAACTTTTTGACGGATGGCGCGTCGGCTTTCGGCGCGGCAAGCGAGAAAAATCCAGATAGATCAATGACCTAGCTGGGCTGGAAACGATCGAGTGGGAATGATTCAGGCCCCTCCAAGCGTTTGAGCGAGCCTGGTTATGCCGCCGGCTGTAAGGCCGCTCTCAGCAGCATGCCATAGAGGTCGCGTGGTTCATCGGGATCGGCAAGCAGGTCGAGCTCTTCGTAGAGGCCAGTCGCTTGCAGCTGGTCGCGTACATAGCGCAGCGCTGAAAAATCCTCGATGGCGAAGCCGACTGAATCGAACAGCGTGATCTGCTTGGCGTCTCGGCGCCCTTGCGCCTTGCCGGCGATCACTTCCCAGAGCTCGGTCACCCGATGGTTGGGATCCAGCTGCTGGATCTCGCCCTCGACGCGTGTCTGTGGCGGAAACTCGACGAAAATGTCGGAGCGCAGCAGAATGTCCTTGTGCAGTTCGGTCTTGCCGGGGCAGTCGCCGCCGACGGCGTTGATGTGGACGCCGGAGCCGACCATGTTGTCGGTGAGAATCGTGGCGCACTGCTTGTCGGCGGTGACGGTCGTGATGATCCCTGCACCTTCAACCGCTTCCTGCGCGGTTTCGCAGATGGTGATGTCAAATCCTATGCCAGCCAGGTTCTTCGCGCATTTCCGCGAGGCGGAACGATCGATGTCGTAGAGCCTGAGCCGATCGACGCCGGTCAGCGCCTTGAAGGCGATCGCCTGGAATTCCGACTGCGCACCATTGCCGATGATGGCCATTGTGCGCGCGCCGCTCGGCGCCAGATATTTGGCGGCGACAGCGGACGTTGCAGCGGTGCGCAGCGCGGTCAGGATGGTCATTTCGGTGAGCAGCATCGGGTAGCCGCTGCCGACATCGGCGAGCACGCCGAAGGCGGTGACCGTCTGCAGACCCTGACGCATGTTCTTGGGATGGCCGTTGACATATTTGAAGCCGTAGAGGCGCCCATCGCTTGTCGGCATCAGCTCGATGACGCCGTCATGACTGTGCGAGGCGATGCGTGGCGTCTTGTCGAAAAGTACCCAGCGACGGAAGTCTTCCTCGATATAGCCGGCGAGTTCAGTCAGGAAGCGCTCGATACCGATGGCGATGACCAGCTTCATCATACGGTCGACGCTGACGAAGGGGACGATGTTCAGCTTTGCTGCGGTCATGATCAAAAGCTCCCGGAATGGCTGCGGGTCGGACGGTCCATGATACGGCGGCCCATCAGGCTCGCCGTCAGGTCGACCATCAGCGTCGCGGTTCTGCCACGCTCGTCCAGAAAGGGGTTCAACTCGACAAGGTCCAGACTGGAGACAAGGCCGCTGTCGGAGAGCATCTCCATCACCAGATGCGCCTCGCGAAACGTCGCGCCGCCGGGGACCGTGGTGCCGACTGCCGGCGCAATCGACGGATCGAGGAAGTCGACGTCGAGACTGACATGCAGCAGCCCGTCTTCCTCGGACACACGCGCCAGGAAGGCGCGCAGCAGCGGCGCGATGCCGTGTTCGTCGATGGCGCGCATGTCGTGCACAGTCACGCCCGCCTGGTTGAGCGCGCTGCGCTCGGCCGGGTCGACACTGCGCAGACCCATGGTGCAGATACGCTTGGGATCGACCGCCGCCGGCAGATCCGGAAAATAGCCGCTGAAACCCGGCTGGCCACTGGCATAGGCGAGCGGAACACCGTGCAGATTGCCGCTGGCGGTGGTGTCGAGCGTGTGAAAATCCGGATGCGCATCGAGCCACAGCACGAACAGCGGGCGACCGGCCTCTGCGGCGCGGCGTGCGAGGCCCGACACGGTCCCGGCCGAGATCGAATGGTCGCCGCCGAGAAAGATCGGCATGGCGTCCTCGCTCGCCGCGTAGGCGGCCGCGGCAATGGCGGATGTCCAGGCCGATATTTCGGGCAGGGCCTTCAGCGCCAGATTGCCATGCACGACGCGCCGCGCCGGAATTGCTTGGACGGCACCCATATCCTCGACGGCGTGGCCGAGGCCGGACAGCACCTCAACAAGGCCCGCGGTCCTCAGCGCACTCGGCCCCATTTCGCATCCCATTCTGCCGGCTCCGTCCTGCACCGGTGCCCCGACGATTTTGCAACGCATTGTTTTTCCCGCAGCCCAAATCCTGATAGCCGCGAGGAGATCATGGCGAGCCGGCGATACGAATAGATAGAATTGGCAATCCGGAAAGCATTCTCTATCGTAATGGCAGCAGAACTGATCAAAATGGTAACCTCGATGGAAATGCCCGATGGATACGCTTGACGAACGGCTGGTGACCTTGCTGCGACATGACGCGCGGCGCAGCGTGTCGGATCTCGCCATCGATCTTGGCGTCTCGCGCGCCACGGTCAGGGCGCGCATGGAGCGGCTGGAACGGTCCGGCGACATCATCGGTTACACGGTGGTGCTGCGCGCCGACGCCGTCGATCAGCGCATCCGCGGCATCATGCTCATCGAGATTGAGGGCCATGCCGCCGACCGCGTGGTGCGGGCACTAGGCGGCTTCCCCGAAGTCTCGACCATCCATACCACCAATGGCCGCTGGGATCTGGTTGTCGAACTCGGGACCGCATCACTGACTGATTTCGATGCAGTGCTGAGGCGCATCCGCCTCATAGCCGGCATAACAGGCAGCGAAACCAGTCTGCTCCTGGCCACGCCGCGCACGACCCGAGCACGACTGACTTAGAATCCCATCAAGGCCCCCAGTCGCCGCTCTTGCCGCTCGCAGCGGATCAGAATGTCCGATACCAAAGAAGGCACGCCGCCCGAGGAGGGCAGGCTTATGGATGGGTTCTCATAAAAGCCAGTGGCGATCTTGACGACAAAGACGTTATCGCCTCGCAACCCAGGATATTGCGTACTTACAAACCAGGACGTTCCGGCCCGTCCTGCGCGCACTCGACGAGCACATTCACTGCCTCCTGAAGCAGCGTGCTCAACCGTCGGCCTTTTTGCCAGAATACGACGTAGTGATAGAGGGCGCTTGGCTCAAAGGGGCGGACTTCCACTGGAAAAGACGCAAATTGCCGGGCGGCAAAGGTGTTGCTGCTTGAAATGCCTAGACCTGCGGCGACGAAACTGACCTCTTGACCAATGACATCGACCTGTATCGCAAGATGCGGTTCCGCCCCCATGTATCGCAGGGCGTTCTCATTCATGAGATGCGATTGCATCCGGGGTTCGACATCCACAAGCGGCTCTCCGACGAGGTCTTCGGGCCTGATGATGTCCTTTTAGGCGAACCGGTGGCCACGCGGGACGATGTAAACATTGGTTGCGGTCGTCGCCGGGCACCAGTCGAAGACATTGCCGTCCAAAGGCAGTCGCGCAATTCCGAGGTCGGCGCGCCCATCCAGCACATGGTCCGCCACTTCCGGGTAGGTGCCCGACTTAAGAACGATCCCCGCGACCCGCAGGTGTGAGCTCAGTTTGTGGAAAGCGTCCGGAAGAAGTCGGAGTGAGAAGACGTACGGTGCCGCGATGCTTATCGTATCGCTGTCGACACCCTTCAGGGACGCGACCGTCTTGGCTATCCTCTCCATCTGAATGAAGGTCGCGTCGGTATCGCGAAAAAGCGTCATCGTCGGGGCAGTCGGGAGAAGCCGCCCCGTGTCACGCACGAACAATTGCACTCCGAGCAGGCCCTCCAATATCCGAATTTGCTGGCTGACGGCCGGCTGGGTGATTTCGAGCACCTTGGCAGCAGCCCGCTCTGAGCCCGCCCTGACGACCTCGCGCAGGATCTGAAGCTGGCGAAGTGTGATGCCTGTTTTCGAGATTTCGACCATGATGAAGCTTCCGTGCGGCTGCCGATTGCCGCCTTTCCCATACAAAGATCAACTTATACCTGAATGCCGATTGCGCCACGCCGATTTGCTTCCGCAGCGCCAGAGACGGTTGTTCGCATTGAGATGACGTTGGACCATATTAGCTGAGCTTATCGAAAAATAATTTGGCTTATAAATTGACCTTTGGAGGCCCGCAGGCAATTTTGAGGTCAAGACGCCGTTCCGAAGACGCTTGGCGCCACCGGAGCAATGGGGCGCTCCTGCACATCGACAACCGAAAGCAAAAGGGTGGTGCCGCTCCATGCGTGCAGCAAGGGCTTTGCCGTGTCCTGCATTTCCCATGTCTCGTACCGGCGGCACGCAGTCTCCAGCGCGGAGTGCCTGATGCCGAGCGAGCCGATGTTCCAACAGACCCTGACGCCCGGTATCCGTGCTGAGCGGGTTGAAAAACGGCTTGGCGGCATTGATGTCCTGCGTGGCGTGGATCTCGACGTCCGGCCAGGCGAAATTCTCTCCATCCTTGGCAGCAGCGGCTCGGGCAAGAGCACGCTTCTGCGGTGCCTCAATCTCCTGACAGTTCCCGATCGCGGCGACATTTGGATCCACGGCGAGAAGCTGGCGATCCGAGTTGCATCGCAGCGGGGTGGCCAGTCCAGCGTCACCGACCATCGTCAGGTCCGGCGGGTGCGAGCGTCGATGGGCATGGTGTTCCAGAGCTTCAATCTCTGGCCTCACAGGACGGCGCTTGAGAATGTCACGGAAGGGCCCGTCCTCGTAAAGGGAATCCGGCGCGATGCAGCGGCCGATCTCGGACGCCACTACCTCGCCAAGGTCGGGCTCTCCGACAAGGCGGACGCCTACCCGCGCCATCTCTCCGGCGGCCAGCAGCAGCGGGTGGCGATTGCCCGCGCGCTGGCGATGGAGCCACGCGTGCTGCTCTTCGACGAGCCGACCTCGGCGTTGGACCCGGAACTGGTGGGCGAAGTGCTGCGCGTCATGGCAGCGCTGGCGGGAGAGGGGCGCACCATGGTGATCGTCACCCACGAAATGGCTTTCGCGCGCGAGGTATCGACACGGGCAGCCTTCATGCACCGCGGGCTGATCGAAGAGGAAAGTCCGCCGCAAGAATTCTTCTCCTCTCCCGTCTCCAGCCATCTTCGCGGCTTTCTCGATTCACATCGATAGAAGGAACTTCGCGCATGGACGGTTTTGCCGTGCAGTTCGTCAGCGGACTGAAGACGACGGTACTGCTGGCGCTTGTCAGCGGCGCGCTCGGCATGGCGCTCGGATTGCTTACGCGGCGGGGCGGTTGTCGCGGTTGAGGGCGGTAAGCCGCTTGGTCGGTTTCTACACCACGATCATTCGCGGCGTGCCCGAGCTCATCATCATCCTGCTGATCTATTTCGGTGGAACGGTCGCCATCAGCGCCTTCTTCGGTCGCTATGTCGAGGTCAACGCGTTCCTCGCCGGGGTCGTTTCCCTTACCATCGTCTTCGGCGCCTATACGGCAGAAATTTTCCGGGGAGCCGTGCTCAGCATACCGACGGGACAGATCGAGGCGGCCCGCTCGCTCGGGCTGCATCCGTGGCAAACCTGGCTGCTGGTCATCCTTCCACAGATGCTGCGCATCGCTCTGCCGGCACTTGCCAACCAGTGGATCTCCCTGGTCAAGGAAACGTCGCTGATCTCGATCGTCGGGCTGACCGATATCATGCGGGTTGCCGCCATCGGCGCGGGCTCACTACGGGCGCCGCTGACGTTCTATCTCGCCGCATCGGCCCTCTATCTCGCGCTGACCAGTCTTGCGCTGGTGATCTTCCATCTTCTCGAACGGCGTTTCGCCGTTCCCGGACGGTGAGGCGCCAGGTAATGGACATCACGCTCCTCCTCACCAGCATGGTCGCGCTTGCCAGCGGCATTCGGCTGACGCTCCTTCTGACATTCGCATCGCTGCTTGCAGGCCTCGTCCTTGCCGTACCTCTGGCCTTCATGCGCGCATCGTCTCGCAAGTGGCTTTCACGGCCTGTGCTCGCCTATACCTATGTGTTTCGCGGCACGCCCCTGCTTGTCCAGCTTTTCATCATCTACTACGGCCTCGGTCAGATCGGCGCCATTCGGTCGAGCGTCCTGTGGGTCCTGCTGCGTGATCCTTTCTGGTGCTGCCTGCTGGCCTTTTCCCTGAACGGCGCTGCTTACACGACGGAGATTTTTCGCGGCGGCATCCAGGCCGTGGCCATCGGTATGATCGAGGCGGCGCAGGCGGTGGGCATGTCGCCGTTGCAGATCAAGCGCCGGATCATCTTCCCGATCGCCTTTCGAAGCGTGCTTCCCTCTTATGCCAACGAGGTTATCAGCCTCGTGAAAGCGACATCGCTCGCCAGCACCGTGACCTTGCTGGAGATAACCGGCCTTTCACGAAAATTGGTTTCAGAGACCTTTGCACCCTATGAGATCTTCATTGCCGCCGGCGTGCTCTATCTAGGCCTGACCCTCCTGCTGGCCGGCTTTTTCCACGTGCTGGAGGTCTGGTTGAACGGTGCGCCGCGGGCAAAGGCATACAAGCGCCGGGTCACCCTGCAGCAGGTGGCCCATGGACAATAGTCCCCGTCGAGACCCATTGCCGTTCCGCGAAACTGCCTGGCGCGAAATCGACCTGTCGGCCATCACCTCCAACTATCGCGCCATCCGGGCGGCAATCGGCAGCGACACAAAAGTCTTCGCCTGCCTGAAACAGGACGCCTATGGATGCGGGGCGGAGAAGGTCGCGTCTGTCTTGTCCGAAGCGGGCGCCGATGCCTTCGGCGTCGTGTCGATCGCCGACGCTTTGGCCGTACGAAAAGCGGCGGCAGGAAAACCCATCCTCGTGTATCCGGGCATTGGTCCGAACGCTGTCGATCTTGTCCGGAATCTCGATTTGACGATTTCGATTTCCGGCGAAGAGGATCTGGCAGGCTGGCTTGCGACCGGCACGCCGCTCAAGGTCTTCGTGAAGGTCGATCTGGGTTTTTGGCGCGCCGGCGTGGCTCCTTCCGACCTCCCAGGTCTGATGGATCTGTGCGCCACCGAAGGCAATGTCGCCGTCGACGGTCTTTATGCTCATCTCAACGAATTCGGCGACGCCGGTTCCTCGGCACCGGCGCAGCTTGCGCGCCTGACGCCACTTCTCGAAGAGCTGAGGGCAAAGGGCCGCCTTCCCGGAACGATCATGGTCTCAAGCAGCGAAAGCCTGCTTCACCATCCGGAATTCGACATGGATGCGGTCGATCCCGGCGCACTGCTCTTCGGATTGACCCGTTCTCGCGATGGACGCCGCATCCTGCCCACCCGTCCGGCCCTGGCGGCGATCAAGGCGCGTATCGTCGCGCTCAAGACGTGCCACGACAGCATGGGGGCGCCTCCCGGCCTGCCGGGATACCACGCGGCCATGCGCATGGCGGTGCTGGGGATCGGCTGGGGGCATGGCGTGCCGCGCGACCTCGATTCCTCGGCCTCGGTGCTCGTCAGGGGACAGCGTGCGCCCATCGTGCCGCCCATCCATCTCGAACATCTGCGCATCGATGTCACGAATGTTCCCGAAGCGGCGTTCGGGGATGAAGCGGTCCTGCTCGGCTCTTCCTGCGCAGATCGCATCACGCTGCCCGAGCTCGCCAGTGCCTGGAACACAGACGAAACGGGCGTGGCCTGCGGCCTGCGGGAGAGCCTGCGCCGGATAGACGTCACACAACAATCCAGACCAAACCAACAAGAAGGGGAATGACATGAAACGACATCTGACCTGCGCCCTCGCGGCTCTGCTGCTGGTTGCCGGCCTCGCCCATGCCGGAGAGCGCACGGCGATCACGATTGCCTCGGAAGGGGCCTCACCACCGTGGGACTATATCGACAAGAACGGCGCGCTCGCGGCTTCGACATCGACGTCGGCAACGAACTCTGCGCCCGGATCAAACTGCAATGCACCTTCGTCGCCCAGGACTGGGACGGCATCATCCCCGGTCTTCTGGTGATGAAGTACGATGCGATCATCGCCGGCATGTCGATCACCGAAAAGCGCAAGAAATCGATCGCCTTCTCCATTCCCTATGCCGCGGCGCCGAACCAGATCGTCATGCGCCGGGGGCTCGGCCTGCCGCCCAGTGACATCAATGCGAAACTGAATCTGACGGACATCGACACGGCGAAGAAGGAAACCATCGAAAAACTGAGAGAGAACCTGAAGGGGAGGACCCTTGGCGTCCTTCGCTCGTCCAATTCGGAGGCGGTCGTCCGGGAACTCTTCGGCGATGTTGCGGAGGTGCGCAGCTATGACAGCCAGGAGAATCTCAAACTCGACCTTACGTCCGAACGCATCGACGGAGGCTTGGGAGACCGTCTGGTGTGGAAGCAGTTCCTCGACACGCCGGAGGGGAAGGCGGTCGAGTTTTTCGGCCCGCAGCTTTCAGGTGGCACCTGGGGTCCCGGCGTCGGCGTCGGCCTTCGCAAGGAGGATACCGATCTCGCCGAAGCCCTCGACAAGGCCATCGAAGCGAGCGTCAAGGACGGCGCGATCGGCAAGATCAGCCTGAAGTGGTTCGGCGTGGATATTTCCCCGCAAACCGGGAAGTGACTGCCCCCGGCTCCTTCCGGCGGCCTGAGGGCCGCCACCCCTAAATTCATCTCCAGGGTACGCTATAATGTCTTCACCGTTCACGCTTGTTCTGACCGGACAATCTCTCATCCATCATGATGTTCGGCAGGTCTCGGACGCTGGATTTACCGCGATCAAGGCGCTGATCCGGCAGGCTGATATCGCCTTCACGAATTTCGAGACGACGGTTTTCGGCCGGCATGGAGGATGGCCGATGAAGGGTTCCTACTTCGGCTGTTCGGCACCCGTGGTGCTGGATGCGCTGAAGGACATCGGCTTCAACGCCTTGGCGCTCTCCAACAACCACGCCTTCGACCTCGGCCCACCTGGCGTTCTGTCGACGCTCGAAGAGGTGGCGGAGAGAGGGTTCCTTCACGCCGGCATCGGTGTCGATGCCACGGATGCGCGTCGGCCGGGAGTGAAAACCTTCGGCACGAGACGGGTGGCGCTTGTCGCAATGGATGCGGGACCCGGCCCGGCGACCATGTACGCGGCCGACGCGACGGACCGACGTCCTGCTAGGCCGGGCGTGAATGGGCTCGACGTCTCGAGGCGATTTGACGTCGATCCCAAGGTGTTTGCAAACCTGACCGGCATTCAGGACATCTTCCAAAGCAGTCCAATGGAACAGGGCAACTATGCCCAGCCGCACGATCCGCCTGAACTTCAGTCCGCAGACGAGATCGATTTTTACGGAACGATCTTTTGCCGATCCTCGACGAACAGGCGCCGGATCCTGGTGGACGAGGCGAGCCTGCAAAATCACCTCTCGGCGATCCGCCAGGCCGCCGCGGAGGGTGCCTTCGTCATCGCCTACCTCCACCATCATCATTGGGAACCGAACTGGCGGGAGGTTCCAGCATGGGTTCAGTCGCTTGCGCGCGCCTGTGTCGATGCCGGGGCAGGCGTGTTCGTCAGTCACGGCGCTCCCGTCCTGCAGCCCGTGGAGACCTATCGCGGCGCGCCGATCTTCTTCGGGCTGGGTAATTTCCTCTTCCATCTCAATGAAGGCGAAGTGGTATGGAGCGCGCCGGATGTTTGGAAGAGCATGGTGGCGACGTGCCGCTTCGATGCCGATGCCCGGCTGCAGTCGATCGACTTCCTTCCCATCATCATAGGCGGCGAGCAGCTGCTGGGCGCCAAAAATTATCATGAGCGCATCATTCCAGTTCCGGCGTCGGAAACGCTGGGAGCCGAGATGATCAAGGACTTGGCGGCCCGCTCGCGGGCGCACGGAGTGTCGATCGACGTCGAGGGGACTGACGAAATAATAGGTGGCCGTTTACGAGCCGAAGGCTCGCTTTGAAGCGCCGGCAAGCGGCTGCACACGACGATGCGCTGCACGAGGCTATTGGTGCGCTTGATCAGATCGTCGCCGAGGGCATCGGTTTCAGTGCTCAAGAAGCATCCAGCCGCTTGGAGATTGAAACGACCCAAGCACGCAGTTCCGGCCCGAATGGCTTGTCCAGCGCCGCACGATCCCAGGCAAGGAAATAGGCACCGGGCAGTCGCACGCGCTCGTTGAACGGCACGATCAGCCGGCCGGATGCAATGTCCTCTGCGGCCATGGACAATTGAGCAAGGACAAAGCCTTTTCCATTGATCGCGGCGTCGATCGCGGCACTCGACAATGAGAACGCCACTTCACCGGAAGTCCTCCGGTGCGACGCACCAATCCCGTGCGCCCACTCCGCCCAGCTCGGCGGTGATTGATGGTCCCGTGCCCATTCTATGCCGAGCAGGGGAAAATCAAGGATATCCGAGGGCCTCTTCAAGGGGCGGTTGGCCAGCAACCCAGGCGCGCAGGCGGGGACCACCCAGTCCGTGAACAACTCGGCGTAGTGATCGAACTCATGAACCTTCGCGCCGTACGAGATCCGGAAATCCACCTGGTCATCACCAAAACGCGGCTCTTGCTCGGCGCCGATCAGCCGCACGGTCGCTCCGGCATGGACCGTCTGCCAATCCAGAAGCCGTGGCGCCAGCCATTTGCTGGCAAGCGAAGGCAGACAAGAGATGGTGAGCGCGCTTTCCGAACGCGCCCGCTCGACAATGTGCTGCGCGTCGCGAAGCTGTTCGAAGCCTGAAGAAACGGCCGCGTGATAGGTTCGCCCCCAGGACGTCAGCGCGACACTCCTGCCACGGCGTTCAAGCAAGCTGAGGCCGAGCGCATCTTCGGCCTTGCGGATTTGCTGGCTGACCGCACCGACGGAAACGCCAAGCTCTTCGGCGGCGGCGGTAACGCTGCCGCGTCGGCCGAAAGCCTCGAAGGCCTCGATCGCACGGAGGGGGAGCGCTTTCTTCACCTGGGGACAATCCTGGGGTCGGTTTGTTTTAGCATTTCTAAAATAGAACGCAGATGCAAGCCCTTTGTCGCTCCCTGCCCGAGAGCTATCAGTCTGGCGATCGCAAGCTCGGGAGGACGCCATGTTTCTTCGAAATTGTTGGTACGTAGCGGCATGGGACGCGGAGGTCGGCGAGGGGCTCAAGCCTGTGCGCATCCTCGGCGAAGATATCGTCCTCTATCGCAAGACCGACGGCGTCGTGGCCGCACTTGAGGATGCCTGCCCGCATCGCAAGTTGCCGCTGTCTATGGGTCGCATCAAGGGCGATATGGTCGAGTGCGGCTATCACGGGCTGACTTTTGACAGCACCGGAACCTGCACCCGCGTGCCCGGGGCGGAAAAAGATACCCCATGTGGCCTGCGTGCGTTCCTATCCGATTGCCGAGCGCTACGGCCTGCTGTGGGTCTGGATGGGCGAGCCGCAGAAGGCCGATCCCGCCTTGATCTTCGAAGTCGACCACTGGGGCGATCCGGCATGGGGCGTCAATCGCGGCGAGTCGATGACGCTCGATTGCAACTACCTCTACATGACTGACAATTTGCTGGATCCGTCGCACGTCTCCTGGGTCCATCAGTCGTCTTTTGGCGGTGTCCCGGCGATGGAAGACGTGCCGCTCGAGACCACCGTGGGCCCGGACGGGGTGACCGTGTGGCGCTGGATGGTGGATGTCGAGCCAGCGCCATTCTACGCGCCGTTCCTGAAGTTCTCAGGCCATTGCGACCGCAAGCAGCACTACGAAGTGCGCTACCCCAGCAACGCCATCATCAAGGCCATCTTCGTGCCCGCCCGTACCGGTGGCGAAGGCAAGCCGTACCATGAGGATGTATTCCTCATGGACAGCTACAACTTCATGACGCCCGTCGATGAGAACCAGACGAAATACTACTGGTTCCAGATGCGCAACTTCGCGCCCGCCGACCAGGAGGTCTCACGCCAGTTCGCCACATCGGTGCGCGGGGCATTCGACGAAGACCGCGCTGTCTTGAATGCCGTGCACAAAGGCATGGCCAACAAACGGACACCCAATCTCGATCTCAAGATCGATGTCGGACCGATGCGCTTTCGTCGCAATCTTTCAAAACTCATTGCCGCCGAAAGCCAGCAATTGGCCGCGGCCGAATGAGCTCATTGTCCGCCCGCGCAAGTGTGGAACGAAGCGGGTTTCGCGACCTGAAAGTCGTCGCGAAGGTCAGGGAGAGCGCGATCATCACATCGTTCCTCCTCGAACCGGTGCAGGCGCAGGGCTGGCGGCCGTACCAGCCGGGCCAGTTCCTGGTGTTCCGCATTCCCGCTTCGAAGCAAGCGGCGGGCGCAAAGGACTATGTGCTGCGAAACTACAGCGTCTCCGGCCCGCCGAGCGTCGTCGGCACTTACCGGATCAGCGTCAAGCGGGAGGCCCCGCCCAAGGCGGGCTTACCAGCCGGGCTGAGTTCCTGCTTCCTGCACGACCAGATCGAAGTGGGCGATGTCCTGTCGGCCGAAGGGCCGCGCGGCGATTTCGTTCTCGACTCCGGCAGCAGCCGGCCCGTTGTCCTGCTCAGCGGTGGCGTAGGCCTGACGCCAATGGTTTCGATGCTGCATGCCCTTTCATCGACACCGGATCCTTCGATATCGGATCGTCGAGTGGTCTTCATCCACGCCTGCGAGAACGGGGACGTTCATGCATTGCGCGACGAGGTGTCGGCCTTGGCGGCCACACGGCCCGGCGTCACGGTTCACTTCTGCTATCGCTCACCGACGGAGCGCGACAAATCGGACCGGAAATTCCACAGCGAGGGCCTGGTTTCGCGCGAAATGCTCCAGCGTCTTTTGCCGCTCGACGACTACGACTTCTACCTCTGCGGTCCGCCGCCTTTCATGCAAGCTGTCTACGCGATCGTGCGGGACCTTGGCGTGCCGAAAGCGCGCGTCGCCTACGAGTTTTTCGGCCCGGCCACGGTGCTCGATGTCGCGCAGACACCTGCCATAGCCCCACCAAGGGTGGAGATCGAGCCAGACGGCAAAGCCGTTGCGGTCGAGTTCCGGAAATCGGGGATCAAGGCTGCATGGGACGGTGTGTCATCCCTGCTCGAATTCGCCGAGGAGCAAGGCCTGGAACCGGAATTCAGCTGCCGCGCCGGCGTCTGCGGCACGTGCAAGTCGCGGCTGATCAGCGGTGAGGTCAGCTATTTCGAAGAGCCGCTCGACGAGCTTGAGCCAGGGGAAGTGTTGCTGTGCTGCTCCAAGCCGCGCGGATCTGTCGTCCTGGATATCTGATGGATGCCATCCGCCGAAAGAGCGTATCGGAAAGGACGTCTGGATTGGAAAATTCGCGCACATCAAAGTCAAAACTTCTCTTCAATCCGTATGTCGCCTCGTTGCCTCCATACAATGCGGGCATGAACATTGCGGTGGCGCGCACGCTCAGCGGTCGCCAGGACATCGCCCGGCTGGCCAGCAATGAGAATCCCGACGGCTGTTCTCCAACTGTCATGAAGGCGCTTGCATCGCCGTCGTTCGAGCCATGGCGCTATGCCGATCCGGCCTGCACGGCGTTGCGTGCGGCACTTGGCGAGAAAGTGGCGATCGACCCGGGTCTGATCGTTGTCGGCAACGGATCGGAGGAAATGATCGCTGCGATTTCGCGCGCCATACTCTCGCCCGGCGCCTGCGTTGTCACGACGGTGCCGAGCTTTGGTCTGCACGAAATCGAGCCCCTGGCGGTCGGCGCCAAGGTGGCCAAGATTCCCATGACCGCAGAAATGGGATTTGATCTGCGCGCACTCGAAGCCGCGATCGCTGAGGAGCCGAGGATCGTTTTCATCTCATCGCCCTGGAATCCCGTGGGACCAGGCCTCGACCACGCCGCCCTGCAACGCCTCATTGCAGCCGTTCGGCCTGGAACGCTCTTTGTTCTCGACGAGGCTTATTTCGAGTTCTCCGATCCGGGCGCGCCCGACGGCATCGAAATCTTGCGAGACAGCGACATCGACTATGTCGTCCTTCGGACATTTTCCAAAGCCTATGGCCTGGCCGGACTGCGCGTCGGTTATGCCCTGTGTTCCAGCGTTGAACTCGCGGCGGTGATTGCCGCCGCGAAAACGCCGTTCAACGTCAACGGGGCGGCACAGATCGCGGCCATCGCCGCGCTGGCTGACGAAGGCTGGATGAGAGCGTCGTCCAGCCGCGCAAGAGCAGAGCGGGAGCGTGTCGCGGCCGCACTTGCCGAGCTCGGCTTCCGGGTTGCGCCGTCGCAGACCAATTTCCTTTTCTTCGATTGCAACGGCGACAGTGCGCGCCTTGCGGCCTCGCTGCTTGGGCAGGGGATCATCGTCAAGGCATGGCGCGAAAGCGGGTATGAGCGCTATATGCGCGTCACAATCGGCTCGCCTGCCGACAATGACCGGCTGATCGCAACCCTTCAGGGGCTCGCAGGCCAATGAAAGCTGCCGCGGTCGCAAGCCATGACGAACGTATCGGCAATTTGGTGCCCCTTCCGCTGATTGAAAGCCTTCGTACCATCGTCGGCACTTCGAACGTGCGTATCGCCGAGGTCTCCGGGACGATCGAACAGGACGCCGCCATCATTGTGTTGCCAGCCTCCACAGATGAGGTTGCCGCGGTCGTTCGTGTCTGCTGCCAGTACGAGATCCCGGTGGTGCCTCTCGGTGGCGGGACGGGTCTTGTCGGGGGAAGCATTTCGCATATTGGCGAGATCGTCCTTTCGACGGCACGCATGAACCGGATCGAACGGCTCGATCCGGTTGAGCGGACTGCAGTCGTCGATGCCGGCGTCACCCTGGAAGAATTGCAAACGGCAGCAAGAGTCCATGGTCTGGAACCGGGTATCGATCTGGCCGCGCGGGGCTCCGCGACGATCGGCGGCATGGTGTCCACCAACGCCGGTGGGATGATGGCGTTTCGCAATGGCGTCATGCGCCATCGGATCCTTGGTCTCGAGGCGGTGATGGCGGATGGTTCTGTCTATTGCGACCTCACCAGGGTGGTGAAGAATTCCGCTGGCTATGACCTCAAGCATCTCTTCATCGGCGCTGAAGGAACGCTTGGCATCGTCACCCGCGTCGTCGTCAAGCTCGACCCGTCGCCCAAGGCAACCGCCACCGCACTTTTTGGGCTGCCTTCGGTCGAAGCGGCTCTCGAAACCATCCGTATGGCGTTTCAATCCAGCGTCGGGCATTTGCGCGCCGCCGAGGCAATGTGGAATACCTACTTTAGGCTGGCGACCTCGGCGTATGGCTGGTCAGAACCCGGTGTTGCGCTCGACCAGCCGATATTCCTCCTGCTGTCGCTTGGTGGCGCCCGCCAAGATGCCCTTCATGAGGATTTCGAACGCCTCTTTTGCGAAACCGTCGAGCGCTTTCCGGAGGCGACAGGCATCATCGCCAGCTCGCGGCGGCAGGAAAACGATCTGTGGCGGCTGCGGGAGGACAGCAGCGTCCTCTACCGCGTGCACCCGAGCGCACCATCGTTCGACGTATCCGTCCCGCTGTCGGAAATTCCGGACTATCTCGAAAGGGCCCTCGCTGGCCTTGTCGCGATCGAACCCGATCTTGTCCCGTATGTTTTCGGGCATCTCGCGGATGGCAATTTGCACATCATCCTGAACCGTCAGGGCCCGCTCCCCGAGCGCATGGCAGAAGCGGTCGAGCGCGTTCTCTATGACGGCCTGCGCGAGCTTGGCGGCTCCTTTTCCGCCGAGCACGGTATCGGATCCAAGCGCATCCATTCGCTCCTGGCAACGGCCGACCAGACCAAGCTCGCCACGATGGAACGGATCAAGAAGGCGCTGGACGGTCGGTCACTCATGAACCCTGACAAGGTACTGCCTGGCCATGGCTGGTTCGTCCGTTGTCCCGGACCGCCTGCTTCCGAAGTGCGCCGATCGCAACGTCAAAACGAGACCGCCAATGACTAGCCCCATCGCGAAATTGCATGGAACGGACAAGTTGGCCGAAGCTGTTGACCGTTTTGAAGGGGCCACGGCGCGGCACGATCATGCGACGCAGCCATACGCCGCCAGCTTCTCGGCGATGCGTGACAGATTCCGCAGGGCGGCGCAGCGCGCGGGCGCGGAATTGTCCGAATATGTCCATCCGTTGCATGGGCCGGATGGTGAGGTCCTTACGACCGATGTCGCGCTGTTGGGGCGGCGCGACGCGCAAAAACTGATCGTGCTCATTTCGGGTACCCATGGCGTGGAGGGCCCATTCGGCTCTGCCTGCCAGACGGCCTGGCTCAGCCAGAAAAGCCCATGGAAGCTGGACGCGGAAACGGCCGTCCTGGCAATCCACCTCATCAACCCCTGGGGAACGGCGTGGTCGCGTCGTGTCAACGAGGACAACGTCGATCTCAATCGCAACTTTATCGATTGGTCCGGCGGCACACCACCTGAGAACGATAGCTATGCCGGCCTCCACCACATGCTGGCCTACAGGGAATGGGAAGGACCGGATCGCACAGCTGCCGACGAGAAACTTCTTGCCACCAGAACAAGGCTTGGACAAGCCGGGCTGGCAGCCATCGTCGAAGCCGGTCAGTACGAATTTCCCGACGGACTGTTTTATGGCGGCGCCGGCCCCGTCTGGTCGAACCGGACGTTGACCGACATCCTGTCGACTTTTGCCGACGGCGCGCGCCATGCCGTCGTCTTCGACTTGCACACGGGTGCCGGACCCTATGCCTATCCAGCCCTGCTTTCGGTGGCCAGTTCCGAGCATCCCGGCATGGCCTGGGGCAAGTCCGTTTTCGGACCGACGCTGGCCACGGTCATCACCGGACCCGATGCGACGACCAGCACCGGCATCGCCGCGACCGCGACCGGTTATGTCTCCGAGGCCGTCGTCAGGGCCATGCCGCACGCGCGGGTGCTGCCGCTCGTGGTGGAATGCGGTACGCTGGACGGAGCCGCCGTCATGGATGCCGTCCAGGCCGACAACTGGCTGCATCTTTTCGGCCGGATCGATTCCGCCATCGGCAAACGGATCAAGGCAACGCTGCGCGGTGCTTTCATCCCCGACGATCCGGATTGGCAGCGGACCTGCCTGTCCACCAGCCTGCGATACTTCGATCGCGCGTTGACGGAGTTGCAGGCCGTCGAAGTGGCGGAAAGCAAGCCCGGCCAGGGCGGACAGACGCTGTCATCGGACAGCATTGCAGTGGCGGGTCACGTTCCCGCGGCCGCGGCGAAGGTCACGATACCAGCCGTGCAAATCGAAGACCTGCACAAGAGATTCGGTCCTCTTCTGGTGTTGAAAGGCGTCAATCTCACCGCCCACGCAGGCGAGGTGATTTCGATGATCGGTTCGTCTGGATCGGGCAAGAGCACGTTTCTGCGCTGCATCAATCTGCTGGAACAGCCGGACGGCGGTAAGGTCGCCATCGACGGCGAAGTCATCAAGATGAAGCAACTGTCGAACGGTCGTGCCGGACCCGCCGACATGGCGCAGGTCGAACGGATTCGGGCCCACGTCGGCATGGTGTTTCAGAGCTTCAATCTCTGGCCGCACATGACGGTGCTGGAAAACATCATCGAGGCGCCACGGCATGTCTTGAAGGAGCCTAGGGAAAAGGCTGTCGACCACGCCCACGCCTTGTTGAAGAAGGTCGGGCTCTCCGACAAGCACGCGCATTATCCCGGCCAGTTGTCGGGAGGCCAGCAGCAGCGTGCCGCGATTGCCCGCACGCTTGCGATGCGCCCCAAGGTCATCCTTTTCGACGAACCGACATCGGCGCTCGACCCCGAACTGGTCGGCGAGGTGCTGCGGGTGATCCGCCAATTGGCGGAAGAGGGAAACACGATGATCCTCGTGACGCACGAGATGCAGTTCGCGCGCGAGGTCTCCCACAAGATTCTGTTTCTCCACCAGGGAAAGGTGGAGGAGGAGGGAGCGCCGGCGGAGCTGTTTGGCAGTCCGCGCTCGGAGCGTCTGCGCCAGTTCCTGGCCCGGACGCTATGAGCGAAAGGCGCACCCTCGAAGCCTCCGGCAAATGCCGGGACAAGTCTACCAAAACGAACATCAAAAAGGGGAACTGACTATGAAATTGAAAGTCTTGTCATTGCTCGCATGTCTTGCGGCAAGCACAGGAAGCGCATTGGCCGCGGAAGGTGAACTGTCCATCGGCACTGAGGGCGCGTATCCGCCATGGAGCATGTCCGACGCCAACGGCAACGTCACCGGTTTCGACGCGGATGTCGGCGCTTTGCTCTGCACCAAGCTTGAAATGAAGTGCCATTTCGTCGTGCAGGCTTTCGACGGCCTCATCCCGGCGCTGAAGGCCAAGCGCTTCGATGTTATCATCTCGGGGATGTCGATCACCGCCGACCGCAAGAAAGAGATCAATTTCAGCGTTGGCTACGCCGAACTCGCCAACATGTTCGTCGCCCCGAAGGGCTCGGATCTTGCAGGCGTCACCGACGTCGACACGCTGCTGAAATCCCTCGCGGGCAAGAAGGTCGGCGTGCAGGCCGGCACGACCCACGCCCACTTCCTCGAGAAGCGTGCGCCGGATGCCGATCTGAAGACCTACGACACTCTTGACCAGATGCAGATCGACCTGGCGAGCGGCCGGATCGACGCGGCCTTTGCCGATCAATCCGCACTGCAGGACTTCCTGGACAAGCCCGACGGCAAGAACTTCCAGCTGGTCGGCGTGCAGATCAAGAGCACCTTCGACCCGACGCTCGGCGAAGGCATCGGCGTCGGCATCGCGCAGGAAAACACCGAACTCAAGGCCAAGATCGACAAGGCGCTTTGCGCACTGATCGCCGATGGATCGGTCGGCAACGCCAGCAAGAAATGGTTCAAGACGGACATTTCCAGGCCCTGCAACTGACGCGCTTCAACGCGCGGCGTCGCATGCGCCGGATCGGCGCATGCGACTGCCTCGTTCACACTTGGGAATAGAGCAACACAGATGGAATTCGGTCTCTGGCAGGTTTGGGAAGCTGGTTGGGTGACGGCCATTCTGCGCGGCGCTGCCGTGACGATCGCGGTGGGCTTGTCCAGTATGGTCGCCGGGCTGCTGATTGGCGTTGTCTGTGGTCTGATCAAATGGGCCAGGATATTTCCGCTCTCGCTCCTGGTGGACGGATATACGTCCGTGGTGCGGGGCGTTCCCGAGCTGCTCGTCATCTACCTTCTGTTTTTCAGTTCGGTTGAATTCGTCACGAAGGTCATCACGGCTTTCGGCTACGCCGGGCTGGCGGAAAGCGGCTACGCGTTCGTCATCGCGGTCATCGCCATCGGCGCGATCTCGGGCGCCTATTCGACCGAGGTGATCCGGGGCGCATTGGCGTCGATCCCCAACGGACACATCGAGGCCGCGCGTGCCCTTGGCCTGTCAGGTGGCCGTATCTTCCGCCGCATCATCGCCCCGCAGATGCTACGCATAGCTGTTCCAGGCATAAACAATGTCTGGCAGACCACGATCAAGGACACGGCCCTGGTTTCCGTGGTCGGGCTTCAGGAACTGATGCGCATTTCCTACATCGGCGCGAACTCCACACGCCATCCGTTTATCTTTTATCTGATTGCGGCTGTCGTCTATCTGGTCATCACGCTTGTCAGCCAGGCCGGCTTCGATGGGATCGAACGCCTGCTGCGGCTGCGGGCGAGGAGGTAGGACCATGGAACTCATCCAGCTTGCGGTTCCGGTTCTCCTAAAAGGCCTGTGGGTCACGGCCGCCCTGACGCTGGTCTCGGTGCTCATAGGCTTCAATCTCGGCCTGGGACTGGCGCTGATGAGGCTGTCGTCAAACGCCTTCGCGGCCGGCTTTGCCAAGTATTACAGCAATGTCTTTCGCGGCACGCCGCTGCTGGTCCAGATATTCATCTTCTACTACGGCCTCGGCGAGGTCAGCCTGATCAGGGACAACGCCGTTCTGTGGTGGGTGATCAGCGATGGTTCGCGCTGCGCCGTGCTGGCGTTGGCGCTCAACACCGCAGCTTACACGTCCGAGATCCTGCGCGGAGGGCTGATGTCGGTCCCGGCCGGCCTGGTCGAAGCAGCCCAGGCTTGCGGCATGTCGCGGATACTGCGCTTTCGCCGTATCGAGTTCCCGCTTGCGATACGCCAGGCGCTGCCGGCCTATGGCAACGAGCTCATTCTCGTCGTCAAGGGGACAAGCCTAGCCTCCACGATCACCGTGCTGGAAATCACCGGCTATGCCAAGCGGCTTATGAGCCAGACCTTCGCGATCTTCGAGATTTTCGCAATTGCGGGGGTCCTGTACCTGGTCGTCAACCTGTTGCTGATCGCGATCATCCGCTCGATAGAGCGGTACCTCATGAGGCACGAAGCACAGGCCCGCCAGGCCATTTCCACGCCGCGCATCGACGGATCGGCAGTGATTTAGAGAACGACCCGTAACCCACCATGGCGATTGATTTGCGATGGACAAATGCCCTGGTTGGAGTGGCGAGGGTACTTTTCGAGACGGCCTGAGCGCGCCGTGGAACGCTGCGAGGGCGCCAAAATCGTCAGGATGTGAACACACCGCCCGTGACGTTGATGCCTTGACCTGTCATGAACCGCGCTGCGTCCGAAGCCAGAAATACAACCACCCTGGCGACGTCGTCCGGTTCTTCCAGGCGCCCTAACGGGGTCTGGGCGACGTAGCTGTCGGTAACCTCTTGGGGTGTCATCCCTCGCAGCTTTGCTTCCCAGATCACTTCGCGCTCCTGCATGGCGGTGCGTACAAATCCGGGGCACACGGCATTGACGCGAATGCCTTTGGGCGCGAGCTCTCGTGCCAGCGCCTGCGTCCAGCCCAGAACCGCGAATTTGGACGCGGAGTAGTGGGCGAGAAGCGGAGCGCCAACCTTGGCGGCAAGTGAGGCCGTGTTGACGATCACGCCCGAGCCTTGCGCGACAAATTGCCGGGCCGCGATCTGATTGGTCAGAAAGACGCCTCGCGTGTTGACGGCAAAGTTGAAGTCCCATTCTTCGTCGGTGAGTTCGAGCGCCGGCGTTCGGTATCTACTGGCATGTAGCGTTTGACGCCAACGCCGCGTCCAACGGACCTCCGGCATACTACCGGCCGAATCTTTCAGAATCCCGTCAGGGCCGGTGAGGCTCGTGACGCTACTTTCCTACTCGGTTGTAGTGCTTTTCTTTCTGCGCCGATTGGTGTGCGATTGCGCGACGGCCATTCTTAATTCGGGTGTGATCTCCAAAGGCGCATTCTCTGCCTCGTGTGGGTTCTGCAGCCCCTGGACGTGGACGGTGGGGAACGGGAGTTCGATGCCCTGCTCCTTGAAGGCTTGGCGGAGGCGTAGGAAGAATCTGCCTTTCATGCTGAAGGCACCTCCCGGTCTGGTTGTGACCTTGACCCTCAATACGATGCCGTACTCGCCGAACTCCTGTACGCCCTGCATCTTGATCGGTTCGATCACCCAGTGTTTGAATTCTGGATCTTCCGCCAGTTCGAGGCCTATCCGCTTGATCAGCTTGCGCGCGAGCTCGATATCGGTGTCATAGCCGACGGTGACGTTGAACTTGTCGGTGACCCAGTCGCGGCTCTGGTTCTGCACCGCCCCGAGTTCGCCGAAAGGTATTGTGAACAACGGGCCACGATGGTGGCGCAGCTTCACCGAGCGCAGCGAAAAGCTCTCCACCGTACCCCTGTAGCTGCCCGATGAGATATATTCGCCGACACGAAAAGCATCGTCGAGCAGATAAAACACGCCTGAGATCACATCCTTGACGATGGTTTGTGCGCCAAAACCCACAGCGACGCCGACGACGCCAGCGCCGGCGATCAGCGGGCCGATCTGGATTCCAATCGAGGCGAGCATCATCAGCACCGCCATCACGATGATCACCGCGAGCAGAATGTTCTGGATGATCGGCAACAGCGTGTGCAGCCGCGCCTGATGCGGATCGAGGGTCAGGATGTCCTCATCGCCGATCACCGCATGCGGTGTGTGGATGCCCAGCTTTCGTTCGATCAAAGCTTTGATGATCGACCAGCCGAAATCGGCTGCAAGCGCAATGACCACGACATTGATCAAGCCGCTCAATATGAGCATGGTCGTCGTATCGCTCTCCCGCATGGATTGCATGTCCAGACCCCAGACACGCGCGAGAAAGTAAGCCGCCGCCAGGATCAAGATCATCCTGATACCGCGATCGATGACAGCGATCGTCACCGCCGGGATCGTCGGCCGGCCAGCATCTTCCGAACCCGGCCGCAGGACGAAATTAACCCCACGCTGCGTCAGCACGATTGCCAAGGGCAGGACGAATGCGGCGAAGGTGAACCAGAACCATGTATACAGGCCGGCGATGCGTTCCAGGAACAGAACGACGAAATAAGCGGTCAATAACCAGGTCACGCCCGCATGACCGCTACCGTGCGCACCATCCGCCGCCCTTCTTGGTCGCCGCCAAACGGCAAGCAGCCACAGAAACAGCATCACGAAATCGGCGCCCAGAGACAGGACCATCATTCCGTCCCGATCGATGCCGAGACCGGGCAAGAGGTTAAAGGCGGCGGCGAAGAAGGCGAAGACGCCGACGATCCGGGGTAGCCAATAGAACCAATGGTCAGCCGTTTCGTTGGTGATCGGCAAGGCGCGAACCTCGACGGCGTTCTCGACCTTCATGAAGGAAGGGACGAGCAGGGCTAAAACGTAAGTGCGCACGCCCCATGTGAAGACTGCAGCCATCAGAAATGTCAGCACAATCTCGCGGATCAGCATTGGCCAGTCGAACAGCATGAACGCGCCGGCGCTGCCCAGTGCGAACGAGACGATCAGCATGCTGGAATAAAGCAGGCGGCCACCAATCTTCTTGGCTCGCCCAATGGGCGTATCCTTCGATTGCGCGATGATCCAAAGACGAAATGGGCGGGTGAGCTTGTATGTCGCCCAAGTCAGTGCCAGGCCGGCCGCGATGAATATCGCAATCAGCACCAATACGCCGGCAGGCCCTTTGCTGGACATATCCTCCATGGTCTGTGCCCGAACGCGCGCGAACTGGCCTGGCAGCAGGGGCAAAGTGCGCACGATTCTTTCGATATGATGCTTGATCCGGTCGAGCGTCGAGGATGCCATCGTATTCATCTGGGCTGGTGCGGCCTCGGCGCCGGACGATGCGTCGGCCGGTGAAGCGCCTGCCGCGGCAGGCGCTGCCGTTGACCCGGCGTCCTGTTTTCGTTGTTCGGCCACCCAGGCCTTCACTGACGGATCGTCGAGAAGCTCGAACAGCTGTTTGACCCTCTCAGGCGGGACGGTCGCCGGTGACTGCGCCTGTGTCGGACCAGCCAACAGGAGGGCGATCCCAAAGACGAGCGGCCTGGCGATCAGGACAAACATCGCCGTCAGATCTACGAGACGCCATGCCGGGCGCGCCAGGTTCCTGGCTCCCAATCGTCGAATCATGAGTGGCATCGTGCTGTAACCTTCCGGCCAAATCGGCGAGCGACGACATCTATGCCCGCCGTTGCTCCTACCTTGAAGAAGCCGATGTTGTGGTGCAAGACGTCATCGGCTCGGGCTAGACCGTTGCGCCGGATACTTGGCGGTGTCTACTAGCCGCAGGGGCAGGGCATTTCGGTCTCGGTCCGGGTCTCCGGGCGTTCCATGAACCGGGCTCGGTGATTCCGGGCGCAGAACGCCGGCACCAGGATCCCAGGCCCATACTAGCGAGCGTGGGCGCTTGCCATTCAGCCCTGTCACCAAGTCTTTTGCCTGTCTCTAATTCGCCCCGACCTTGACAGAGCAGTGCTGCCAGCCGATGCCGTCATCCGTCTTTGACATTCGCCGACTCTTGCCGAAGAAAACGAAAGCTCGATGGCCAAGGATAATGCGAACGGCGGTAGCGCTTCCGAAGCCCTTGCGTGGACCGCGTTGTGGAATGCCGCGTCGGGTTGCGGCAGCGGCTCGCGCCCGATCAACCCGCAGTCCCTGCGCGCGCTGCCGGCAGGGCGGAAAGGGGTGCGCAAGGCCGCCAAGGTGATCTTCGATGGCCTTATGGTCGGAAGCCAGTCGGCGCCAGCGCAATTGGCTGCCAGGTGGGACAGGTTCGGCGGGGCCATCACCGAGTTGATCGTCGAACTCGGCAAGATCTGGGGCGATCTCGCAGCGGGTCGCCGCGTCCAGTATCAGCTTGAGCAAATGCTTCTCGACTCCGACGACCTTGCCGAGCCGCGCAGACTAGCACTGACACTCGGAATTCGCGTCGACGCTCGAAATCCGACCTCGACCGAACTTCCGGAAGGGGTAGATCAGATCTACGCCTGGCTGATGATGGACGGCCAGACAGAGGCCCGCGTGCAGTTCGGCGCACTCGGGACTGTCACAAGGCGTCATTGGCTTGAATTGACCCCGGATTTCGTGCCCCCTGAGCGGCTTGAACACCGGTCTGATCGGGACAGCCACTTCGCCAAACTCGCGCGATTGGCCGCACAAGCGCAGGAGCTGGTCCGGTCGAGTGCCGAGCCTATAGAGCCTCTTCCCGCGCGGCGCCGGACACTGGCCGCGGATGCGCACGACAAGGATCGCACGTCGTTCTGGGATCGCCATTTCGCGACCGAGGATCCCTGGAAGTACGGTTCTCCCTATGAGCAGGAAAAATATGAGCGGCAGCTCGAAATTCTGCCTGCTGGTGCCATCGGACGGGCGCTTGAGCTGGCCTGCGCGGAGGGCCACTTCACGCGGCAGCTGGCGCCGCGAGTGGGCCATTTGACCGCAACTGACATCTCGGCCGTAGCCATCGGGCGGGCGCGGGCGCGATGCGGCGATCAGCCGAATGTCGAGTTCGGCGTACTGGATTTCTCTGCCGATACGCTGCCTGGCGAGATGGATCTGATCGTCTGTTCGGAAGTGCTGTACTACCTGGATGATCTCGCCGAGTTGCGGCGCGTCGCTAAAAAACTCGCCGAGGCGTTGGCGCCTGGCGGCAGTTTCATCAGCGCGCATGCATTCGTGCTGCGTGACAATGTTGAAAGGACGGGCTTCGACTGGAACACATTCGGTGCACAAGCGATCTCAGAGGCACTGGCAGCGACCGACGGCCTCGTCCTCGAGCAATCGATCCAGACCGAGCTTTATCGCATAGACCGCTTCCGCCGCCTGTCACCAGACGAGGTGGCGGCGGAACCGAGGATTGATCATGTGCCGATCCGCGCGCCCATCGAAATCGGGGTCGCGCGAAAAATCGTCTGGGGCGGGGCGCGGGCCTTGCGCCGCGACGTCGCCCGCAGCGAGCGGCGGCAGCGTGTTCCTGTCCTCATGTATCACAGCATCGCCGATGATGGTCCGGCCGCGCTCGCCCGTTTTCGGTGTACGCCCGCCCTATTCGGCAGCCAGATGGCATGGCTGCGCGCCAATGGCTTTCACGCGATTGCGTCCGAGCAGCTGGAATGGTCCATCGCCAACCGTGAGCCTTTCGCTGGCCGCCCGGTGCTCATCACCTTCGATGACGGCTTCCAGAACTTTGCCGACCATGCCTGGCCGATCTTGCGCGCCAACGACCTGACCGCGGAGGTGTTCCTGGTGACGGACCTGGTGGGTGAAAGTGCACGGTGGGACGCCCACAGCGGTCCGCCGACGCCGCTTATGGACGCCGGGACGGTGCGACGCCTCGCTGGCGAGGGTGCCTTCTTCGGAAGCCATATGGCGACGCATCGCGCGATCGATGGTCTGTCGAGCTCTGACCTGGCCGCCGAGCTCCTGCGCTCCCGTATGTTCATCGAACGGTGGACTGGCCGGCCGACCACGGCGTTCGCGGCACCCTTCTCTGTCACCGACCGACGGCTTGGCCGGCTGGCCAGGGAGTGCGGCTACCGGATCGGCTTCGGCGGCAGACACGGGCCGGCGGGCCTCGATGGCGATCCCATCGACCTTCCACGCATCGAGATCCGCGGGGATCGCTCGCTCGATGACTTTGTTGCCATTGTCGAGGCCGTGCTCGATGAACGGTGAACTTGTCTACTGGGCGACTTGCGACACGGCCGACATCAGCTCCCGTGGGTTTGGCGCCCCAAACATGTATCGCCCGCCCTCCGGAACCTCCGTGAAGCTCCAGCGCACGATCCCCTGCCGGTCCAGCAGGAACTGACCGACCAGTTGTCCGTGTCCCGTTGCCATCATCTGCTCGTCGGCTTCGGTCACTTCGTAGGGGTCCTTCTTCTCTAGGAACTCGCCGGCCGCAAAAGGATCCATTGGGCCGGGCAGCACGCCTGGTATGTCGACCCGCAAGCCCTTTGCCGCTGCCATCGCGACCTTGTACGGCCAGTTCGTCTCGTTTTCGGTGAATTCGAGATTGGGCAGTCCAAAAGCACGATGTGAAGCGCGTTCGGGGTCGGAAGCCGCAAGCAGATTCGGCATTGGGTGGTAGCGGAAATAGAGACGCGCCCGCTCGATCGGCGTGTTGACCACCGTCAGGCTCTCCACACCCTTTTCGCGCAGCTCCGGATCAAGCCGCGCTTGGGCGGCTATATGGCGCCGGCAAAACGCGCAATGCAGACCTCGAAACAGGCCGACCAGCACTGGCTTTTGTCCACGAAAGTCGTCAAGGGCGATCTTGCCTTCCTGGGTAATGGCGTCGAGTACCACGTTCGGCGCGCGGTCACCCGGTTGAAGCGGTACCAAGTCACTAGGCGCGGACATTTCAACCTCCAATCCCGGCTAGTCGAGAAAAGGCAGCACCACGAGCGATTCCGGGTCGAGCCCGTGCTGGGCGCATATATCCTGCGCCAGGGAAAAGTAGCGTTCGGCCTCGGCCAGGTTGTCGAGGTCGAGATTAAGCGTTGCCAGGCCATCATAGCATGGAAACAGCAGTTGGGGTTCGCCCGTTTCGCGGGCCACGTCCAGCGCGTCGTGGAACAACCCAACCGCCAGTTCCGGACGGCCGTTGCATTGGTGGATCTGCCCCAGCACGATCAACGGCACCGGCAGGTGCTCGCGCTGGTCGAGTGCCCGGTCGATCTCGATGGCCTTCTCTGCGGCAGGCACGCCCTCTGTCGGACAGCGATCCGTGAAGGTACAGCAGGCGACCGCCAGATTGGCCAGCAGGCGCGCCTGGAAGCCCAAATCACCGATACGGCGCGCCACGTCGAGACCGCGCCGACAGACTTCGATCGCCCGTGCCGGATCGATGGTCGTATAAAGCACGCCGAGATTGGTGTAGCCACGGCAGGCCGCGCCCAGCAGACCGGCGGCTTCGGCCAATTCGATGCTGCGCTCAACCTGACGCACGGCCTCATGGTTTCGCCCAAGGCGAGCCAGCGCGACAGCCTTGGTATTGAGTGCCTCCGCGGTCACGAGAGTGGCATCTCGCCCCACCTCGGAGACATGCTCCGTTGTCAGGCTGCCTACGCAATCCAGCGCCGCGTCCGCCCATTTTGCCGCGAGAGCATGATCTCCGCTGCGGAAGGCCTGCCGGCCACGCTCTTGCCAGAGATACGCCTGCTCGACCGGGGCATCCGCTCCCTCGAGGAGCGCTGCCGCTTCGGCGTAGCGGGATTCTGCGTTGTCCCGCTTACCGACGTCCCAGAGCAGCCGGCCAATCTTGCGCAAAACGCGCGCCGAGGCGACATGATCGGCTGACTCGCGGTATGCCTGCAGCACCGTCTCGTAGTGCTGGTGCGCGATTTCGCGGCGGCCTGCCGGGCCGCTCAAATCGGCAATGCGCTCTGCAATTGCCAGTTTGAGCGGTGTTTGCCCGATCGCGCCCAAGGCAGTCAGTGCTCGCTCGTAGAGACGAAGGGCGTCGTCATTGGCGTATATCATGCGAGCGCGATCGCCCGCCGCCTGGAGGTGATGCGCGCCTCTCTCCCGCTCAGCACTCAGTGCGAAATGATGACCGAGCACGGTCAAATCCTCGAGCCGTTCCGGCTTGTCGCCGTACAGTTGCTCCAAGGCAGCACCGACCCGCCCGTGGATGTCGGTCCGGCGTTGCAGGAGCAGATTCTGGTAGATTACGTCCTGGAGCAATGTTTGCGTGAAGCGGTAGCTTTGCGACGAGACCGAGCCTGATCCGGCAACTTCCTCGATGATCTCCGCATCGCAAAGCAGTTCGCAGCCGGCTTCCAGCCGGCCGGGGTCGGCCGTCACGGTTTTCAGAAGTGTGGCATCGAAGCGCGGGCCGATTACCGCGGCTTCCTGGGCCAACCGGCGCACCTCTTGGGGCAGCCGGTCGACGCGGGCAAGCAACATTGCCTGGATGGTGGCGGGAATGTCGGTTGCGACTTCGCCCGCCGCAGTCCGCCATCGCTGACCCTCGCGTATCAGTGCACCGCGATCGATAAGGCCGCGAACGATCTCCTCTACAAAAAGCGGGTTGCCGCCCGCACGCTCGAGGATCTGGTCGAGAAGCCTTCCTGCGGAGTTTACCCAGCTCTCGCCGAGAAGCGCCGCCAGCAGGCTGCGTCCGTCATCCCTGTTGAGCGGAGAAAGCCTGAGCGCTGTGTGACTGACCCGACTTGAGTCGAGCTGGCCGTTGTCAGGCCCCGGACGATGCGTGACCAGCAACATCAACCGCGTGCGCTCCAACTTGTCCATGACGAAACGGAGTGCCTCGAGCGACACGGCGTCGGCCCAGTGCAGGTCTTCGACGACAATCAACAGGGGCGACAACGCAAGCCGCCGTTCGATGATTGTGCGGACGGCGTAGAGAATTTGCCGCCGCAACTGCTCGGGCTCGACATGCTGCAAGGTGGCATCGGGGTCGCCAAGGCCAAGCACATGGTAGAGCAAAGGCATCAGCCGCTTCGCTTCTTCGCCCTGCAGGCCGAGATCGGCAAGCAAGTCTGCGAGCTTCCCCCGCATCTCGTCCCCATTGTCGTTTTGCATCATCCCGGCAGCACTGCGCACCACCGCGCCCAAGGCGCCGAATGATTGTTCGCCCAGCGGTGAGCAGGTGGCCTGCCGCACGGCGACGTTGCGAAAACGATCCTCGTCGCCGACGCGGGCGACGAACTCCTTGACCAGCCGCGATTTCCCGATACCGGCTTCTCCGACGAGGCGGACAAGTTGGGCCGAGCCGGCGCAAGCCTGGTCAAGGCTCGCCAGCATTCTGTGGAGCTCCGCACCACGTCCTATTATCGGCGCGCTGAGGCCGAGTGCCTCGAGCCCACGCGCTGCACGCGGCGCCGCAAGCGGTGCATCCAGTCGATGGACGAGCACACTGCCAGCCTTGCCGCGAAGCACGACATCACCCAGCGGTTCGTAAGAGAAGGCATGCCGGGTCAGTCTGTGTGTGAGCTCGCCTACCAGAACCTCACCCGGTGCGGCCAACGATTGCAGGCGTTGCGCCGTATTCACCGTATCGCCGGTCACCGAATAGGATTTGGCGGTGCCGATACCCAATCCGCCAGTGACGACCGGCCCGGTGTTTATGCCAATATGGAGCAACAGGGGCGTGCCGGAGTGGGGGGCGCTTTCGCCGAGCCGCGCCGTCCGGGCGATCATGTCGAGAGCGGCGCGAAGCGCACGTTCCGGATCGTCCTCATGCGCGACCGGCGCGCCGAACAAAGCGAGCAGTGCATCACCGATGAATTTGTCGACGAAACCACCAAAGTTTCGCACGGCCGCCGTCAGCTCCTTGAACAGTTCGTTCTGCAGCGCTTGCATGACCTCGGGATCAAGCTGCTCGCTGAGTGTCGTGAAGCCGCAAAGGTCGGCGAACAGGACCGTTACCGTCCGGCGATCGGCCTCAGAGACGGGATGCAGCCCATCTTCGCCTTCGATGTTCGCAAGCAGCGACGGCGTTCGAGACGGCGGCACAATGGTCCGGCTTGGCGTCGGAGCAGGCCGTTCGACGGCCTTCGCGGGCGCACCGACGCTTGTCCCGCATTTCGGACAGAACTCGAAATCCGGTGCGCAGAGGTAGCCGCAACTGGCGCATGGCACGGGCTGGCGCCTGCCACACTTCGGACAGAAAGCGAAGCCGCCATCAACCTCGAAACCGCAGCCCGAGCAGTCCATAGGACAAGACCTCACTAGGGGCCGTGACGGGGTGATCTCGCTACGCAGTTCACGGCCAGCGTATTTACAAGGATGAACCGATAGCCGTCGACCGGCAAGCGGCAGCTAAAATGGGCACCAGGCGATCGACATGGGCCTGTGGCAGAGCGCTGCCGATGCGGGCGGCTGCGTGGCCGTCGTTTGCGAAAGTTCCCTCTTGCCTCCGTCTTCCTGCTATCGTGGAGATGAGGAGACGGACCCATGAGCGAGAATCGCAAGCTCGCCGCAATCCTGGCTGCAGATGTGGTCGGATACAGCCGGCTCGCAAGCGCGGACGAAGATCGTACCTTAGCGAGGTTGCGGGCGCTGCGCAGCGACCTGATCGATCCGATCATCGCAGTGCACAACGGACATGTGATCAAGCGCACCGGGGATGGGGCGCTGGTTGAGTTCCGCAGTGTGGTGGATGCCGTGCGCTGCGCCATCGAGGTTCAGAACGGTATGGTCGAGCGCAATGCCGGCGTGCCGCAGGACCGCCGCATCGAGTTCAGGATCGGCATCCATCTGGGGGATGTGGTCGAAGAAAGCGACGGCGACCTGATGGGCGACGGCGTCAACATCGCCTCGCGTTTGGAGGGCGTCGCGGCGCCCGGCGCCATTTGCCTGTCCGAGGATGCCTATCGCCAGGTCAGGGCGAGGCTCGACCTCTCGGTCAGCGATCTCGGCAGCACGCAGCTCAAGAACATCGCCGAGCCGATCCGGGTCTATTCGCTGCAAGTCGGCAACGCCGGGACCAAGGTGGCCACGACCTTGGAAACCGCGACGAACCGGCCGGCGACGGCAGCGCCGCCCAAGCTGTCGATCGCCGTCCTGCCGTTCGCCAACATGAGCGGTGACGCCGAACAGGACTACTTCGCCGACGGCATCTCCGAAGACATCATCACGGCGCTGTCCAAACTGTCGCAGCTCTTTGTCATCGCACGCAATTCGTCATTCACCTTCAAGGGCCAGAACGTCCATGTGCAGGAGGTGGGCACGAAGCTCGGCGTGCGGCATGTGCTCGAGGGCAGCGTACGCAAGTCGGGGAACAGGGTGCGCATCACCGCGCAGCTCATCGATGCAATTTCGGGCGGCCATCTCTGGGCGGAGCGGTTCGATCGCGACCTGACCGACATATTCGCCGTGCAGGACGACGTGACGCAGCAGATCGTCGGTGCGCTGGCGCTCAACCTGACAGATGGCGCCCGTCTGCGGCTGGCGCCGGAGCACTCGCGCAACACGGAGGCGTATGACTGTTTCCTGCGCGGGCGGGAGCTGTGGCACCGGCTGACGCAGGACACGAACACCGCAGCCCGCGACCTCTTGCAACGTGCCACCGAGCTGGACCCGAACTTTGCCTCTGCTTACGCTTTCCTCGCCCTCACGCACGGCGTCGATTACCTGAACAGGTGGGGTGCGTCACCGCCGGAATCGATGGTGCAAGCGGAAGAGGCCGCAACGCGGGCGGTAACGCTGGATGACAGCGATCCCTGGGCGCACTGGGCGCTGGCGATAGCCAGGCTGTACACACGACGGCACGATGAGGCCCTCGACGAGGTCGAGCGCGCACTGGTCCTCAATCCGAACTTCGCCGAAGCGCATGTCTGCCGCGGCGAAACGCTGTATTACTCCGGCAGAGCCGAGGAGGCCCTCGAGAGCTTCGCCCGGGGAAAGACCCTGAACCCATACTTTCCGGATGTGCTTCTGCACTTCCAGGCTTTGGCGTTGTTTCAACTGGGAAGGTACGACGAGGCCGTCGACCTCTTGCGCCAACGGCTGGCTCGCAACGCTGTCACCGACGTCTCGCGCGCGCTTCTGGCCGCCAGCTACGGCCATCTGGGCCGTTTGGAGGAGGCCCGCGCGGCATGGCAGGAGCTGCTTCGCGTCAATCCCAATTATTCGCTGGAATACCGTCGCAAAGTCTTGCCTTACAAGAACCCTGCCGATTTCGAACGCATGGTCGACGGCCTCCGCAAGGCCGGTGTGGTGCAATGACAAATGAGGCCATGCGGCCGGGTCAGACGCCAGAGGCTCACCGATAGATCGCCTGGCCGATCTTGCGCCATCGGGCGTTTTCGCGAACCAGTTTCAGGTCGTCGGTCGTCTCGGCAAAAGTCCGCAAACGATATTGCCGGAGCAGGTCGGGGAAGAGCGCCCCTTCCGGCAGGATGGCAAGCTGCTCGCGGACCGAGATCTTTTCATCGATGACCCGCATCCCCCAGGCATTTTCCCGAACCTGCAGCTCCGCAGCCAGATCGCGCTCTTCCAGCACGTTTTCGTCTAGCGCAGCCAGCAGGATCTGATGGAAAAGCGCGACATAGCCAATCTGTCTCAGGCCGCCCACAACCCGCACCCGCGGCAATATGGCTAGGACGAGGAACGTCAGGAACAGGTTCGGCAGCAGCAGTCCGTCCAGCAGCGCCTGCTTGAGATGCGGCCGCTCGAACGGGATGGAAAGACCATGCGGCCTGTCGGGTTCGATCAGGTGCCTGTTCTCGAGGACGAGCTTGCGCACGCGCTGCTCGCGGATGCCCCAGAAATAGTCCGTGGTGTTGGGCAGGAACCTGCCGAAGGGTCCCGATGCGGCCTTTTGCAAGGCATGGTCGAGACGCTGGCGTCTTGCGGGCTCAATCAGCAGCCTGGCAAGAAGGCTGCCGTCATGCTCCAGATGCCGCGCCATGGCGGAAGCGGCGAGCCGATCGTCGATGAAAACCGGCCGGGCCATGTCGGAACGATCCCAACTTGCGACCAGATCCTCATTGAGTTCTGTCAGCGCATCGGCGGCGGTTCCAAACACCTTGTCCTGACTGGCAAGCAGTGTGCCCAGCCAGCGGCTGGCATCCGTTTCATCGCCCACCGCTTCGAGCGCGGGCTTGTTGAGGGAGACGGGACCGGCCGCGCAGGTGCTTTTGCGGCACAGTTTGTGGCGCCCCATGCCAAACAGATTGACCTTGTCGTCGCCGACATCAAGCCATCCCGGCCCTTCCTTGCCTATTGTTTCCATGGTCATTGTCGTTCCCATGAAGCAGAAGAAGGCCGACAGCCCGTTTTCGACAGCGCCGAGCCAGGCAAGGAGGAGGGCATCGAAGGTGATCCGGTCCATCAGAAGCAGGCAGTGCAGGCCGGACTGGACAACCGGTCTGTGCTCGAACTCGTCGAGTGCCTTGCCGATCGCCTCAGGCGGCATGATCGCGCCGAGGCGCTGATGCAGGACTTCGCGCAGGATCGAACGGGCAGCGATCGCCGGCCCCGATGCAGGCCTTGCCAGCGGCCGCCACAGATGGCGGGCGTAATCGGAAACCGGTGCATTCCAGTTTAGCTCGATGTCGCGCACGACTTCAGGGCACAGCCGCGACAGGACAGCCAGAATTTCCGCCGGAGGCGTAGGGGTTGGGTCAGAGACGGCGGTCATCGGTCCCGTCTAGCCGCTTGCGGTGCAAACGCCAAGGGAGACTGGACTTGGTGGATGCGGCCGGCCAGATCATCAACTCGATCAGCCAAGGTTTAGAACCGCAGCCGGGCCATGCTCAGGAGGTCGTGGTACTGCCCGTCGGTAAAACCGGCCTTCACATGCCGGCCTTCAACCTCGAAGCCGTGGCTTGAGTAGAGACGGATGGCCGGTTCGTTGTCGGCATAGACGGTCAATTCGACCCGCTTCAGGGCGCGCCAGTTATCGGCCACGTCAAGCAATGCGCCAAGTATGGCAGAGCCGATGCCCTTGCCGACAAAGCCATCGTCAAGGCCGATATTGATCTCGCCGATATGCGAACGGCGCGGCGAACCCTGCACGACCAGGCTGCCATGGCCGACGACCTTGCCGTCCAACTCGGCGACGATCCAGGTGGTTTCCTGGCCGGACTTGGCGATGCGCCGCTCCACCTGCTCCACCATCTCGAAGGGCATCCTGAGCGTGCCCCAGCGGAAGCCCGGCATGTTGAAGATGGCGCAAAGCGCCTCCGCATCGCTTGGCCGTATGGCGCGGAGCTGCGGCTGGATTTTCTCGGAAGAGGTCGTGCTGGTCATGGCGTTCCCGGCTACAGCAATTCCAGGAAAAGTGTGAGCGGTTTTCCGCCCGGAATTGCGTCAGAACAAAGTGATAGAGCAGTTCGCCGTTTCCTTGAAACGGTGAAATGCTCTAAGGCAATCGGCCCGGCACGATGCACCGGACGTCACCTGAAAATCCAGCTATCTCTGCAGCCTATGCCGCCGATTGCGAGCCAAAATAGCGGGAGGCGGCGTAGAGTTTGAAGACGCCGCTGATGCCGATCCAGCCAAAAAGGGCGAGCCAGCACAACGTCCTGGTCGCCGCCCAGTCGATCCGGTGCACCGCAGCGTCGGTGATGACGAGGCCAAGGATTGCAAGCAGGCCAACCAGAAACTGTGCCAGGCCGAGCACCAGCAGTTCCTCGCGCGGCGCGCCTTTCCAGGCGAGGTATGTGCCGCCGGCGCCGGCGAGGAAGATGGCGCTGTAGACCTGGCCGTGGAAGGGATCGACGGGCCACGGCCAGCTGCTGCTGACCACCCGGGGGAACAGCAACATGCCGACGCCGTAGAGCCCAAGGATCGCCGTTTCCGCCAGCATGTAGCCGCGCCATGCGGGATTCAGGGTCACGCCTTTTGCCGAAGGACGGGCCCTGGCCCACCACAGGAACAGCCCGGATACCGCGGCCGAGGCTAGATAGACCAGGAACCAAAGCCAGGCCGCTTTTCGTTCGAAGTTGAAATAGCCGAGATTGATCAACGAAACCGCCGACACGATGACGGTGAAGATGAAGGCCATGACGAGCACCAGCCTGCCGGGCGACCAGCGATTCCAGAACAAGAGCGCCGCCATCACCGCCATTTCGGCGGTGTAGAAGCCGCCGAGGAAGCGGGCACTGAATGGCGTGACGGGCCAGGGCCAGCGCGGCTTGACCAGCGCCGGCGCGAAAAACAGGCCGGCGCCCACGATCAGGACGATGATGACCCCAGCGGAGAAAATGCGCAGGGCTGCTGGAAATGGCGGGTTGTCGGACGTCTGCATGGAAAGGGCCCCCAAAAGGTGAATACCCGTGGATCATCATAGTGCCGCTTGCGGTCGGATGGAAATCGAGCTGTCACCAGGTTTATCTATTCGAATGGCCGTACGGTCCGTTTCGACGTAAAATGGCAGACTCGGACCAAGGAGCGGTCCGGTCAACACGCCTCGGGAGGCACATTTTCCGGAGCCTGCACGATGAACGAAGCACAGGATCTGTTCTCGCTTCTGCGGCAATCGACCGATGT